>JAKUOW010000099.1 GCA_022451045.1 Pirellulales bacterium | reverse complement strand
TGCACGGACGTCTATTTCGATGCTGCGTTGAGTTTCATTGAAACGGAAGTAAGTAATGGAAATAGTTTCTTTACATACATTGCGACCAACGCTCCCCATGGTCCTTTTCACGATGTGCCGGAAGATCTGTTGGCACATTACCAACAGAAAGACATGGGGAGCTTAATTGTCGGCAAACGGAATGAACAGCAGCGCAAAGCCGAAGTAGATCGCCTTGCGAGAATCGCTGCCATGATCACGAATGTTGATCAAAACGTGGGTCGTCTGTTCGCTAAACTTGATGAGCTCGATGTTCGGGACAACACACTCGTCATCTTCATTGATGACAATGGCCCAAACACCCGGCGTTATGTCGGTGATTTACGAGGAAACAAGTCGATGGTTTATGACGGTGGCGTCCGCAGTCCATGTTGGCTTCATTGGCCCAATCGTTTGCAAGCGGGTGTTGTTCGGCATGAACTTAGCGCACACATCGATTTGCTGCCAACAATCGCTGACGCTTGCAACGTTCGCGTACCGCGATGGCTGAAACTCGATGGACAGAGCTTCTTGCCCTTATTGGAAGGCAAACGCAGGAACTGGAACCGCCATCTGGTGCTTCAAGCTCATCGAGGCAATGAGCCGGTACGCTATCACAACTTCATGCTTCGGCACGGCGACTGGAAACTACTTCACTCCAGTGGCTTTGGTAGTACATCTTTCGACGGGAAACCCCAATTCCAGCTATACAACGTGTCAAATGACCCAACCGAATTGAACAATCTGGCATCGACCCATCCTGAGCAAGTGGCAAGACTACAACGCCTTTATGACCAGTGGTTCGACGACGTATCTACCACGCGCGAAGACAATTACGCCCCGCCACGCATTGTGATTGGCTCCGACGTTGCACCAGAAACTGTCCTTTCCAGACAGGATTGGCGGGACGGCACATGGGCTCCAAACAGCAGTGGTTACTGGGAAGTAAACGTTGTTGAAAACCGTAGTTACGATATCGAAGTTGTCTTCAATCCCGCCGAACAGGATGAGACGCTAGAGATTCGCCTGGAAACAAAGACGGTAAAGGCTAATATCTCGGCGGGTGACGATCGAGCCTTAATTCGTGGCGTACCAATGGAAAACGGACCGCAGAAGATTTCTGCTGTGCTATTACATCTACTTAAAGATGAATCCGAGAAAATCCGTGGCCCCTATCAGGTAATTATTCGTCCACACCTATAAAAAAGATGATCTGACGATCATACGTACTCGCGTTGATTCCATCTGTCGCTGCCCTCCGGTTAGTCAAGAATGGCCAGTGATGTGAATCAGTACCCCGCTGTTTCACCGCCGTCGAAACCTATTGGTTCCAAGCCAAGTTGTTCACGGCATTCGTCGAGTATGGTCTTCGTTGCACTGGCCCCACATCTTGTAGCACCAAGTTCTTTCATTTCGATCAGACTTGCCAATGAACGAACACCGCCTGCGGCTTTTACCTGTACATGTTCAGCAGCTGTACGTCGCATTAGCTTCACATCCTCCACCGTCGCACCACCGGTACCAAACCCAGTAGATGTTTTAACCCAATCAGCCCTGAGCTCATTGCAGATCTCGCAAAGGCGGATCTTATGTTCATCGGTCAGGTAACAATTCTCGAAGATTACCTTCACCCGGCGATCTGCTGCATGAGCAAGTTCAATAACACCCGCAATGTCCGACTCGACGCTCTCCCAGCGACCACTTAGTACCTGACTGATGTTTACGACCATATCAAGTTCTTGGCAACCGTCATTTATGGCTCGTTCCGCTTCCGCAATCTTGGTGCTACTTGCGTGACCACCGAGTGGAAACCCGATGACCGTAGACGGCATTACCGTGGTACCCTCAAGCAATCTGGCACAGCGTTCCAGATACGAGGGCATGATACATACACTGGCAACGTCATAAAGCATCGCCATTTTGATACCCGACTCCATATCATCTGCTGTCAACGACGGTGACAGTAACGCATGGTCGATCATCTTTGCAATTTCTTGATATGAATACTGCATGGTTTTAGACTTGTCGCATCCTAAGCTGCCTGAAGAATTGTTTCTGTTTAGAAGACTCAGTAGATTTTACTGTTAAGTAATAACCACGTGTTTTATCCTCAAGCACGATTGCCAGACAAGATTACTATTTTTCACGGGCACATGAATTCGATCCTGCAATTACGACTAGAATAGATCCTATTGAATCCGGCTAAGGATTCACGGTCACTGTCGCGACCTAGTACCCCAATCCAACCCCATCCCAACGACGGACGTATATGACTCCCGAAGAGAAACTCATTAGCCTCGGAATTCAGTTACCAGAAGCACCCTCTGCTGTTGCCAATTACGTACCATGGGTGCAAACCGGAAATGTCGTGATGACATCCGGTCAAATCCCGTGGGTAAATGGCGAGATGGCATATACCGGCAAATGTGGTGGCGATGTGTCCGTGGAGGAAGGTTACGAAGCGGCAAAAGTTTGCGCGATCAACGCAATTGCGCAGTTGAAAGCTGCCGTGGGTAACTTATCAAGGATTTCGCAGATTCTACGGATAGAAGGAAATGTGCACAGCGCTCCGGGATTCACCGGGCAACCACAGGTTTTAAACGGTGCAAGCGACTTAATTTTTGATGTTTTTGGCGACAAAGGGCGTCATACGCGTACTGCGTTGGGGATTTTTGAGATGCCCCTAAATGCAGCTGTTCAAATCAGTATCTTTGCTGAAGTTGACTCAGAATAACCCATTGGCAGTAACCTAAACTCGATCATGAATTCCCGCCGACAATTCGGTTTATTCTTTCAGCTCGCCGCTGGACTTTGTGTTTCGGCTCTTGCGGCGATCGCGACAGCAGCACCACCATCTGAGTGGCCGTATACGCTACCGAAACCAACTGAACCACCGGCCGTGGTAAACGCAGATTGGGTCACCAATGATGTCGATCGGTTTATTAATGCAAGGCTGGAGTCAAAAGGACTTACCCCTGCCCCGATCGCAGACAAATACACTCTCATAAAACGCGTCTACCTCAGCTTGATTGGTCTTCCTCCAACACCTGCTGAAGTTAACCAATTCATAAACAACGACTCACCAGATGCCTACTCCGATTTGGTCAACCAGTTGCTCGATGACCCTCGCTTTGGTGAGCATTGGGCGAGGTTTTGGCTCGACTTGGCAAGGTATGCAGACACCGCTGGGTACGAAGGCGATCCAGACATGCCACATGCTTGGCGGTATCGCGATTATGTGATCAACTCGTTCAATCGAGACAAACCATACGACCAATTCATTCGTGAACAATTGGCTGGTGATGAACTGGCGGATATCCTCGGCGCCGGAGAATTACCAAACCCGCCATCTGAAAATCTTGTGGCCATGACCTTCATGCGGCTCGCTCCTTTTACTGAACCCAGAGGAGATGAATCGCGCCACGAGATGCTTAGTGAAATCACAACAACGGTAAGCAGTGTGTTTTTAGGACTCACCGTTGGTTGTGCTAAGTGCCACGATCATAAGTATGACGCGATTCCAACAAAAGACTTTTATCGACTCAAGGCATTTTTTGCGACGGTTCAGATTCCGCCACCACTTCGTGGCGACGCTTTTCAGATCGGTGGGCCAACGCCGGCTGCGTTTTATCGCGATGGTGAAGCTGAATGGGCACGTGCAAAAGAACAGCAATTACGCGAAGACGCTGCTGGTGCCGAGGCGAAACTCAGTGAGCTAATACAGGTCTTAAAAGATCGTCTGAAAATTGCTGCCGGATTTGGCATCCAGGCTCTCGGTGGAAGCTTTGGAAATGACTATTTCTTTGATCAGGTTGCCGTGAATGATGACAAACCTCATCGCACCGTGATCAACGCAGCTGGTGGAAGATGGCAGTATTTTACAGATGGTGAGTTATCCAAATCTCAAGGATCATTGGCGGGATCGAATCGAGGGCACTGGTATGCAGGCATCAAAACGCCCAAATACGCTTCCATCGGGGCAGCAACCAATGGTTCCGGTAAACCTCAGGCCGCTGAATTTAATGGATCGATCGCACATATCCTGGTATTTGACAGGCCATTGAGTGCCGACGAAACAACGATGAACGTATCAGATTTGGCGGAGCTTGAAGGACTTCAGTTTTGGCTTGATGCTTCAGATGTGGATGCGGATCCAACGACGGCAAATCCCGATACTGGTGTGGCGATAACATCGTGGAAGGACAAGATATCCGGAACGAGCTTTAAGCAATCTAATTCAGACCTAACTCCCAAGCTGGGATTACTATCAGGTTCCGACACGCCTGCGGTAGTTTTCGACAATGACTTTCTGGCAACGTCACCCGAATTGCTGGAGTTCTTAAGTGACAGCAAAGGCAGCATATTGACGGTGTTTAGCAGTCGCGATGACGACGAATCGTACATTTTTGAAGTTGGTGGAGACGGTCAGTTCATCACGACATTTGTAAACCCTGACGCCGCAGGTGCAAAAGCATTAGAGAGTATTCTGGCCGACAGGACTGACGAGCGAATTACGGATGAAGAACGCGGTGAGTACTATTCACTTACGAACAAAGCCAAGTTTCTTCCACAGCACTTAAAACGCTTGCAACCGATGGCCATGACGTTGCGTCATTCGTTTGGGCCACCATATGAACCTGGAGTGCCAACTTCCCGTGTTATGATCCGTGGCGAATGGGATCATCCCGGAGAAGTCGTCGAAGCTGGATTTCTGAGTGCTGTGTCGGGCAATGAACAACCAGCGGAAATACGACTCGATCCATTCAAGCGTTGGCCTACTAGAAGCCGGCGCAAAGCTCTTGCAGATTGGATTGCATCACCGGAAAACCCGCTTACAGCAAGAGTGATTGCAAATCGCCTGTGGTACCGCCATTTTGGTCGTGGGATCGTGGAAACTCCAAGCGACTTCGGAGTCTTAAGCGGTGGGCCAAGTCACGAGGAATTGCTCGATTACCTCGCATTGCACTTAGTCGAGAATGACTGGAGTCTCAAATCACTTCATCGCTTGATATGTAATAGCAGCACTTTCAAGCAGGCATCTGCTATTGAGAATCCCGCAGCATTGGAGACAGCCCTAGGCAATATCTACCTTTGGAGATATCCGATTCGCCGACTCGGCGCCGAAGTGGTCCGTGATCGGATTCTTCACGTAAGTGGTCGGCTAAACACAGAACAATTTGGATTGCCAATCTTTCCGCCGCTTCCAAACGATATCGAAAAGCGAGTGAAGTACGACGATAGTAAATGGGCCACGCAATACGATGACGAAGGTCGCAAACGTAGTATTTACATCTATCAGCAGCGGACGTTAAACATGCCACTGCTCCAGACGTTTGATGCGCCCGTTTGTGATGAATCGCGACCTCGCCGTCGACTTAGTACCACGCCGCTACAAGCGCTTGCCATGTACAATGGTCCGCTCGTCACCGCAGAAGTGTCGCACTTTGCAAATCGCGTATTCGCCGAAAGCGAAAACTCGACCGATAGCCGAATAAGGCATGCGATTCAAATTGCGTTTTGCCGGGAAGCAAGTGCTGAAGAATTGTCGCAACTTGGAGAGTTCTTCGACTCCTTTGACGACGAACAAAAAGCAATGATCAGCGTTTGTCGAGTTCTCTACAATAGTAGCGAGTTCTTATATATCAACTAGCGCTCGTTGGATCCCCTTGGAATTGATGCATGATTAACAGAAGGCAAATTCTCAAATCGGCCTATAACGGTCTAGGCTTGCTTGCTTTGTCTGACATACTCCAGGCAGAGTTACCATCAGGACCCTATGCTCCACGTGAACAGCATGTTGACCGTAAAGCAAAGCGGTGTATTTTTCTGTTCATGCAGGGCGGCGTTAGCCAGATGGACTCTTTTGAGTACAAGCCGGAATTGAACAAATTGCATGGCAAACGCATTCCCGGTTCACACAATGTACGAGGCGAACTTCAAGGCCGCTTATCACATCATCACAGCTGTGTTGGCAGTCCATTTAAGTTTTCACAGCATGGTGAGAGCGATCGCTACGTATCTGAGCTGTTTCCACACATGGCCAGCCAGGTCGACAAGATGGCATTCATTCACGGCATCGAAACTGACAACCCCAATCACGGACCGTCAACACTGCACGTCACCACGGGTAGCCAATTTCCCGGATCCGCATCCGTCGGTAGCTGGGTAAGTTATGGTCTCGGCACCGAAAATCAAGACATGCCTGCTTACATGGTAATTCAGGATCCACGAGGAGCACCTGTCAACGGTGGTCACGTATGGGGAAATGGATACCTTCCAGCTGCCTATCAGGGCACCTTGCTCCGAAACGAAGGTACGCCGATTCTTAATCTGGATTTACCTCGCGGACTTTCTCGAAAACGCCAACGTAGCGAGCTTGACCAATTACGACTACTCAACGAACGGTTTAGCAGTCGTTTTCCAGACTCAACAGAGCTTGAAGCGCGAATTGAGTCATACGAGCTTGCCTACCGCATGCAATCTCGCGCTCCGGAATTGGTTGACATTTCGGACGAGCCTGAACACGTACGCAAGTTATATGGCTTGGATAACGGCGCAACAGCCGCATTTGGAAGGCAATGCCTGATGGCACGCCGGCTCGCTGAAAGTGGTGTACGGTATACGATGCTTGTCCACGGCGTGCAGATTTCAGCCAGTAGCTGGGACGACCACGGTGATGTCAAAGGACGCATGATTCGTCACAGCAAGGAAGTCGACAAGCCAGTAGCTGGCTTATTAGCTGACTTGGAACAACGCGGAATGCTGGATGACACGCTGGTAGTTTGGGCGTCTGAGATGGGGCGCACCCCATTCATCAATGGAAACATCGGCGGTTCGCCTGGCCGCGATCACAACAAGTACGCTTTAGTAATGTGGATGGCCGGTGGGAATGTAAAAGGTGGTGCGACCATTGGCGGAACGGATGCGTTTAGCCTGCGTGCAGCAGAAGAGTCAGTGCCTATCCGGGACGTACACGCGACGATCCTTGATTTGATGGGCCTGGACGATGAACTACTACGATTTCATCACGCCGGACGATTGCGTCGTCTAACGGACATCGGTGGTACGGTGTTAACAGATATGATTGCTGGTTAAAGGCTCACTAGTTGGTTATCACGTTATATTGACAGCGCTGCTGGACGGTCTAGGATGAAGGGCTAAGCATCCATGGCAGATCGGGGCGTGGCTCAGCCTGGTAGAGCGCTGCGTTCGGGACGCAGAGGTCGCTAGTTCAAATCTAGTCGCCCCGACTCTTCTTTCCTAACACCCGCTGCTCGGGGGTTTTGGGGACATTTCGTTCGTCCTCGGCACGCTTCCTGCAGCGTGCCTTCTTTCGTTTGGTCCGATGATGGCCACTCCCCACCGACGGGTAAACCTCCACCGGCGGCGGAATGTCGCCAATCGTAATCACGCCACCGGTCCGCGTGGTAACACCTCCCTGGTTAGAGGCTTGGTCTATTGGTAAGGAACAAACTCTGGCCGACTCGGCTAAGGCTCCTGCCCATCGGCAGGTTCGCTTGGCTTGTCGTCGGGTTCATTCTGTTGGTCTTCGTTATCCGCTGGATTTACTCCGCCCTTTGCGTGGGCCCGAGCAATCATCCGGGCAAGAAAGTCGAGGAATCGCTTAGCAGCTTCCTCTGGCTGCATCATGCCGTACTTCATTGGTTTCTCCATTTTTTGGAATTGCTTACGGCTTTGTTATGGGACTACAAAAAGGATGGATACGACGACCCACACTAATTGAAAACCAAATATCACAAGGTAAGCTTACGCATTCATAGGCATTCACCTACTTTGGTAGACTTTCAACTTCAATTGAGCGCAGTGCACGAAATGAACACTGAAGAACGCTGGGTAAACGCAAACCAAGTAGCAGGGCACATTGCTGTAAACAAGGATTCGATTTATCGCGGGATCGACGAGAAAGAATTTCCCCCTCTCAAAGTCAGACGCCTGTTAAACCTCAAGCTGTCAGAAGTGTTTGGACATAAGAGCATGCCTGCACAAAATGTTAGATCGCTCTTCAAGTTCCGTAATGACGAGGCTGATGTGGGGGGGTAACGTCCGGCGAAACAGCTCACGACAATCATGGGAATAAGAAACCACGATGATGTCAGCAAGTGAACAAATGGGAACCACCGAGCCACCCTACAACCTTTCGTTCACATCGGGTGACTTGCTAGTTGCGCTGACATTGATCGTCGCAGAAGAGTACGGCAAAACGAACGATTGGGATGCTACAATCAAGAGCGTGGAAAGCCAAAACCTGTTGCAGGCACGGACTGCCAGTACCAGCAAACGCATTCTTCGTGAAGTTTATTCCCGGCTCAAGTTGCTTACGGAAATTCAATTAGGGTTGCTGCAACGTGGCTCGCGATCTGATTCGGTAGTAATCGCAGGTCCTTCTTGGGGATTCACACCGTCGCCCCTGCGGGAACTAACCGAGCATAGCCTAGCAGTCTCAGGAGTAGAATATGAAAATAACGAAAGTTAAGTGGATTCAACTTGGCGTAGAGATGCAGATGTGCAGAGCTATTGAGTTGACACTGGAAGACGGAACGGTCTTAGGTTCTGACGATGAACAAAAGCCCATAATTAGAGGAGAAGATGTTGCCCTGTTCGGGTCAGCAAACGTTCCCGAAGAATGGCGAATTGACGCAGATGACCCAACAACGACAGATCACCCCGAGATAATTGGATTAGTGTCCGAATTCATCGGCGCAATTAGAAATGGAACTTTTGAAGAAAAGGTAGAGCTGAGGTAGATGTGATTGACGCTGCTCGCAAGTCTCGGAGTTATTAATAGTGCACCGATGAACCTTTGGTATTCATCGAAGTTCAGACGGGCGAGTATTTTGGCGAGGATGACATTATTCGATTTGAAGACGATTACGGGAGAGAACGTAGCTAATGGCAATTACGAAGAAACCTTGGGGAAGCCTCGAAAAACTTGAAGGGCCGGAGGCCGGAGAAAGGCTTGAACTTCTCATCATAACTTTAGGCCCTAAGTCCAGTACGGAGTTATGGCGTTCTAGAATGGGTCAGGTTTATTTAACTCCCTTGGAGGGCTTTAGTGAACTAGTCGAATTGAAATCTGACGAGGACTTTACTTCAGACCTTCAGTTTGAGCCGACGAAGACCTTATATGCAACGGACGAGCCTCGACACATCGGAGGAGGGCGTAGATTCCGAATCATGAATCCTACGTCGGATCAGCTAACCAAAATTTTGGTAGCTAACTACGGAGTCACGGAACTAGAAACGGTAACTGACCATGAGGGCAATTTGAAAACAAAACCTTCGACGCATTAGAAACTGACAGCGTAGTAAAAACCCAGCAACTGCCAATTGACGCCGCTCGCAAAGATCATCATCTCGCTATGCGTCTCTTTCCCCAGGCTGGCCGCTGACCAGTAAATGCGTAATAGAGCATGTGCCTGGCGGTGGCATGATGCATTTCGAAGCGATCAGCCATCTGCTGCACTGAAAATCCTGACCGGTGCATCCGCCGGAAGTCCAGCCGTAACAGCTCATATCGATGCAACTTCCTCAGCTCCACCCGCACTCCCCCCAGATATGTCCATTTGCGTCGACTCAGGTACTCCAAAGGCAACGCGGATGAACAACTCTTTTCCACCGCGAAATGGCGTAGAACCTCCGCCAGCTGCGGACTAAAGGTCGCCGTCCACCTGGCACCGTGCCGCCCCGACTTATTGTCAAGTCGCACCCTTTGACCAACACGTCAAAGGGTTTTCTTTTTGCAAAAATACGCCTTGCAGCTTCGAATCTCCGCGCACCTTGCATTCCTAACCTAACATCAACTGCTCGATGGGACCGGTTTGGTCGATACCTTTCAATCCCACGTCAAGTGCACCAAAGTGATCAATCGATTTCCCGTAAGCATTCAGGATTGTGGTATACCAATTGCCAAGCGTCTTATGCCCAACATCACCATAGTTCGGTAAACGAATATATCGGCGACCGATATCAAGCTTTGCATTGTCACCGGCTAATACCACAAATGGGAATTCCAATCCGTGGGAATGATGTGTCTCACCACCATCAGGGAAATAAAACAACATCGTGTTATCAAACATGGTGCCGTCGCCCTCAGGTACGCTCTTTAGCCGAGTGACAATCTGGTCTACAAGAGTCATATGGTGTTGCCGACACACGGACCGAATATTCTCAGCAGTTAACCCACCGATCGTCTTACCGTGCCCCACGTCGTGCATATTTACCTTCGTGCCCTCAATTCCCGGAATCCCCGTGTAGCTGTGACCGAGTTCATCCACCGTAAAGGCAACGACATTGGTTAATCCGGAAATGAGTGAACCAAGTAACACTTCTGCATGGCCACGTTGCCGGTCAAACGTATTGACCTCGGTATCCAAATACTTCGGATCAAGTTCCGGAACATGCTCTCTTATGACATCAGCCATTGCATCGATCTTGCGATTGCGCTTTCTGATAGTTTCTATCGAGTCTCTATAATTCGTGACCTTTGATCGTTCCAGACCATAAAGGTCTGTTGCCAATTTATCTTCGTTACCCGACACAAACTCTAACAAGCGACGATCAAGTTCATATTGTGTGCGAGCGGTCTTGTCCGTGGACACCGATTTAAATAATTCCTCGAGTGCGACTCGCGGCGAACCATATGCATAATTCGGCTGCTGAGGGCCGCGAGCTGAAAACCCCGTAGCAATTCCATCGAGAGCCCCACGTGCGTTTCCACCACCCAGTGGAAAACATGCCAGCTCCACATGTTCTACCGGAGAGGGAAAAAGTCTAGCCAACTCAAAATCGACTGTGGCCCACTTAATAGAACTCACCCGCTCATTGGCCTTAAATACACCCAAGGAGGAACACCATGAATGGTGGCCGACCGTGCACATCTTCCCGGAAAGCCCTTGAAGAATTGTTAAATTATCCACATGACCAGCAATAGGACTCATCCACTCTGGCAAAGTGTGCCCATCCAAATCTACTTCGTAGGCTTCCTTGCGCCGTTCTTTTTCCTTTAGAGCATCGTCAAAGGTCGGCGGTACCATCACACGCGGCCACAGGCCATTTCCCCGATGCATAAAGATGAACCGCATCGGCGTCTTAGCTGGCTTGGCTAAAGCATATGCACTATTCAGATATGCCATTGCTCCAACACTAAATAGCCCGCTTTTAAAAAAGTCTCGTCTTGAATTCATTTTCCGTCCTATGTGGCCGACGACGTGATGTAAGTCTCTGCCTATTTTCTATACATAAATGAATCGGATGTTAACAGCGAAACAATTACTGCTTTAAAGCTACCATTGCTTTCAACGTACGCCTGATCTGCGTCAATGAGTGTTTGTGAGTCAGATAGCATCTCGTTTCGCCCCATAAAAAAGCGAAATGCATGCCTGATGATCGACTGCCTAACTCTCTCTGATTTCGCCAACCTCTCAATCATATCCAGTGGCCCATCAACTGGACCATCCAGCTCAGCTGAGCCTGTGCCGGATAATTCACCCGTCGTCAAAACGGGTAATGTGTCATACACGTCGAAGGTAGACTTTCCGTCTCCACGTTTGATCAGGTGCTCTTCATTTTCAAGCGGTTCCCGGCTTCGAAATCGACCAAAGTCATCATATATCTCAAACGCCATTCCCAGTGGATTCATACGACTGTGACATTTCCAGCATGCATCTGCATTTGTAACGGAATCAACACGCTGACGCAGAGTCTTGTGAGGATCCTCTGGCACCTGCGCATCCACCGTAATTGGAATGTCCGGAACAAGCCCGGCCAGCAGTTTTTCACGAATCCATTTTCCGCGTCGAATGGGATCCGTATGGAAATTCGATGAATGTGCGATCAGCCATGCTGGATGGGTCAGGATTCCCATACGGTTTGGAATCTTGAATGGCTGCTCAACCGGATAATCCCAGAACTCTCGTTCAACAACATTAGCTTGATATTTCGTTGACTTCCAGCTGCCATAACGGCCGATACTTGGTGTCGGCGGCAGATTATAAAAAGGCGCATGATGAAATGTGTACCCATGAGCCCATGGAATCGTAGTGAACGGCGTGCGTCCTTTCCCAAATGACTCATCGAAGTAATGCATATAGTTCACGAGCTCGCCGGGGCGTGATGTATCCTTAGTTTTCATCGACTTTCGTTCTTTAATGAAGTCGATATTCTCTGCAAGCACCTGTTCCGGGTTATTGATCCAGTCGGTGTCTTTTAGTCGCAAGTAAACTTCTCTCCACTCTTCGATAACCTTCCGGCCATCCTCGTTTTCTTTGTCGTGATAGACGAAGAACTCGTCGGACGTAAGCAGTCTTTCAAATACATTCTCGTCATTTTCCACATGAAGGGTGACGAACCGATCGGCTTCCAAGGTCAGCCATCCGGGTGTAGCCTGACTACCTCGACCAGGATTTCTGTAGTAGCCATTACTTCTCGGGAAGTCCTTAAACACTTTAAGGCAGCCAGCGTAACCAAAAAACTCTCTAAAGAAGCGTACGATCCGCGGATGGGACGTCTCATTGGACCGATAGTGTTTCCCATTTAACGATGAGGCAATCTGCCCGCGGTAGTAGTTATCATCATTGAGCAGTCGCAACACTTCCCGTTGATAGTCTTCCCGGCTCTGCAACCTTCCACTTACAGCAGCTTCTCTTAATTCAGCATCAGGGCCACGATCACCGAGTGCATATGAGATCGCGTAACTCGCTTCGCGAGGTGAGAGCATATGTCGCCCTATTTCGTCAGCTTCATCGGCACCGAATTCCAACCGATATAAGAATTCTGATTCGAGCAGGACAGCGACCAGCATCTGCCGTAATCCATCCGTATTCCCACTCAACTGAATAGCATTTCTGGTTAAAGCCAGATATTCTTCGAGTTCCTGTCTATCAGCCGGACGCTGCAGTACCAGCTTAAACTGTTGTTGAATCGCATTGATCAATTCCTCCTCGCTTGGAGCTGTTTCCTTGAGAATCACCGTTTCGAATTCTAGCGGCGTGTTACGAGGTGTCCATCGATCTCGCGAGTCATCGAATTCGCTTGCACCTACCTCTCCATTTTTGACGCGTGCTTCTCTGATCTGTTTACGTGCAATCCACTTTGCATTGTCGAGCATGACGAGCAAGTGACCACCGTCGAGCGATGAAAAGTCGTAATATCGAACACCAGAGTGTTCAGGTAATAAAAAGGGATTGGTGATCCCATAAAACCTCTGGCCGCGTTTTGAAAAACCATCACGCATAAATTCAGCCAGATTAAAAACATCGATGACTCGTTCGTGAAATATCTGCGGGCTAACGAGCCAACGACGTGCCGGTGTAAATCCGGGATCCGATAATTCTCCGGAAAACAATTTGTCATGATCCAGATAGTTTCCGTACTGAGGGTATCGAAGCTTCTCGTCCAGATCTAATGCATCGTGACTGCGTAGAACGGCCTGCACGGAATTCAGAAAGGTGCTGCGTTCCGCAGGTGTCGGTTGTTCAACATCGAGCGGCGGCATCAACTTAAAGAAGACCTGATCTTGTGCTCGCTTTAGCAACGCAAGCTTTGACTCGTTTGACAATTCGTTCAGTCGATCAAAACTCACATCGCCTTCCGGCTCATCACCGCTATGACAATCGATACATCGAGCTTTAAGAACTGCAATGGCGTCATCTGCAATCACAACTTCAACGGATTGCTGAGCTGACACATCATTGACGAAATCAGCACTGAGCAGCAAGGCGCCCAAAAGCGTTGCTATCGTTATCGACTTCATAACTACACCTGCCGCCAGCACACATTCGCCGACATCCTTCGAATCTTCTTCTTTACACTCTTATTCTATCTGGAATTTTGAAGTTTCTTTTGCCGTCGCGGAGATAAATCTAACGCCCTTGAGATAATGAAGTTGGTAAGGGACTGAGATGTAAACCAGCCTTCCCACATATTGTGGCCCTGCCCTTCGATGACCTCGATATTCACTGGACCACCAAACCCACGATAACGCGTGGCCAGCATTTCTGAATTTGCATCAAGCGGCACGACCTTATCGCTGTCACCGTGAATATGCATAACTGGGACTTTAGCACGGGCAAGTGGCTCCAAACGATCTACCGGATTGAATTCACTCAGTCGTGTTTCCAATTCCGCTGGTGTTAATTCAAAGGCATTCGCCGCACGTGCAACTCCCGGATAACTTGCAATACTGCAAACTGGATAGATCCCCGCAACGCCTGACACAGACTTGGGGTGATCTATCGCCCAACTGTACAACATCAAACCACCGCGACTTCTGGCTAGCAAACATGGTTTGGTGCCAAAATCACGATCTGTTACTAAGTGATCATAAAACTGACTATATAACGCTGTACCATTCGGACTACCGTAAGACTCCCCAACATCAATTCCGGCGATTGCAATTCCATTTTCAAGAAACTGTTTGAACATCCAAACCTCGGCCTTGGATGGCAAACCGGGTAACGTCGGTGCATACCATACCCATGGAGTTTTCGGTCTTAGGCTAGAAGGCAAAATCACAAACGCATCATGCCCATCAAGCTTGAAGGACTTACCAGGTAAAGGCAGATTCTTTGCCCCCTGTGTGATTTGAGGTGGCGCT
>JAKUOW010000098.1 GCA_022451045.1 Pirellulales bacterium | reverse complement strand
GCTAGGGTAACCGCGGGTGTCGGCGCAGCCGAACCTGTAGGGCCTGTTGGTAGTACACTCTCTCTGCGGTTATTACATCTGTAAGGCCCAACGGGCCGCCGTTATTATTAGCGTGGTCCGCAGGAGCGCGGTGACGAAGGGCCTAGAAAGAGATCTATTCTTCCGCTTCTTCAGCGGCGGCAGTATCCATTCTCTCGACAACGTGGTCGATCAGGTTATATTCCTTGGCTTCTTCCGCGGACATGAAGCAGTCGCGATCGGTGTCTTTTTCGATCTTGTTGAGCTTGTGACCGGTGTGCCGAATCAGGATTCGGTTTAGCTTATCTTTGACTCGCTGAAACTCCTTAGCATGAATTAGGATTTCTTCAGCAGTACCTTCCATCCCGGCAAGCGGCTGGTGGATCATGATCCTCGCATTGGGCAGTGCAAAGCGTTTGTCTTCCTTTCCAGCGGTGAGCAATACTGCTCCCATCGAAGCAGCTTGTCCGATGCAGTAAGTCGCTACATCACACGTAACGAATTGCATCGTGTCGTAGATGGCCATCCCAGCACTCACACTTCCACCTGGTGAATTGATGTAGAAATGAATATCAGCTTTTGGATCGTCCGATTGAAGAAACAGCATCTGTGCGACAATCGCGTTGGCGACTTCATCATTGACGCCTGAACCAAGAAAGACAATTCGATCCTTGAGGAGACGGCTATAAATGTCATAGGCGCGTTCCTCGCGTCCGGACTTTTCAACCACATATGGTAGAGGAGGCATCTTGCTGGTAACTCCGATTGAAATCTAAATGTTCTGTTTTGATTCGTCGAGCGGTGAACTACTCTGTAGCATCCGGATCGACAGGTGGCTTGCTGAGTATTTCATCGACAACGCCGTACTCTTGTGCTTCTTCCGCAGTTAGGAAGAAGTCGCGGTCCGTGTCCTTTTCAATTTGCTTGACCTTCTTGTCAGTGTGCTGTGCAAGAATGTCATTAAGCATCTGACGATTTCTGAGAATCTCGTTTGCTTGAATCTCGATATCGCTGATCTGCCCGTTGACTCCCCCGTAAGGCTGATGAAGCATGACGCGAGAGTGCGGTAGTGCATATCGTTTCCCTTCGCTACCTCCTGCCAGTAGAACCGCCGCACCACTTGCCGCCTGGCCAACACAGTACGTAGCCACTGGGCAGCTGAGAATCTGCATGGTGTCGTAAATTGCAAGTGTTGCTACGACACTTCCGCCGGGTGAATTGATGTAAAAGTGTATGTCTTTCTTGCGATTCTCACTCTGCAAGTACAGCAATTTCATAACGACTTCATTTGCATTACCAGTGTGGATTTCACCCTGAAGAAACACGATTCTGTTTTCCAGTAGCAGATCGCCAAGTGTCAATTGCCGTTGTCGCTGATACGATTGAGCTCCATAGGATGCCATGGCCATTGGATCTTGAAATCCAAACAATCCATTGCCAACGGAGTGCGACTTTTCTTTTTCATTTCGAATGGAGTGGTTATCCATCATGAAGTTTCGTCCTGCGGTCTATCTAAAGCCTTCTAAAGCACAAAAAGATCGTTGTGTATATCTCTTTATTGGTCGCAATTATGGCACAAATCAGCGGTTTCGAGAACTGCGGATAACCATGGATTTAGCCAGCAATGACAAGAATTCGATTGCGCAGCAACAATCGCACTTAAATCCATAGGAATGATGGGAAATGACGTACTTCTGACGGACTAGTCGTCAGTTGCTTCGTCATCGCTATCGGCTTCAGCGGCCTCTTCCTCAGCGGCTTCGTCTTCAGATGCATCTTCTTCGGCAGCAGCTTCTGCAACTTCCTCACCGGCATCTTCGGTGCCTTCATTTTCGGAATCATCAGATGCTGCTTCAGCCGCTTCATCAGCACTTGCTTCTTCGCTAGTCGCCTCGTCGCTGGCTTCCTCAGTTGTTTCCGATTCAGCTTCTACGGTAGCAGTTTCTTCTGCTGGCTCTTCAACAGCCGCTTCTTTCTCGACAACTTCTGAACCAGGTACTTGACCACTACTCGCATGAGACACTGGGAAGCTGTTATCCGATGAGTCATCTTCAAGAGGTACTTCTTTAATCTCTGCTTCCGATGTAATCAGCTCGATGGACTTGCGTTCTACAATTTGATTGCGAAGTGCATCCATATCGCCCTGCTTTTCAAGCCTTGCACGTACTCGACGCGGCGATGTTTCCTGTTGCATTGCAATGATGAGGATTTCGCGTTCGACGTCTTCCGATGTCGCTTCTAATTCATTTTCTTCAGCGATACGTTCGAGAATGAAGTGTTCACGTAGTGCGCGTTCGGTGCTTCCTAGCAGATTCTGTTGAATACGATTGATTTGTCGTCGGATTTCTTCTTCAGGGAATCCACTTGACTGCATTTCAAGGATTGCACGTTGCAACTCGCGTTGGCTCTGTCGGCGTAGCAACGCCGGTGGGAGCTCCCAACTTGCACTTTCTGTCAATGCTCCAGTGATTTGTTGTCGTAGCCCTTGTTGCTGGTGGTATTGCAATTGTCGTTCAAGTTCACCTTTGACGACTTCATGCAAATCTTCTTCGCTCTTGAAACCACCGACATTTTCGAGGAATTCTTCTGTAAGCTCTGGCAAATTCACTCGCTTAATGCCGATGATCTCCACTTCAGCATCATACGATTTGCCGGCATTATCCGTATCAAGTGTTTCGCTAAGCGTTGCTTTACCCGATGCGGTATCGCCTTTTGACTGACCAAGCACAAGCTTGTCAAACTCGGCTAGTTCTCCATCAGCAAACGAAAGTGTTTCCCTTACTGGCACGCTCGTCTCAGACAAGCTGGATACTTCTTCGTCTCCATCCTTAAAAGTGACGTTTACGATGACGACATCATCCTCGGTAACTGGACCATCATGGTCTTCTACCTCGCCATATCGTTGCAGCAGGTCTTTTGTTTTTGCTTCGACTTCTTCTTGGGTATATTCGTGCGACTGTTGTTCGAGCGTCAGCCCTTTCCATTCCGGCATGTCAAAGTCCGGACGTACTTCTACGCTGAATTCAAAAGTGAGCGGCCCATCATCAGGCATCTGGATGGCTTCGTAGTCGAAATCAGGTTCACTGATTGCCGAGAAGTCTTGTTCATCGGTGACCTGTCCCATGGCATCCATGAGTAAGGATCCCTTGACCTGATTTGTAACTTCGTCTTTGAAACGAGTTTCTACGAGCTTTCTTGGTGCACGTCCCTGACGGAACCCGGCAACTTGTGCTTTGGGCATCAGTTCGCTGTACGCGTCATCTAGATAGCGGTTGATATCATCTCGCGGAACAGTGACGACGACGTGACGTTCGCATGCTCCAACTTCTTTGACTTCAACTTCTGTAGCAATTCGCTGCTCATCGTCAGCCTCTTCGACATCTTCTGCGATATCATCCACATCTTCAATGATGTCTTCTGTTGAGACAGCATCTTGAGCTTCTTCAAGGTTTTCTTCTGGTACAGCGTTGGATTCAGCGTCAGACATAGCGTTAGCCAGTTCCCAATGATCGTTAGGGTGAGGGGGTTTCGAATGTTTCTAAGAAGTAGCGTTTAAGCAGTATCTACTGCCTAGTACGCCGGCACTCTTTCTAACCAAGGTTTTTGGTTCTACCGAGCTGCCTGTCTACAAAATCTAAGCGGGAATCATTCCACGTTGGATTCCGTGCCGGGCAGTCCATTTTGCGGCGTCAGCTAAATTGAAATCCAATAAAAAAGAGCGGGTGATGGGATTCGAACCCACGACAACAACGTTGGCAACGTTGTGCTCTGCCAGCTGAGCTACACCCGCTTAAAACGCAGTTTCAATCAAATATCGTCACAGCGTCTCGGTTACTTTTCATAAGTTTAGCCAACACGATTAATGGACTAAAGGGGGGAGCATCGTGGTTACAGAATTTTTTCACTGCATATAAACGGTTTGGAAATCGACATTCTCCGCTGAAGAAATATGTCGAGTCACCTGAGCTACATATGACGCTTGGTTACCGACGGATAATTAGGCAACACATATATTTATTGAATTGTGCATTTCACTGGGGTTATATAAAATTAGATTTATGTGTTGCTATCGGACATTTGGTGTTTGCGATATGTGATGCACTTTTCACTTAGAGTTCTAATCAAGTATTTTTCTGCTAGGTACTATTATCCGCTAAAGGACTTTTTATTCTTAGTGGTTGTTTATAGCTACTTGTTAATGTCTGATAGTAGTTTCGCCGAGTGCGAATCGTTTATGCACACAACTCAGGTCTGATTCCACATTCAGAGATTTTATGAACGTTAAGCTATCCGTTATCAAAGATGGAGAGGTTTACAAGCAGCTAACGGTTGCTTTGCCGGTTGTAATTGGCCGCGGTACGGAAGCTGGCCTGACGATCAAACACCCATTAGTTAGCCGCAAGCATTGCGAATTGTTTGCGGCTGAGGGATCTGTGCAAGTGAAAGATCTATTCTCACTGAATGGCACATTTGTAGATGGAGACCGTGTCGATACACAAGCCGTGGTTGCTACAGGCAGTGAATTGAAACTTGGCGTTGTGGAAATGACGGTTGAGTTTTCTGAAGTTTTGGATGCTCCTTCCACTGCTGTGCACGAACCTCAGGAACCTGTTGCTGAGGTTGTAGCACCAGAGACAGCAGACCTGGAAACTGTACAAGTGGACGAAGATGAATCAGTAAGTGCTGCTGATAATGACTCCCTGGCAGAAATCGGTGATTTCGAGGTGAGTAATGATGCTGATGGTGGTGACGATGCACTAGATCTCGGCGATTTTGAGATTAATGAAGATGCAAGCGGTCCGGCTGAATCTGAAGCACTAGATCTCGGCGACTTTGAAGTGAGTAAGCAGGGTGATGACGGCGAAGCTGTTGATGAGATGCCGTCCTTGATGGATCTTGCAAATATGGCAGATGAAGATGTTGAAGCCGCTGCAAGTGCCGAGCAACCGGCGGCGCCACCCGAACAGAAGAAGACCGACGATGATAACGATGATGAGCTTCAGGCTTTTCTGAATGATTTAGGCGGGTAACGAACATCTCTGTAAATTTGTTACCGGAATTCTAACGTAACGTTGCAGCGGTAAACTAATGCCGTCGCGCCCAGATAAATGAGGATTGAGTGATGTCATTCCGCGCCAAGCATATTTTTCTACTGCTGCTCACGTTGTTTATATCGATCGGGAGCAACGATAGTGCCACGGGTCAGGACGAACCGGAACTAGGGCAATCAGTCGGCGTCAAGGATACAAAGTCGGAGAAGGCAAACCGAAAGACAAACCGTCTGATCGATGAAACCAGCCCATATTTGCTGACCCATGCCCACAACCCGGTGGATTGGTATCCATGGGGTGACGAGGCATTTAAGAAAGCCAAGGATGAAGGCAAGCTTATATTTCTATCGGTAGGTTACTCTAGTTGTCACTGGTGTCATGTGATGGAGCGTGAGTCATTCATGGATGATGAAATTGCTGCGTTTCTTAACGAGCACTTCGTCTGCATCAAGGTAGATCGTGAAGAGCGGCCTGACGTTGATCAAATCTATATGGCAGCGATTCAAGCACTCAGCGGGCGAGGTGGCTGGCCAATGAGTGTCTTTATGACGGCTGAGGCCAAGCCTTTTTTTGGCGGATCGTATTTTCCTGCTCGTGACGGAGATCGTGAAGGGCTACCAGGCTTTCTAACGCTGATCAAGCGCATCGACGATGTGTGGACGGATCAGCCGGAATTGCTCGAACGAGATGCCGAACGTCTAACTGAGTTTGTAAAAAGTCGGCTTGATGGTCGAGTGCCGCAGTCGCTAACACCACTTGGAGCAGACTTTTTGCGTGATGTACGTGATGCACTTGCAGAGCGATTTGATCCTCAACACGGTGGATTTGGCTTTAATCCGGCAAATCCAATGCAACCAAAATTTCCGGAGCCATCAAATTTTGAATTCCTTATGTTTTGGATTCAGATGCAACAGAATGATGATGTAGACGTTGAACCTGAGTTGCAAATGCTGACGCACTCTCTCGATAAGATGGCGATGGGAGGTATACGTGATCACCTTGGCGGCGGGTTTCACCGTTATAGCGTTGATCGCTTCTGGGCAATTCCACACTTTGAGAAGATGCTGTACGACAATGGTCAATTAGCATCGGTGTATTCAACAGCATATGAGCTTACCGGCAAAGAACGTTATCGCGAAGTCGTCGAGGAATTATTGAAATTTGTTGAATTGGAAATGACTGATGAAGGAGGGGCATTCTATTCAGCATTAGACGCCGATTCAGAACACGTCGAAGGCAAATACTATCGCTGGACTCAGGAAGATGTAAAAGAGATTCTCAATGATGAGCAGTACAAGCTGTTTGCAGATGTTTACGGAATCGACTTAGATCCGAATTTTGAAGAAGAATTTTATGCTCTCCTGTTACCAAATCACTGGGATGACTTGGAAAAGCGGTATGAGCCATGGGGTTCACTGAGCAAGAAACTGGCACCAATGCGTGCCGTATTGCTAGAGCATCGAAGTAAACGAGTGCGTCCATTGATGGACGACAAAATACTGACTGGTTGGAATGGTCTGATGATTAGAGGATTTGCAGACTCAGGACGCTTGCTTGGGCAAGATAAGTACACACAGATGGCAGCACGCGCGGCAGAATTCTGTCTGGAAAATCTCAAGGACGACAATGGGAATTTACTGAGAACATACAGTCAGGGAAAGGCAAAGCTAAACGCTTACTTAGATGACTATGCATTCTTGATCGAAGGGTTAATCGCGTTGCATAAAGCAACTGGTGACGAAAAATGGCTATCCAGTGCGGATGCCTTGATGAAGACTCAGTTGGAGCGGTTTTGGGATGCGAGGAGCGGCGGATTTTACTTCACAGCTAATGACCACGAATCTTTGCTTGCCCGTGGTAAGAACCCGGTTGATGGTGCGCGACCGTCAGGGAATTCCACATCCGCTTTGAATCTGATTTACCTGAGTAAGCAACTCGAGAATAAAGAATATCTGGATTTTGCCAGACGAACTGTGCAATCAGTCTCCGGCATTATCAAGAATTCTCCGACGGCCTCACCGCGTACAGCAATTGCTGTTGAATTACTTGGAGAGCAAAAGTGAATTAGGTCGTTTGGATGGTGTACTTTTGGGTCGAATTAGCACTAGAATACCGTCCATGGATGTCTTGCATGTTTGTATCGGTTTGGGACCGCTAGCAGTCTATTTAATGCTGCTGGGGCTTATAAATATGCGCCGACGACCATTCATAACTACAGGTGCGCGAGATACGTCCGCACTTGGGATTGCAATTACGGGATTAATGATTGTGGGGCCTTTAGACCTGTTTATGCCTCAGGCCGCTGCTCAGTTCTTTGGAAATACCGTCTGGGTGCTGTTCATAACTCTTTATTTACTTATTTGGCTTCTAAGTGTATTGGTGATGCGTCCAAGATTGGTGGTATACAACATCTCCTGTGAACAACTCCGAACCGTATTGGCATCACTCGTGGCAGAGTTGGATAAGGACGTCAGATGGGCCGGTGATTCAGCTATCCTGCCCGGATTAGGAATCCAGTTTAATCTTGAATCAAAGAGTATCGCACGTTGTGCACAAATAAGTAGTGTTGGTCCGCAACAGGATTACACAGGCTGGCAAAAACTTGAGACTGAATTGGCGGTGCGCCTTAAGGATGAGAAAGTTCCCGGAAATCCATTCGCTGTCAGTATGGTCTTAGCTGCAATCGGTCTGAGTGTGTTTCTCACAGCTCTCATACTCAAAGATCCGGGCTTGGTGTATGGGCAGCTTAAAGAACTACTCAGGTTCTAAGACCGGACGCATCTTTGCAGATTAATGCGCTGGCTCTTCTACGGCTTCGTCGGGATTTGAATCTCGCGAGTTTCTTGATTTAAGCCACGTATACACTGGTAAGCTGAGGATCATTAAACCAATTCCGACACATGCATTGATTGGATCATCTATAAACACCATTACCACAAACCAAAGATTAAAGAGTATGAACAGCGGTGGAATGATGAAAAAGAGTGGTACGCGGTAAGGTCTTTCCCGGTCGGGTTGAGAGATCCGCAGCATCACAACGCTACTGACACTCAACACGAAGAACATTGCTGCAGAAAACACGCTGAAATTCGTAAGAATATCAAACACGCTGGTTTCCGAGCCATCACTATTTGAAAGCTTGAGTGTGGATAACAGTATGAACACCACGCTTAGACCACCAAGCAAACAAATGGCATTGGTTGGGACTTTGGTGACAGGATGGATTTTGCCAATGGATTTGAAGAAAAGCCCGTCGCGTGCCATAGCAAATGCGACACGTGGTGAAGTCAGTATGACAGAATTCAATGCACTAAATGTACTTAGGACAATGATGATGGAAACAAGCGTGTTGCCGGATGATGAAACACCTTCACCAAATCCCGACAAAGTACGCTCTGCTACAGTGTTAGGCACTGCTTCACCATAGTGCTCTAATTCATCCATGCTCAACGTTCCGTGAAATGCGATTGATACTAAGACATAAATCAAAGTAATGATCGCAACACCACCAACGATGCTTGGCGTGATATTCCTTTGTGGATCCTTAATTTCTTCGGCGGATGGTGCAATCTCAGACCAACCTTGATACGACCACAGTACTGACACAAGAACAGCCGCAAGGATGCTAAATGTTGATTTTGTAATCTCACCATCGGTATCCGTGGTCGACAATGTCGATGCATAATTAGCGGTTTCAAATCCCGTCTCTTCTGCAGAGAAGAAGATCAGTGGTGATAGAGCGAGCAGGACAAGAAATCCGGCTTTAATCACTGTCGTGATGAGTTGTAAACCACCGCTCGCTTTTACACTTCTGCAATTAATCCATACTACGATTGCAAGAACGACACATGCCATCATCGCTTTTGTTATTTCCGATGGCTCTTTACCAAATACCTCTGAGAGTTTGGATACGCATGCAACCGACAGTGCAGCACAACCACAGGTTTGGACCAGAACAAAGCTATTCCATCCAGCCATAAATCCAAATGGACGCCCAAATGCAGCTGACACGTAGTGAAAGTAACCACCTGCAGTTGGCATCATTAGAGCTAGCTCACACACACAAAGAGCACCAAGCAATGAGATTATGCCGGCTGTGATCCAGCATGAGATTATCATCGTGAAGCTAGCGCCAGTGGCGGCAATGGCGCCATGCTTGTAGAAAATACCGGAGCCAATGACGATGCCAACGACAATGGCCATCGCAGTTTTCCGGTCTATCGTGCGTTTAAGCGTTTGATTGTCACTGTATGACAGAGGGGTGTCACCGTGAGATGCGAGATAGCGGTCAAGATCTGTCATTGCGGTGCCATCGTAAGTCAGTAGTGAGCAATGGCGGTATTCTATAACAACTCGCGAATATCTTCAGGAAAATCCTCTTTGTCATCCTCGATTCGCTGTTCGAGCTGAGATACGCGTTTCTTGATCGACGAGATCTGGTCGTGTTCCTCATTTACGACGCTATCGAGGTCCTGAACCGTTCGTTCCAGATGCGTAAACAGAGATTCAAGGTTGTTCACCTTATCGTGAAGTGCATCAACGCGCTTTTCCGGCTGATTTGCAGCTGAATTTTGTTTCTCACCACTCATGCCTCGGACTTTACCGAAAAAAACAGCCAAAACGCAAGGTTAAATCGATTTAAACATAGACTGTCTATGAATTTCCGCGTGAATTTGCAGCGATTTGGGCCCAAAACTATAGACTGTCCATGATTTTGTTTGCTTGGTAAACTGAGGGAACAATAAGAAGATAACACCATGAAACGCAGCAGCTCGGCGGTATGTATCGAGCTTAATGAACGGGAAAACTAGCAGATTTATGGCTACAGACGTGTCAAATATTGAGCAATTGGCGATAGATACCATTCGTACACTCTCCATGGATGCCGTTCAGCAAGCAAATAGCGGTCATCCTGGTACTCCGATGGCTTTGGCACCAGTGACGTATGTACTTTGGAATGAATTCCTGAATTTCAATCCTGCAGATCCAAATTGGCCGGTACGTGACCGATTTGTTCTTTCTTGCGGACACGCATCCATGTTGCTTTATGCAACACTTCATGTTGCTGGTGTAAATGGTGTTGATGCCGATGGGAATGTTACTGATTCGCCATCGATTTCCCTTGATGACATCAAAAACTTTCGTCAACTCGGTAGTCCCTGTGCCGGACACCCTGAGCTGGGAGATGCAGCTGGCATAGAGATGACAACAGGGCCATTAGGCCAAGGTGTTGGCACAAGTGTTGGCATGGCCATGGCTGCCAAATGGAAATCCGCACGTTTTGATCGAGACGCTTCTGATCTCTTTAATAACGACGTATACGTACTTTGCTCCGATGGCGACCTCATGGAAGGAATCGGTTGCGAAGCAGCATCTGTTGCTGGTCATCTGAAATTGGATAACCTCTGCTGGATTTATGACGACAATAACATCACGATCGAAGGTGAAACGGATCTGGCATTTACGGAAGATACGGCCACGAAATTTCAAGGACTCGGATGGCACACAGTGACAGTCGAGGATGCCAACGATCTGGATTCCATTCGTGCTGCACTGCAGAGCTTTAAGGACACATCTGGCAAACCGACCATTATTATTCTGAAGAGCATCATTGGTTATGGTTCGCCGAACAAAGCAAATTCTCATGCAGCACACGGTGCACCTCTCGGAGTCGACGAAGTTGCTCTGACCAAGGAAGCTTACGGTTGGGACGGTAGTCAACAGTTCGTCGTCCCTGAAGGCGTATATGAGCATTTTGCTTCGGGTATCGGAAGTCGCGTAGGTGCTGTCGCGTCGGAATGGCATGAGAGGCTAGAAACATACACTGAGTCGTACCCGACCGAGTTTTCGCAACTGTCGGCAATTTGGAATGACGAATTACCAGCGGGATGGGAAGATGGCATTCCGGAATTTGAAGCAGATGAGAAAGGTTTGGCCACACGCGTGTCATCGGGTAAGGTCCTCAATTCTGTAGCACAAGTTTACCCTTGGATGATCGGTGGAAGTGCAGATCTTGCACCGTCCACCATGACCAACCTTGATTTTGAAGATGCAGGTGAGTTGTCAGCCGCAACACCTGGCGGCCGCAATATTCACTTCGGCGTACGCGAACATTCAATGGCTGCAATTTGTAATGGATTGTCCCTGTCCGGACTGCGTTCATTTTGCGCAACATTTTTTGTGTTCACCGATTATCTGCGACCCTCGCTACGGTTGAGCAGCATCATGCATCAGCCAGTAATCTATGTGATGACCCACGATTCGATCGGGCTGGGGGAAGACGGACCGACACATCAACCGATTTCTCATCTGGCATCGTGTCGCGCGATCCCCGGTTTACGAGTATTTCGTCCGGCAGATGCTAACGAGGTTGCTCAGACATACAAGACTTTGCTGGTCGATCAAAGCCATCCGGCCATGCTTGTGCTTACGCGTCAGGGTCTGCCGACTTTAGATAGGTCACAATTCGGATGTGCGTCCGGCGTCTCACGAGGTGGCTACGTGCTTCGTGACTCAGAAGCGGCACCGCAAGTGGTGTTGATCGGTACGGGAAGTGAAATTCATATCTGTCTTGATGCACAAGCACGGTTAAGCGAACAGGGAATTGCTGCGAGAGTCGTCAGCTTGCCATGTTGGGAATTGTTTAACCAACAGGACAAGGAATATCGAGATAGTGTTATTCCACCGGAGGTCACCGCTCGCGTTGCAGTCGAGGCTGGTATCCGTCAGGGCTGGGATGCATACATTGGCGTTGATGGTCGGTTTGTCGGCATGGACAGTTTTGGTGCGTCAGCCCCGGCAAGCGTCTTGTACGAGCACTTTGGTATCACGGCTGACAACGTAGTTGCACAAGCGATCGAGCAACTCTAAGCTGCGACTACGAACTCCTAAAGCTCGCCCGTATACTCGATTTGATAATCGTCAATGAATGCTGTTTGGAAGTCGTAAGCGCCGTTGAAATCTTCCTTGCAATCAGAGTCAGATTTTTTCATCAGACCGATTTCAATTAGGTTGTATACGATTTCACCAAAGTCATCTGTCTTGGTGATTCCCCAATCGTTCAAGACCATTTTGGCCATCATGCCATATTGGCTACGGCTGAAGTGTCGGATCGCTTCGCAGAGTTGCTGACCGGTGAGGTGTCGTTCTTCCCCTTCTTCTGCCGGTTCAGCATCTGGAAACATGGACTCCTGAGCATATTGAAGTGCTTCTCTGATGAAGCCATATGCTTCCCGCTTATAGCGTGTGTCGGACTGGAGTAATAATTCGAATTGGTAGGGGATATCCATCCTCGTGTAGTGTTTGCTAGCAATACCAGCCGTTAGTTACCATCTCGGGTGCGAACCGAGCGTGGTAGCAATTGACTTTGATTTATTTGGGTTTAAGCTCAAGGCTCAACGATGTGTGTGCGTATAGCACCGGAGACTAGCTACGCTTACAGCTCTTCATGGATCTTATTTACGACAATAAGCGACAGCGAGTAGTGCGTATCCGGAAACGAGATTGGGATCACCTTCGAGCCAACGAGAATTTTTGTTGATCCAGGAGCCATCCTTTTTCTGTCGTCGAACCAATTCAGTAATTAGCTCACTGCGCCATTTATGAACACGGCCTTTTTCATCTTCCAGTTCATCAATACCAATCGCATCGAGAGCTTTGGCAAAGGTATGCAGGTAGTAATAGTGGCCGGCATCGCCCATACCAGGGTTTGATGAGAGATCGTAATTCTGTTTGATCCAATCAACCGCTGCAGTAACACGTTGGTCGTCAGGTCCTACTCCTGCGTAGATCATGCTCTTTAGGCCAGCGTAGGTCATTGATGCATAGCTTCGCAGACCACCGTTGTCTGCGGTACCTGCCTGACTTGTTCCGCCTGCAGCCGGCGTATAGTAGAACCCACCGTCGTCAATCTTATCTGCAAATTCAGTCGTATTGTGTTCCGATTCAAGGTTTTGGCATCTGGAAACAAAAGTCAGTGCACGTTGCAAAGCTTCACTATCAGCATCATTACCGGTGGCCTTGAGCGCTTCAATGAAAAACGATGTGTTACTGAGGTCGGGGCGACCATGTTTCCCGTAGCCGGATCCACCAAATGCTGTGTCGGCAGGCTTGGCTCCCTCTTCCTCTGTCCACTGAATTCCCTTCACAAAAAGATCCGCCTTGGCGAGCAGTTCATCAAAGCGGCCATTGGCGTTTGCTTCGGCAAAGCAAAGAATCGCAAGAGATGTTTCGTAATTACGATATCGCGTTTCAGGTTGGTGGATGCCACCAGTTGGTTGCACAAATTGTTTTAGAAAGTCGAGTGCTTTAGCCACTGATGGATGATCTGGTGAAACACCGTTTTTCATCATTGCGGTTGCGACAAGAGCTGTAATCCCAATCCCGGATTCTTTGCTAAATGAACCATCTTCTGCTTGGCCCTGATTTTGCAAAAACGCAACAGCACGGTTAGTCATATCGCGAAGTGACTTAGCATCGCGTTTGGCTCGGGCTGCTTCGTCGGCATTTGCAGCGGGGCTAAGGAGCATCACAGCAACGAGAGAAAGAGCTAGGGGTTTCATGTCAATACGTTCCGTGGAATTTAGGTTTTAGATTCTGAACGAGTGGTAGTCGTCAGAGGTCTTTATTATACGCTGCACGTTTAGCTATTTGGTGGTGGAGAATTATAAGACGACTTCAATGGATTGTTACTCAAGCACAGCGAGAATATCACTTTCACGCATGATAAGCAGATCATCATCGTTAATAGCAACTTCGGTCCCACTAAAGCTGGCAAACAAGACTCGATCACCTTCGTTAACTTGTTGCTCGGCACGCCTACCGTCCGGCAGTAACGCCCCATCTCCTACCGCTAGGACGCGTCCTTGTTGTGGTTTTTCGCGTGCTGAATCCGGAAGTACAATTCCTCCGGCGGTTACTTCTTTTGCTTCTAGTCGTCTAACGACAACTTTGTCCCCTAGGGGTACAACTTTCATTTGAGCCCGTTTCTGACTGAAGGTCTGAATGGATAAGATGCACCAGAGTGCACTCCCGTATTCTCATGTGAAAACAGACGGAGTGCAATAATGGGGCAGTTGATTGATGACTCAGTTCTGGAATAGTCCTCAGGTGCATAAAAAAAGGCGAGTGGAATAATCTCCCACTCGCCTCATATTGGATTTATCTCGGTTTCACTATTTACCCTGATCAATCAGGCTCTTGGTTCGAGCTTCTTCCCGCAGGCGAGCACGCCGCTGAGCTTCACTAGCAATCGCGAAGCCCCAACGAAGTTGTTGTGGCTGGAAATATGGATCCACTGTGCCGTTAAGGTGTTCGGCACCGATCTTATTTGCAAGTTCTTCCCAGCTCATTTTATCTGTGAAGTGCCATGCAGCTGCCTGAGCCGCATTTTGATTAATCCCGCTGAATCCGAGCATGTAGCAGATTTCTGCCACGTTTTTGTCATTCGTGAATTCGTTTAGTGGAACGATGTCGTATTTAGCTCGTGCGTGTGGCTCTTTCTTGCCATGTTCGAGGCATACGGTAGTGCATTTGAATCGATTGACTTTGCCGGGATCGATATTTTGGAATCCACCCATCATACCG
>JAKUOW010000097.1:10679-14742 GCA_022451045.1 Pirellulales bacterium | reverse complement strand
CGCTGGTGCTGATCTAGGTTTACCGGACATGGGTAGCTTGCTGAGCATGGAAGGCTCTGTTTCTGTCATGTTCAACACGACAATGCAGCGTCAGGTATTTGAAATACCCGAATCGTTCTTGCCACTGCTCGACGAGGGTGATCCCACCACAATCGAAATCTTTGCAGCTGCACCGTCACTAGATGGTACAGAAGACCTGTCAGCAACACCGGCAGTGTACTTTAGTACAACGATTTTTGCTCAAATCACACTGCTCGACACAGTCACTCTTGCCGGTTTTGTGCAAATTGAGGCTGCCGTTGAAGCGAATGGACAAGGTTACTTTGAAGTTACCGGCGCTGTAACCACGGAAGTGGAACATCTAGGCGCACTTTCCGGCACATTGAACTTCAAACTGTATGCAGGTGTCGCTCCGGGCACCAAAGTCGGAATGGCGGGAAGGGTACAGCTAGCCCTCGATGTGAACGGCATCCCGGGTGTGGAAGTCGAAGGCGACTTTGTACTTGAATTCAACGCCGTGTTAACGGTGCCACAAAGTGGTGAGACCGTGTTCAGCGAGGGTCTGGTTCAACCAATCGATCTGGAAACATTCCTTATCGGCGACGATGGAAAATTCGAACGCAACCCAGACGGCTCCTTCAAAGTTGGCACCGCAACGATAAATCCAGGGTTGAAGTTCATGCTCGCCGGCAAACTTGTATTTGCCGATACACTTGAGCTTTCGGGCAAGTTTACGATGGAGATCTCTCCTGAGAAACTAGAGGTGACTGTTGACGCTGTTCTTAAACTTGATCCACTCGGTGAGCTAAACGCCTCAGGCGGATTGCGTATTGATCAACACGGTTTAACACTTTATGCATCGTTATCTGTAGATGCCAGCTTTGGCGAGGACATTGGCATCAGCTTCAGTGCTAGTGCATATGTCTCAATTAATACAACTGGTACGAATCAGGTAATTAATGGCCAGAATGTTGTCGATGGAATTCTACTGGAATTCAATGGCGAAATTGAATTCCTTGGATTTGCCTCAGCGAGTGGCTCAACGAAGATTCACGTATCCGCAACGCAAATCGAGATGGAGTTCGCTCTGTCGTTTAATCTGGGTGGTTTGTCATTTGCGGCAAACGGTGCAGCAGGCGTTTATGTTGGCTCCAATCCAGGACTTGCTCTGCGGTTAAATGTATCTGTAACAGCAGATATTGCTGTGTTCAGAATCGAAGCGTCAGGTGAACTTGAGCTGAACACTACGGCTGTGTCTCGCCTAGGCATTCAAGAAGAGTCCTTCTACCTGCGGTTAGCTGGTGAAGTTTCAGTACTTGAAGTCCTAAACATGGATACAAGTTTCTCAGTGCTTGTGGCTAACGGCGGCTGGGAAATAAACTTTACCGCGAACATGGACTTCTTCGGTCTGGTAACTTTGGGTGCGAATGGATGGGTCAAATCCACTGGCGAATTCGATATCTGGCTCAGTGGTGGATTTACCATAGGCTCGAGTTCATTTGGTCTTACTGGCAATGCAACATTCCACGTGTGGAACACAGTAGAGCTGGTTAATGGCAATGATGTTTATAGCTTTGGTCTAAGCATTAGCGCTAATATGGAAGCTCGAATCTTCGGCATCACATTGGCTGGTGTTGGTTTTGATGCAACCTTTAGCGTAACCGGCTCTGGACGCACAAAAATAGAACTCTCCGTTACCGCCAGAATTAAGATTCTATTCGTAACCATATCAAAAACGGCAACATTCACCGTCGGCTATCTGCAATTACCCGAACCAACCTATCTGGCTGGCTCATCGGGCTCGCCACAGACCTGGACAGCCAGCAATGGTGACGGTGAAGGTACCAACGATCCTTCACGCACGCTTTACCTGAATGTTGGTGACCGTGCCAACCAACGAAATATCGGCGAAGACGATACTGCTGACCCTTACACGATTGTTCAACTCGATGGCGATGCTCACGAAGGAACTATTCAGGTTAAAGCTTTCGGCCGTAGCAACATCTACGAAGATGTACAAGAAATTGTGGGTGACTTTGGAAGTGGCGACGACTATGTACACATCGACAGCAGCGTAAAGCTACCGATTCAGATTAATGGTGGTCCAGGCGACGACAATATTATCTATGAAGGCCAAGGTAATCCAAACACGGTTACCATACATGGCGATGGTGGAAATGACTTCATCCAAAACGCCGGTCCGGGCGAAATCGAGATCTTCGGTGATGAAGGTGATGACTTGCTACAGGCAATTAGCGGTACCATCATTGCCGAGGGTGGCCCTGACAATGACCAGCTAATCGGGTTTACCGGTAACGATACACTTAAAGGTAATAGCGGCAATGATGTAATCACAGGTGGTGGCGGTGCAAACACCGTACTTGGTGGTTCTGGCGATGACCAAATCAACGTGACTACCGCTGATGATGGAACGATCGATACCGGAGACGACATTGATTACGTGGTGCTTACCGCAACTGAAAACTCCGACACAATTCTGTTCCGCCATGGCCTGGTAAATAATGATTTGTTTACGCCGGCTGCCGCTGATGCACAGGAAATTGCCATCACTATCGGCAGTGAGCATACCAACCTCACAAATGCCGAGACGATCGTTCTTTATGCTAACGAAGGTGCCGACAACATTACTGTTGAAGATCTTACTCAGGCAGATCTCACAAAACTTCAGATAGAAGCAGGAAAAGTCGTAACGGCAACTGGTACGACTACACAAGAAAATGAAGACGGTGAACTAGAGGAAGTGACTACATACAGTTACGCCAACGATGGCGCGCTGGATATGATCACCGTCTATGGCTCAAGTATTGCTGACTCGTTTATCCTTACTCCGGAAGGACCAACATCAGAGGGTGTCATCACACCGCAATTTACACGGGCTCGTGTCACACATACTAGATCCAGTAATGGTTACGATCTGGAAATTGCTCAAACTGTGCGTGCCGAAGGAGACAGGCTAACAATTATTTCCCAGGATGGAGATGACTTAGTCGACGCGTCATTGTTGTCCACAAGCCAAACGATGACACTCGATGGCAACTCAGTCGAAGTTGTGGCACCTGACATGCTGGTAATCGATATCCAGACCGGCAATGGATCTGATGTCTTAATCGGAACAGCGTACCAGGATTATCTTGCAGGTGGTGAAGGCAGTGATACCTATACCGGCGCAGATGGAAAAGACTTCTTCTCCGACGTTGACAGCGATGGGAACGATTACGATACGTTAATCGAGACGTTCAACCGAGATGTAACACTCACGGATTCCACCTTAACTGTCGGAACTATCCTCAGCGATACCGGTGGTCAGTTTGTAACAGGCGATCCTGTAACACAGGAAGAGTTAGAGGAAGCCGTTAAGCAAGATAATCCGGATTACGCAATGGGCAATTCCGGGGATCGATATGCCGCCGACGCAACCCATGAGAATCTGGACTACATTTTTGAAGAGGCGCAAATCTCTGGTGGCGATTCCAAGAATGTGTTGGTCACCGGTGACCGCGATGGAATAATCACGATTGGCAGTACCGCATATCCAGTTTCCGACTGGACTGCCTCCGTGATATTAGACAATAAGGGGAATACCACTAACCCGCTGCCAGAAGTTTATATCCTTAACGTGACGGGTGGAAACAATTCAAACCTCAGCATCCGTGACTCAGGAGCGGGAGAAGGGTTTGACCATTTGGTCGTCTTCGGTTCCAACGGGGCAGATACACTAGTTCTCGACACGATAGCGACGACAGGACTTGTCACGATTGGTGAAGAACCCGGTCTGGAAGACTCCGACACCAGAGACAGGCTAACCTACCGTGGCATGGAATTGGTGCAATATGATCTGTTTGGTGGTTCGGATTACATTCTATCCAATGACACGAATGTTCTGAATCTAATCAATATGGGCGGTGGTGACGACACGATCGTTATCGGCACGGTGCCGCTGAAGCCCGACACTGGTAATCGCACACTCGAGTTCCCAGATGGTGTGCCTGTTGCTGACACTGAAAACATGACTAACGGAAACTCCGCTAAGTTATATGTCTTT
>JAKUOW010000097.1:0-10669 GCA_022451045.1 Pirellulales bacterium | reverse complement strand
CGAAGTAAACCACAACCGTGCCCAACTATTCCTGCACGGCGGCGATGGCAATGATCGATTCCTGCTGAAGACATTCCTCGTTCTTCGCGAGAATGCGGATGACACCGAGGAAGTTACGAATCTAGCGAGTGTCTTTGGTGGAACCGGCACAAACCGTTACGACTATCTACAGAATGCACCTGTCTTCATTAACGGTGGCCCTGGCATTGATACTATCGTTGTAATAGGAACGCCAATCGGTGACGTATTCGTCGTCACAGATGCGGTTATCGCCGGTGCCGGTCGACTGACAACATTTACCGGCATTGAATCAATCGAGGTCGATGGTGGAGGCGGGCCTGACGAGATCTACGTGCTTAGCTCAAGTGAGGAGCTGAGTACAAGCATCGTTGGTGGTTCAGGTGACGACACGATTCATATCGGTGGAAACCCCCCACCATTAATCTTTGATCCGCCGGAATACACCTACCAACCATCGCCGGTAGTCGTGCAGGAAGCACCAGAGATCGTTTACAACACTCAAACGATTTATGAAGGCGATTACACAGTCGTAGTTGAATTCAATTTCTGGGAATCAATAGTCTATGGAATTCATCATCAGCATCTGGGTGAAACTGAACGGCGGGCAATTCAGATGCTCACGGACAGAACGAATGCTTGGCTAGTAGACAAGAGTAACCAGACTTCGAACTTCAAGAATGGAAGTGTCAAACTTGGCAATAAACCTTTAGAAGCCGATAGCCTCACAAATGCGGATATGACGATAAATACTCGTTATTCCTTCGACTCCTGGTGGTGGGGTACCTTTGAGACCGAGATGGAAGTCACGTTCAAGGATCTTAAGGTCACATATGAGTCCGGTAGCCTCCAACAGCAAACACGATTAGTGCAGCCACCTCCTGTAACCGTCGATCCACCTCCATTCGCCTACCTTGAAGATGCGGTATTTGACATCAGCACCAATATCCAGGGTCGCCTCACCATCGATGGCGGAGAAGAGGTGGAAGAGAATGGCGATAAGATCTTGTTACACAATACGGGATATGTTGGTGACGCACAGTCCGTTGATATCCGTAACCGCATCGCGCCACGTATGATCCAAACTGGTGAAGACCAGTTCGGCAACCAAATATTCGAACACGATGTTGATCCGGATACCGGTGAAAAAGTAGACGACGTGTATCTGACTCTTGAAGGGCTCGGGTTACCTGTTGGTGTCGGCAATGATACGGTCAATTACTACGGTGTCGAGCTTAAAGGTATTGAACAGCTACAACTGCGGTTATCGGACGAAAATGATGAAGTCGTAGTTGCACAAGACAACTACTACGGCATACAACGTTCAGACGACTTCCTGTTCCAGATGAAGGGGACTTCGGAGGAACGCATTTCGGACAACCGACTTCCTCAAGGTTTCGATCCAAACGAAGAGCTGCCGATGGCCATCTACGCCAATGGTGGTGATGATGTCGTTCGTCTCAAACAATTCCGCGGCTCCATGGAGATCTACGGAGGCGAGGGGGATGACGAGCTTTACCTAAGCAATGATGACGGACTTGATGGAATTCAAGGGGATATCTTCTTCGATGGTGATGCATATATCGAGGAGAATGTTTCCGATGCTATCGTCAGTGATTATTCAGCGGGCTTACTGGAAGAATTGCCTGAAGTATTTATAACGACCGGTACGCCTAGAACTGGCATTGCCGTGCCACAACACGATTATGAAGATGCAACCGGTGCCGTCACTGCATACTATGAACCGGTCCTTGAAACCATTGTTGTTGCCACTACCGAGAACGGTGGCCAACTTGCCTCTAGCGGTAATGCAATCCTTAGTGTTGCTGAACCAAATACACCGTTAGGCGTATGGGCTGTCGATCAACACACCGAGGATGTTCAGTATCAGGGCGTTCATGAGCACGCTAAGCAACGCGAAGATTTAGATGGCAATCTGCTGTGGCTTGACCAGGCGGGTACACCAACTACCAGCGAAAGTGATACAGGTATTCCAGTCCTTGACCGAGTGGATTCAACTGCCGGCATTTCAGGGTCTGCTCCCGTTTATCTAAATTCGGATGGAGCGCGTGTATTAACTAATACCGATATCAAATCAATTGTAGATCCAATTGGTAATGAAACCGGACAACTGGTTTATGCTGATGCTGATGGTAACAAGACGTTCACAGCCACCGGCAACAAGAAATACTGGGCAAATCTTGAAGGCGATATTATTGAAGACTTTGTCCAGGAATGGGGTGTGCAGGAGACTGGTGAGCACAAACAAGAGGATGGACAGAACCTCTATTATGATGGTGATGGTTATGAAATCACTGATTCGTCAGTCACTGGTATACCGGTAATCACTGTCACAAACGATCCAGCCGATCAACTGATTTATCTGGACAGCAACTACAATCGGATTCTGACAGAGACAAATCAGAAGTCCTTTACCACATCATTCCCACGCGAAGATGGCACTGAAATCGCTGGAACGCAACCACTCTACATCACAAGCAGTGGATACAAGACTGAGACCCCACCATCAGCCATAGCCATCAATGGTAGTAACGCTGATATTTTGGTTTATGAACTAGCAAGTGGTGGAGCCGAATTCGATGAATTGGATGTATTTGTTAGCCAAGATGGTACCAGCTGGACGGATATTACGAGTTCTGGTGTGCCGGTAAGCACATTTGTCCAAAAATACTCATTACCTGACGGTCCTAACGGTCTTGATTGGGTCAGATATATCAAACTGGTGGGTACAGACGATCCAAACGATGCCTATGGTGGATTTGATTTGGATGCAATTGAAATTGTGTATCCTGGGCCAGAAGGACTGCAATATCCAAAACTGGCAATTAACCATAACACCAACGTAGACTTTGGAATTCAAGACTGGGTCGATAATGATGCATTGATCACGACGGTCGGGGCACCTGACGGGCTTGATTATGGTCTGTTGGACGAAGCAATCATTTTTGGTGTTAATAATCCTTCTGATGGTACATCATTCGACCTTCCATCGTTGATTCCTATCAACCGAACTGTACTGAAGCCGTTCCAACATGCAACAGATCTCTATAAATGGGATACAGCGGACGACGGCGTGGTCGGTTCTGACAAAATCTATGTCATAGATGATGGTCAAACTGAAGATGTCACCGGGCTGCTCGATACGCTGTTATTACCTGTAAATCAGGTTAATGGCGACGATGAGTTAGAGTATCACACGGGAACGTCTTCCGACCATTTTGAGTACAACGCTGTCGGCAACAACACTACTTTCGATCTTTCCAACACATCATTCGACTACGCTGAAGACCATTTCGATGTAGTCAAAATTGAACATAATTCGGACGCAACCACGTTCTTTAATCCATTCAAGCTCTTTGTGCTCGGCACACAAGAAGATGAGTGGCCGAAAGTAAGTTTCTTAACCAACCCTGATCATTACACGCTAAATACAGCATCTGGAGAGAACACGGAACTCACACTTAATACTGCTCTTTCCGCTAATGAGGAACTATGGGTGATTTATGGAACTGAACGCCAGTTCTATATGGGTGGAGAACGCGTCTACGAGAAATATGTTGTCGAAAACCAGTCAGGTGAACTGGAATGGCTGCAGCGGCAGGCAACCTACGACGGCACTGAATTAGCGTACGATTACTATACCGGCGACCAAATTCTCGGACCTCATGATGTTCCAGTTTACCGTGAAGCTGGTGAGCCACGACTCAGATACAAAGGCGAACCAGTTGTTCACCTGGCCAACGATATAAAACGTTTCCTCGGTGGCCAAATGGACGAAACGCGTGTGCCACGCGGCGAGCCAATGCAGGATGAATCTGGTAATCCAGTCCTTAATGGTGATGGTAGTCTGTTTGTAGCACAGGCGGGTCAGGCACGAATTCACAATCGCAAAGACGCCGATAACAATCGAATTCGGGCTCGAGAAACCGTGCTATATAACTTCCCGGAAAACAACGACGGTGCTACCACAATACAACCACACCAAGTCATCGGCTCTGATATTGAACGCATTAGACTTGACGAGTTAAGCGGCACTGTTTTCACCCTGCCACTTTCTGAATCAACAAGAGATGAAGGAATTGCAGGAGACGTGGTTGTCGAGTCGATTATTGTCGTCAGCGATCGCGGGTTATTTGAATTGCCTAATAATTACTATGGCATCACAGAAAGCGACGATGGAGTTACGACCAACACATCCGTGTTATTGACCTTTAATGGTATAGCCAGCGAGACGTCGCTAAATCTGCGAGATGGTGTAGACCTGACTTCATCAGAAATTGGCGATGTACAGCTTCAGATTCACCTCAGTGCACCAGCTGTTTATTCAGAAGGTGATTGGGTTCGCTACTATGGCGATGAATCGGTAACGGAAGGTCAGCCAGTCGTCGACAGCAGCGGCAATCTGGAATTAACGACTCTTGAAGATGGAACAACAGTAGTTGTTACATACCGTACGGTGAGTGACAACGATACGGCAACATTACAGTTGGTCGCTGACGGCCTCTACAAACGCCTCACTGATTCAACCGTCCACGGTCGAAGTGAACCCGTATATTACAGCACCGCGAGTAATGTCTGGGGTGCTAATTTACCCGTCACGGATAACTATTACGATCCTGATTTTTGGGAGGTGACCGTTCATACAAATGGTGCTGCCAGAAATTACTACGGCAATGAACCGCAGCAATACTTCGGTGGTGAAGCAAAGTACTATCGTGCTGACAATTTTGTACAAGAATCAGTACCGGTTAATCGATTATCCGGTCTCGGAATGAGCGAATTCCTGATTTTCACTAACCTGAGTGACACACCGGGTGACGTTAATCTGACGATTGAGCTTGGTTCAGGTGATGACGTCTTTACGATTGCTGACACAGCGTGGACTGATGATGATGGCAACCCGACAGCAAACTCTGGTGGCGTAGGTATTGATCTCGGTGACGGTGACGACCGTGTTGGAATCCGAAACATCGACGACAATGTGGAAATCACCACCAGTACAGGTGCAGATACTCTTTATGTCGGGACAAAAGCCGGAGCTTGGAAAACAGCGGCAAGTACAGAAGCCGGTGTATTTAACTTCACCAATATCGGTGGTAATGCAGAAGGTATAAACGCCGAGATTACTGTCAATGGTACCGATAATGCGACAGTGATCTCTGGAACGTCATTATTTGACGCAAATGAAACCGATCGTGTCGATGTCGATGATACGACTGATAACTCTTCCGAACCTGACGCTCAACTATCGAGCACACTCTTGACTGGCATCTTTGGTGAAACAGGATCTTTGGTTTACGCGGATCTTGAACAGCTCGACATCCATTTGGACGAAGGGGTTGATCAATTCAAAGTGCTATCTACCCACGGTACCACTTCGCATCCAGCGATTACCACCATTGAAACAGGAGCACTTGCGGATATCGTTACCGTAAATAGCAGTGACGGCTTAACTTATATCGAGACTGGTGACGGCAGTGATGCCATCCGTATTGGTTCAGAGCTTTCCGCTGAGAATAACGGGGTGGAATCATTCACTTCAGATGTTAACAGTGACCCTGCAGATATCGGGGCAGCGATTAGAAGCGCGGCTGCGAATAATTCCCTCTCTGACATTCAAAATCATTTCCTACACATCGATGCTGGTTATGACTTGCCCGGAGAGGAATCTATCAATACCGACACACTCGTTGTATTCAACAGCGGTGGGTCAGACAGCCATGGTGAACTTTCCGATACGATGATCACCGGCATGGGCATGTCTGCCGGTATAAAGTACTCCAACGTTGAAGACCTGACCGTAACACTTGCTTCATCTGTCACAACTACCTTCCACATTGCTTCGACTGCGGAGATTACGAATACACGTCTGGTTGGTAATAGTGCTGAGGATACAGTGACGGTCTCCCAGATCAATAGTGAGACAACTATCTGGACCGGTACAAATAACGATGAACTGCTAATTAACTTTGGAGCAGATAAGCAGCAAACCTATTTTAACGGCGTTGGTGACCTGTTAACTCTGCATGGAGAGCAAGGCAGCGACGAATACCAAATCGGGTTGGCTGGTACAGATAACGCAACGATCAACGTCAACGATCTAGGCGGTAGCAATGACCCTGGCGTAGATAATCTTATTGTCTACGGCACGAACAACGACGACTTCTTCCTGTTCCGAGCATATCTGAACGATCAGGGACAAATTGATGATGGAATGATCAGTGCATATGAAGTTGATGCTGATGGAATGTTAATCGAAGATGGTTACTTCGAGCGAATCAACTACGACCGCCAGATCAATGGAAACATCACCCTCTACGGACGCTCCGGTGATGATACTTTTGTATTTGATGACACGCTTTCGAGTATTACGGTATATGGCGATGCCGGTGCAGATCGATTCCAAGTTGGTCAGGTATTTAAATCACCACGTGATGCTAACAATCCATTTAATGGACTCTCCGCAGATGAAACGTTCGAGACCACACAAACGACGCGAGGTTATTTAAGTAACGGTGTAAGCGAAAGCGCCACGATGTATGGTGGCTACGGAGATGACTCATTTACTGTATACCGAAACAAGAAAGAGATTTATCTCTACGGTGACCAGGATGACGATTCGTTCCTGATCAGGGCATTCGTAAAAGTAAACCCCGATGACCCTAAAGCACCATTTACCAACATTAACGGTGGTCAGGGTGCAGACTTCATCTCATACACAGTCAATGCACCAGTAAACATTGATGGTGGTGACGGCTTTGACACCATCACTGTCGTGGGCACCGAATTCGGTGATGATTTTGTGGTTACAAGAGATGGTGTTTATGGTGCAGGTCTGTATATCACTTATGCACAAGTTGAAAGAATTGTCGTTGACGCTGCAGAAGGCAATGACACCTTCTTCATCGCCAGCACCTTCGAAGGAATTTCACTAGAACTGGTGGGTGGTAGAGGTTCAGATACCTTTAATTCCGGTGGAAATGATGGTCAGCCGATTTATGTAGTCAGTAATGACCTTCAGGGGCACAGTGGGCTGATTGACCACGGTGTTAGCAGTTTGGACGAACGGTTCAATCAAATCTATGTACAGGACATCTCTGCCAAGGTCACGGACAACGATGAACCTGAGGTCGTGATCACTGTTCCGCAATCTGGATTAATGGTCTTCGAAGACAACCCTGCCTATGAGGACATTCTTGCCTCGACATATGAAATCGTGCTGACACGGGCACCGATCAGAACGGTAACAGTTACCGCAACCCCGACGCGTGATAGAGAAAGTGATATTGCTGCCGGTGGTAAGTCAATTTTGATGGGCCGGGAAAGCAATTCGGCAAGTGCAAGCGGTGATGGGGTCACCGTACAGTTCAATCGAGCTAATTGGTTTGTACCACAAACAATCCATATCTTTGCACAAACGGATGAGTTGGCAGAAGGCCGAAAACGAATTATTATCCAGCACTCTGTCGCAGAAGGTGACAACCCGGACGATGGCGTGGGCTATGATCAGTTAGCTCTTGAAAGTATCGAGGTCGATATCATAGACAATGATGCTGCGGACGTGGTGATTATTGAGCTTGAATCTCCATTGGTCGGCTCAAATGCTGACGGTCGCACTCAAGTTGCCGAATATAATCCAACAAATGGTGCTCCAATAGGTTTTGCTAGCGATCTCTATCAGGTTATCCTCAGCCGACCGCCACCTGAAGTTGTGGAGATTGCGATTACCTCAGACGATCAAATTGCAACCACCGGTTCGGGATGCTCCAACGCATTAGACATCATTACTCTTGGCGGCAACGGTTCTGACTACAAAGAAATATGCGTAACAGCTGAAAATGATACGGACAACGAACGGTCACACTACGGACGAATTACACACGTTATTGACGCTGATGATTTCAGTGACTATTTGGCTCTAGAAAAAGACGACATATTAAAAGCCTTAGCGGCTGAATTTAATCGGGATGTTTCCGGGCATTTAACCGCCGAAATTGTGGAAATTACTGAAAATGGTAACACCACGAAGATCATCCGCTTAGATTCAAAATTACCCTTCAATGTCACAGCAGAAAATGCCGCCGTTTCAGATTCAATCAAAGCGTATAGCGGCACAACCACAATCGCTCCAAACGATGGAAACAACATCATCGAAGGTGATCGCTGGACACTCGGCATTAACAGTCAGGAATATACCTATACAGCAGATGATCCGAACGATATCACATCAACTGCCGTCGTAGATGGTATTCTCAACGCCATAAGCTGTGGTAATCAAGATTGCTCAACTAACGTACTGGCAATTGCAGAAAATAACGGACAAATCGAACTAACCGTCGATACACTGGACAATGTCTCCTTCGAGAATGGTCAATCGCTTTATATCCATGGGCTCGTCAGCAATTCAACCCTTAACGATGACCTGAATGGCCAGGTGGTTATCGCAACATCAGTAACAGATGTAACGACTACCACACAAGCGATAACCATAGACAGTCCATGGTCTGCCAGCTACTCATTAGGCTTCGCAATCACAAATGCTGAAGCACACAATTTCAACAACTATGTCAATAAGATCAAACTGACAGTTGATACCAGTAGCCAACTAACAGCAGGTGATCAGATCTACATCACCTCCATTAACGCGTTGGCAAATGAAGGTAGCGATGAAGAAGTACTTGCGGAAAAACTAAACAACAAACGATTCACTGTGCTGGATGTTGTTGCCGAGGATGATGGGGCGGGCAATATTGATCACTACATTGTCATCGATGCCGGCTGGGAAGGTGCTTATACACAACCGGGGGAATCTCAAAGTAATGGAACAGTAGTGGCTGGAAGTGTCGCCTCCACCTGGGCTAATCGTGATGTCAATGGAAACCTTGAAATAACCCCCACAGTAGATCCATATGTACTAACGTGGGGGGTCACAGCAGCAGCTGATGCCGCGAACAATAGTAACGAGTCAGCTGCTACTGATCGTAAAGCTGAAGATGTGACTCCGTCTTTGTCAGTGGATCCATGGTACTCACAGCTAGACCTGGCAGTTACTGCCAATAGTGTTAATGAGGGTGATACCTGGCGAGTGGATGTAGACTATGGTCTGTTTGCTGATCCCATTTCATACGGGTACACGGCAGGCGCAGGACATGCGACGCGAAATCCACGTCATGTTGATGTTACGATTTACGATGATGACGCACCTGGTGTAATCGTTGAGCAAACGAATGGTGACACTCGGGTTACGGAACCGACAACTTCATCGATAGTTGGTGAAGGCAATGTAATTCAGGTTACTCCAGCAATATCCGTTTCTTCGGATAACAGCAGCAGATATGCAATCACTAATCTTGAGGTCTCGGTAGGCGGACAGCTCGCAGATGCAAATACCGCTAACATTATTTGGCATTTTAACGATGACACTCATGAGACTCACGATTTTGGTGCAATCTCATTTGCATTGGTCGGACAGGTAAGTGAAGGCCAACACTGGGAGATTGCAATACAGTCGAATTCTGCTCATAGCACTGAGTTAGTAGCGGCGTATACTGTTGAACAAAATAAAACACTCATCAACGTTCGTGATGAGTTACTGAATCAAATCAATAGCTGGAATAATGTTTCAGCTGCAAAGCCTGAGGATGAAGACGAGTGGCGATTTATTGGAACATTCGGATCAGCCATCATCGGTGAAACAGATGAACTTCATGATCGTCATTCAACTGCTCAGGATCTGGATTTATCGGAATGGAACGACAATTACGACCGCAAAATCGCAAGCTCTGACACATTACCTCACATCACGATAAATGGAACCGGTGATGGAAATGTCGATCTCTACCAATTTGAGGTGAGTGAAGAATCGCTAGTGGCAAATGGCGGTAGCCTTCAGTTTGCCGCGGACATTGATGGTGGCTTTAACTATGGTGACAAAGTGTTATGGGCCAATCGGCTTTCACTTTACCAATTAGATGAAGAAGTCACTGCTGATCCGGATGACCCGCGCATCCTTATCATAGCGGGTGATGGAATCTCAGCGATTACAGAAGGGGCTTTAGGAAGTGAGACCTGGATCGACGATTTCATTTCTTATGAGATAACGGAAGCAGGTACATACTACGTTGAAGTCGATGCGTGGTATCCAAGGTCAGGCGGAATCCCTGCGGGTGTGGATTATCAGTTACATGTGTCACTCGAAGGCCATTCGACCGGTCGGTTTGTATTCGCTCCGGAACCAATTGCAAAAACAAAGGATGCATTGGGTGCGGGTCAGAACATCGACAACAGTGATGATTTCTACAAGCTGTTTAATGCCGACATTGGCAACGGCATGACAAATGCAAACGCCGTGGACAGCAATATTCCATATGTAATGGTTAAAGGTACTGGCAATGGCTCTTATGACTATTACACATTCACCGTAACCGATGCACAGGCCGATCCCACGGATGGTCTGGTGGATAACCCAACGACAGAGGTGGAAGCACCTCAATATTACACGGTAGCCACGCTGGAACTGACTGGAGACGTCAACGAAGGTGATGAATGGAAAATCGGCCTGCGTGATCGCATCCATGTGCATACTGCAACTGCCAGCGACACACTCACAACCATTGCAGAAGCATTAGAA
>JAKUOW010000096.1 GCA_022451045.1 Pirellulales bacterium | reverse complement strand
GCCGCATCATATTTCTCGCTGTCGGTAAACATCTCCAGGTTGAGTGCGAATCTCGTCAAATCCTCCTCATTTGCCATACCGATGATGGACTCGATAGCCGATCGCCTAGAGTCATTCTTTAATGTGCCATCTAGTACCAACTCTTTAAGTTGATCTACAACTTCACGTCCACCTGCCTCATTCAGGATCGACGCCAGATGTTGTGGTGTCTGAAACCGTAGTCGGCCTTCTCGAAATGCAGGCAACCAATGCTGTTGCAAGTGGTGTGTGGCCTGTTTCAACACGTATCCGATGTCATAGTCAACTTCCAGATCAAATGCTCTGGCTGCGACGGTAATTGACTCCGGATAAGGAATTCCCGCACATGCTGCGACCGCTTCCATGCGGACAAGGGAGTCTGAATCGATAACACGATTCGACAACAACGACAAGGGATCACCGATTCGATCATGCCATCGCCCAACTACACGCGTTGCATAGGCACGCAACCTTTCGTCACCACTGTTTAAGCAACGGAGCAGTAGCGGTTCGTTAATCACTTCAAGTGTCTCGTAAACACTAAGCACCTCAAACAGCAGGTGTTCATAGCCTTGGGATTTTTTATCCGCAGCTTCTAGAAGAGTCTCCAATGCACTCACCACTACTTCCGGTTTACGCGACGTGCATTCCCGTTTCACTTGATAGCGAATCCACGGGTTATCTGAATCGAGATTCTGTATGAGCTCTACTGTGTCGATAGTTGCGAGGTCTTGTGGATACGACAAGAGTCGATCCGGTGCAATCCTCCAAATTCGACCGTGCGCCTTATCGCGATCAGGATGACGATAGGCATCATCCTGATGACAAGTGATTGGGTTATACCAATCGACTACGTAGATCGCACCATCAGGTCCTTGCCTAACATCAACAGGCCTAAAATTGCGGTGACTGGATTCAACAAGAGATTCTTCGAAATCCAAATCAAACCCACTGCCACGTCGATCCACTGTGAACTGGATAACTCGGTTGCGCTTAAAGTCACATGTCACAAAACAATCCCGGAAGGACTCTGGCAAATGTTCACCATCAACATGACCGACACCGCAATAACCTCCTGGATCACCGATGCGACGCAGACGAATGCGATGGTGCGACGGGATTTGCCCCGGTGAAAGAAACGTGACACCGCCTGCCCCATCAACACTAAAGATCTGTCCCCAATTATCGAATGCCACTCCCCACGGATTGCCGGGCCCCATAAAGTCATCAAGCAACGGATCCAGCTTAAGCCTGCGTGGCCTAAAGCGATAAAACCCGGCTTGAAACAGATCGCTACTGCCCCATGGCGTTTCTACGCGAGACTCACAGCCGTCACCTTGACCGAAATAGAGTTCACCTCCTGGACTCCAGATAAATGAGTTGATTGTCTGGTGCGAGTCGCCGTTGCCAAAACCGCCCAACACGACCTCGCGCTCATCCGCGATCAAATCCCCGTCCGTGTCCTTAAGAAACAGAATTTCGGTGTTTTGGCCCACATAAACGCCACCGTCACCTAACTCCAGTCCAGTCGGGATATTCAGTCCATCAGCGAATACCGTGGAGCGATCGGCAACACCGTCTTTATCCACATCTTCAATGACGATGATCTTGTCATTCGGCACATCTCCCGGAAACACATGAGGATAGGTGGTTGTAACAGTAACATACATTCTCCCGGATGTATCCCATCGCATTGATAAGGGGGACGTCAGACCGTGCTGGTCAGATGCGAACAGGTTCACGCTAAAACCATCTGCCAGATTAAACGCCGCAAGTTCTTCCTTGATATTTGCCGAAGGATGCGCGAATAGTTTCTCTGGCTCCGGTCGACGATGACCGGGATCCAGCTCTCCACTAGCAACAGCCCAAACTCTGCGCTCTGCCCGCTCCACAAGTGGTATCAGCCTTGACCACTCCTCGCGAAACGGGATGTAGTCCTCACCACCGCGGGTGAATCCCCGACGGGAGTCATCACCGTACAGCAGCTTCCAGTTTGCCGGTCGCCAGTAGTCATACCACAGCCGGTGCTTTTCCTTTACTGCCATGTGCAAATCAGACAGTTTTCTAATCGGCGGTATGTTTAGGCCGAGTTGACGAACGATCGCTCTGGCAACCGTCTCCTGGTTCTCCGGTAATACATGCATCCCGTTATTAGTAAGTGCAAACGGATATTGCAGATTAAGATTCACCACAATTGCATCATACTTCTCACCGAGTTCTGCAATCACGGAATCATATTTACGCAGTGACTCATTATGTCGCTTCAAGTCTGGTACATGTGGACTCTCTGGCGTTTCGAACGGTGTCGATGTTAGCAATACAAGCCGAATCCCCTGTTCCCGAAGTTCATCAAGCAAGTTGGAATAATCCTCTCTGAAACGGTCGAGCCCATCATCGCCATGCATCGACTCCAGGAGACCGAATTGCACAAATGCCACAGTTGCACCAACGCGTTTGAATTGATCACCGCGACCACCAAATCCGTCTGGCCTCCAACGTTCGACTACGGTTCCAAGCCTTCCAGCCGTATCCGCTTCCCATGAAAGGTCTCGAAAGCGCGGTCCTTTTGATTCCGCAGTAAATGCGTGAGTCAGAAGAGTCTCGAGTATTCCAGATCTTTGAAGGCGCACCATGTTGGTTCCTCCAAGGAAAACGACTGTATCATCACTCGATAACCCAAATTCTATTTTCTCCGGACGATCTGCCTTGGCAGCGGCGCTCGAAAACATGATCAAGATTAACACTGCTTCTTTAAGCTGCTTCACGACTTCACTCACTTTGTGTTTTTAAATTGCGTGTACGCATTTTACCGCATGGGATGACGTTTGTTGGCGCCGATTCGACGCATCCAAGACCACTGACGCTAGAAAAAGTAGCGTGTTAGACTGTCCGATATCAACACAAACACGGGAGGTCGTCGGATTTCAATGTATAAACAACTCGCAATTGCACTTTCTACCTTCCTTGTATTTACGTCCGCAAGCTTATTCGCTCAGTCACCAACCAAAAGCCAGGCACAGAATTGGCACCAATGGCGCGGTCCCTATTCAACTGGAGTATCGTTGACCGCCAACCCGCCCACCGAGTGGTCCGAAAGTAAGAATATAAAGTGGAAAGTAAAGATTGATGGGGCCGGAAGCTCGACCCCAATTGTTTGGGAAGACAGCGTATACCTCCTAACGGCCATTAACACGAGAGTCGTAGACCCGGAGAAGCCACGGCCGGAAGACCAGCCCATGCGGGTTTTCGGGATCAAACACCCCAATACGTTTTACGATTTTTTCGTTCTATGCCTTGACCGTGAGACCGGTAAAGAAAAGTGGCGTCAAAAGACAATACGGAAAGTACCGCACGAAGGGCATCACGGTGATAATGACTTTGCCTCCGCATCACCCGTTACTGATGGAAAACGCCTTTATTGCTGGTTTGGATCAGCCGGCTTCTACTGTTTTGATCTGAACGGAAAAGCCCTATGGAAACGCGACCTGGGGTTAGCACATATGGGTGCCAGCCTTGGCGAAGGTTGCTCACCCACATTACACGACGACAAGCTCGTAATTGTCCGGGACCACCAGCGACAGTCATTAATCGAGGTGCTGGACGCTGAGTCTGGTCAAACAATCTGGAAGTCAGAACGCGAAGAAGGAAATGCCTGGGCGACGCCTGTAGTCATCAAACACAGTGGTCGCACACAGGTTATTACCGCTGCCTCCAATCGAATTCGCAGCTATGACCTTTATTCGGGCGAGATCATCTGGGAGTGCGGTGGATTAACAGGCAATGTAACACCATGTCCGGTAATTCAAGGTGACAATGTGATTTGTATGAGCGGTTATAAAGGCCATTCAGTAATGTCGGTACCCTTATCCTCCAAAGGTGATATTACCGACTCTGGTGTCGTCACCTGGAAACAAACACGTGGTACACCTTATGTTCCATCACCCGTACTATACGACGGACTGCTCTTCTTCAATCAATCAAACAGTAGCATTTGGACATGCCTTGACGCCAACTCCGGAGACACGTTAATGGATCGCACACGGCTGCCTGGAATTGCAAACATCTACTCATCACCGGTGGCAGCAGCTGACCGCATTTACGTGACTGGTCGTAACGGGCAAACGCTCGTGCTTGGCAAAAGCAAGGAGCTAAAAGTAATCGCATCGAACAAACTCGACGAGCTTTTCGATGCATCACCTGCCATCGCCGGTAGTCAGTTATTTCTTCGTGGTGACAAGCACCTGTACTGCATTGCCAAATAGCCAAACGCTCGGCGACCACCCATTAATGCTCAGCGATATCAAAGGACTCCAAAGAAGATGATCCGCGTATTAACCATGGTGGCCTTGGTGCTGCCGCTCACAATCACAACGTCGAAACTAACAGCCGCTGATGATGTCGTTCGAGTATTCATCTTCGCGGGTCAGTCGAATATGGTCGGCAGCGATTCAAAAATTAAAGATATCGATAATTTCCCTCCTTTTAGAGGTCTCGGAACACCACAGAATAATGTGCTTTTCACATATATCCTGGGGCGGGAAGACAAAACGACAAGTGGTGGTTGGGTCTCGTTGCAACCGGTGAACAACGGCTTTGGTCCCGAACTAAGCTTTGCTCGCAAAGTTACTGCAGAGATTGATGCCCCGATCGCCATCATCAAGTGTGCAGCAGGTGGGACTCATCTTGGTGGCGATTGGAATCCCGATGAGCCGTCAGGATTCAAAATGTATCCGCTGACATTAAACCTGATTCGAGATTCACTTGCCCAACTAGACGAGATGAACATCCGTTATCGAATCGAAGGCTTCATGTGGCACCAGGGCGAGAACGATATGTTTAACGAAGATTACATGCCCAATTATGGTAAGAATCTTAAAAACCTTCTTGCTTGCTGGCGGCGTGATTTAAGAAGCCCTGATTTGAAATTCTATATCGGTGAATTGTGCTGTAAAACGATTTGGGGAATGGATTTAAGACCCCGAATGTATGCGATCAGCAAAGGTCAGCGGGCGGTTACAACGTCCGATCCTTTAGCTGAGTACATTCCCAACAACCATATCGGCGTCGAAATCGGTGGCGGTGTTGGCTTGCACTATCACTACGGCACACTTGGGCAACTTCAGCATGGAGAGAATTATGCTGATGCTTATTTGAGTTCGATCGGTATCAAGCGTCCGGAGCAGGAGAACTTGAAGAGATGGCCTTATAAAAAGAAGAGTACGATTAATCTCTTTGTACTCGCAGGCCACCGCAACATGGAAGGCGAACGAGCATTCACCGCTGACATTGAGACATCAGACAAACACAACCACCTACTGCAAAACCAGCCACAGATCGCATTCAAATATAGCTTGGGCGGCGGCGTATCCAAATCATCGCAGTGGAAGCCACTTGGTGTCACGGGCTTTTATGACACATTTGGCCCAGAACTGAGTTTCGGCAAGACACTTGCTGCAGCGTCCAAGGAGAACATCGCGATCGCTAAGTTTACTCACAGCGGTTCTCAAATTATTGACTGGACTCCGGAAGGATCTGAAGCGAAATCTCGACATATCTACAGTAAATTCATACAGTTCATCAGGGATTCAATCGCAGAGCTTGAAACCAAAGGGCATCTGGTCAGACTGGCGGGCGTCTTTTACCATGTCGGTGAAAATGATATGTCCTTCGGGCCTTATCGCTCAAATGCAGCCGCTCGTATCGACTCGATCATCAAGCAGTCGCGGGAAGATCTTGAATTAGCAGATCTACACTGGTTTGTATGCCAGCAACCGCCCACGGACGACGAACGCGTAAACAAAATCGATGTAACTTCGATGATCGCTGACACACTTGCAAAAGACGACGATGCTACTCATGTCCGAGCATTTCAATTACCACCGCAGGCAAAAAAGCTTGTGATCGATTCCGAAGGCATCATTCAACTCGGTAACATCCTTGCCGAAGCATATCTAAAGAATCGCAAATAGGAAGCAGGCATGAAGCAAATGCGCGTTTCACGTATCACTACGACTCTCTTGTTTCTGATTTGCTGGACCGCGAATCATTGCCATGCCGCTGATTCGCCGAATATCATTTTGTTAATGGGAGATGATCATGGTTGGGATGAAACCGGCTACAACGGTCATCCTCACCTTAAGACGCCAGTACTCGATGAGATGGCAACAAGTGGATTGCGGCTAGATCGTTTTTATTCGGCGCATCCATCGTGCTCGCCAACTCGTGGGAGCGTTATAACAGGGCGCCACCCGAATCGTTATGGAACATTCAATCCCGGTTACTCTCTCAGACCTGATGAGATTAGCATTGCAACGCTACTCAGAAAAGCCGGTTACCATTGCGGGCATTTTGGGAAATGGCATCTAGGTCCGGTCAAACGACATTCACCCACCAACCCTGGTGCATTCGGCTTTCATCAATGGTTGTCGCATGACAATTTCTTTGAGTTAAATCCCGTCCTATCAAAAAATGGTCGCGCGCCGACTGTCATCTCAGGTGAAGGATCGCAGATCATCATAGACTCGGCTATCGAGTTCATACGCACGGCTAACCGTAAGGGAAAACCATACTTTCTTGTAATCTGGTTCGGTTCACCTCATGAGCCATATAGTGGTCTCCCAGCAGATTTAAGACTTTATGACGATGTGGTTGAGACATATGCCGACAAATCGTTTCGTTTAACGAGCAATGAAACCGGGGAACCAACGATACGTCCGCTCGGTGAGATTCTTCGTGAACGATACGCGGAGATCACTGCCATGGATCGTTCTATTGGCGAATTGCGATCATGGTTAGACAAAGAAAACCTGCGTGAAAACACGATACTGTGGTACTGCGGCGACAACGGCACACCTGGTGACGGAATCATCACATCTCCCTATCGCGGTAAAAAAGGAACAATGTATGACGGCGGTATTCGAGTCCCAGCGGTAATAGAGTGGCCTAAAGGATTTGATCAACATGGAGTCATATCGGCCAACACCGTGACATCAGATATCCTGCCCACGTTGTGTCGCATCGCCGGAACGCCATTGCCAGAACGATCGTTAGATGGCATCGATTTGCTACCAATTCTTTCCGGTGAACAGAAAGGACGAAAAAGCCCCATTGGATTTTGGAGCTATAGTTCATCGCAAGTCGACAGAGACACGCCTTATATCAAACCTGAGCTACAAATCGGAACGACGCCTTTGGTGAAGAAGATGAAAGGAATCTACACTCGCAACTTTACCAATTTCATTCATCCAAAAATTACCGCAAGCAATTTCCAGGGACCGCGAGTCTGGCTTAACGACGAATATAAACTGGTAATCCACGAGCAGGACAAACGCCGTCAGGTTGAGTTATTTAACATCCACGAGGATCCGGCGGAATCAAAAAACATCGTGTCAGAGAATCCTGAAATCGTTGAACGCATGATGGCCGAATTAGAGTTGTGGCAGACATCAGTTCTGACAAGCTTGATTGGTGGTGACTACGAGTAACAATCAAAACCACTTTTGCCTTACAGCACGTGCAGACATGTACGGGACATCTAGCACTCATCACTCCGATTACCGACCTCCGCTTCCGGTAATTTCACAATAACGAATACACCGATACCCGCAAGAATTCCGATGACAACATCCTGCCAAAACAAGAATTCTGTAAGGACGATTGTTGCAGCAACGGACGCGACAACGACTATCACAGCCTGAATCTTCACGTGCCTCCTCACTCCACCGTGATCTTCCCAGTCGGTGAGAATCGGCCCGAACACTCGAGACCGTCTTAGTCGGGCATTGAGTCGTGGAGACGATCGTACAAGAAAGAAACTTGTAAGCAGCAAGAATGGAGTCGCCGGTAGCACTGGTAATAATGCGCCCAGAAAACCCAGTACAAACGTCAATCCCGCAAACACCAGATACAATACGCGTTTTGTACCTGAAACCACCTGTAATGAGTTTTCGCTATGCGATGATTTCATTGACGACACGTCCATGGACATCCGTTAACCGGAAGTCTCTGCCACTGTAACGGAACGTCAACTTCTCGTGATCAAGACCCATTAAGTGCAATATTGTCGCATGTAAATCATGCACATGAACTTTGTTTTCCACGGATGCGAATCCAAAGTCGTCCGTTGCTCCGAATGTCATGCCACCTTTTATGCCACCACCGGCCAACCACATCGTGAAACCATGATGATTGTGGTCACGGCCATTTCCATTTTCTGCAACCGGTGTGCGTCCAAACTCGCCGCCCCAAACGATGAGAGTGTCTTTTAATAAATCACGCTGCTTCAAGTCTTTAATCAATGCGGCGATCGGTTGATCCACGTTCTTAGCTTTATCAGCGTGAGCCTTAATGTTACCGTGATCGTCCCAAGGTTGGCCGTTTCCGTAATAGACCTGTACCATGCGCACTCCACTCTCGACGAGTCGCCGCGCTGCAAGGCAAGCGTTAGCAAACTGTCCTTCGCCGTACGATTCACGGATTTCCTTGGTTTCCTTGTTCAGATCGAAGACTTCCTGAGCTTCCGTTTGCATACGGAATGCCATTTCCATGGACTCAATCCTTGCTTCCAGTGGATTTGATTTTCCACCACGCTTTTCAAGGTGAATCTCGTTCATACGACTGAGTAAATCCAACTGTTCACGTTGAGCTGTTTTGCTCAGATACCCGTTGTTAATGTGGCGAATCACCTTTTTGGGATCGATATTCGAATGATTGATATGCGTGCCCTGAAAAATACCCGGCAAGAAACTATTGCTCCACAATTGCGGACCAACCACAGGTTTACCAGGGCAAAGCACAACGTACCCAGGCAAGTTTTGATTAATCGTTCCCAAGCCGTACAACAACCATGACCCCATGGCAGGGCGTGTCGGTTGTGTCTCACCGCTGTTCATCATTAGTAGCGAAGGTTCGTGGTTGGGAATATTCGTATGCATTGATCGAATGACGCAAATATCATCGATACACGAACCAACATTTGGAAACAGTTCGCTAACTGGAATCCCTGCTTCCCCGTAGTTTTGAAACTTGAACGGTGACATCAATAGCCCGCCAGTTTTGCGTTCCGTTTTGAGGTCCGCCTCATTCGGGCGCTGACCATTATATTTCTCGAGTGCCGGCTTCGGATCAAACGTATCGACCTGAGAAGGACCACCGTTCATGAACAAATGGATCACATGTTTGGCCTTAGGGACAAAATGCGGCGATTTTACAGCCAGAGGGCTTGCTGCTCCAGAGTCCGCAGTTGTACCGGCCATGAGCTTCCCGTCGCTAGCCATGATTCCAGCGAGGCCAAGCATTCCCATGCCGGTTCCCATCCGTTGTAATGATTCCCGACGCGTAAGAGCATTCTGATGATGATCCAAAGTCATTTACGTTTCCTCTAATTCAATCCGTGTTGTACGGTGTTTTGTCTTGTGCGTTTTTCTACCGGCTTTGCTAGTCGAGATACATGAACTCGTTTGCACCTAACAAGACCTGGCAATATCGCTCCCAACGAGTCAATTGATTTGCATCGTCCTGTGTATCCTGTGCTTTGAGGTATGCGAGGGCCAAATCCATTTCGGCTTGTTCCGGCGATCGACTATATGCCAATGCGAATGCCCGTTTCACGCGCGACTCATCACTTTCGGTAACTTCTTCGTGAAGTCTTTCGGCAAACGCCTTTGCTTGAGTCACCATGAAAGGACTGTTTAGGACGAATAATTGTTGTTGTGGAACCGTCGTTTCACTTCGCTTGGAACTGGTGATGTTCGCATCAGGAAAATCGAATAACCTCAGGAGGCTATCCAGTTCGTGGCGACTGACTTTGGCATAGACCGTACGACGTACATTATTTGCATCGGCCAGGTCCGTCGACGGGCCTTCAAGAGACTTATCGAGTCGCCCTGAAACATCCAAGAGTGCATCTCGCCAGGATTCGACATCAAGTCTGCGTCTTTTCATTCGCCAAACAAAGAGGTTATCAGCATCAATTTCTGCGTTTTCCTCGTTGCTAGCGCTACTCAGCTGGTAAGTCTTGGACAACATAATCTCACGATGTAACTGCTTAATCGACCATCCCGAGTCGATCAGTTTTCTAGCCAGATAATCCAGCAACTGTGGATGTGTCGGCAATTCACCAAGTTTTCCAAAGTTACTCGGTGTGTTTACGATACCTCGTCCAAAATGATGCTGCCAAACACGGTTTGCCATTACGCGAGGCGTGAGTGGATTGTCCGGTGAGGTGATATCGTCGGCTAACTCACGGCGACCACTTCCATCCTTATACGGTTCTGGTTCCTCCCCTGCCAATACTTGCAGGAAACGGCGAGGTGCGATTTCACGTTTGTTTGCCGGATTACCGCGAACGAACACTCTCAGGTCATGAGGATTCGCCTCGGTATAAGCATGGGCCACTGGGTACATCGGTGTGGCTGTTTTCTTTGCTTCCTCATGAGCATTACGAAGCGATTCCAATTCTCTGCGATTTTCATCGGACAAAAAGTTTTCCAGGTCTTTATCCGCTACTGCGAATGGTCCGTCTTTACCAAGTAGTTTTGTAAGCAAATCTGTCCCGGCATTTTTGGGCTGCACCTTGGGTTCTTCAGTGTAAATCGCAAATTGCACGCTGGCTTGCTCACCGCAACCCCCTTGATCGGAACCGCTATTATCTAATCCACCTATAGCTGCAAAGCGACTGTAACCTTCCGGGATATCGTAAATCAGCTTGGACTCAGCATGCACACCGATTCCATTCGCATACATTTTTCCACCAACTCGGATTGGGTTCCCCGTGTAGTTTTTATTTTTGACAGGGCCGCCAAATGACTCCGATTTCTTGGGTTCCAGATCAGTGAGTAATAACTCCTCACCCGCCTCGTTAATGAATCTGGGCTTAATCCAATCTGCGTGGTCGCAACTCTTGCCATTTCCTGCATCGGTGACGATTAGATAGAGTTCGCCGGCGCCAGATATATCCACATCAATGCCCACCGCTGGTCTGACCTTTGTTGCAATTGGCGTTACAAATCTCGGATTACCTGAAACGTGTTCTTCCCCCTCAGGCCGTGCTGCTATGTTGGTTACTGTTACACCATCCTGAACTACGACTAATGACTCCACCAGCTTTTGGAAACCACGGGTAACAGCAGTTACACGTTCGGGTAATTCTTTGCTTAAGTCAATCTCGCCCGCTTGTCCGACCTTCAATTCAAACCACGCAGCAAGTTCCGCCACCTTGCCTTTATTCTTTGGATCAAGGAATTCAATCCAACGTTTAAGCAGGAATTCATTAACCTCGGCAGCCTCCGCCAATTCACCAGTAGGCACGGCCTGGCCGTTTTCCTTGGCAACCTTAAATCGCCATACCGTCTCCATATATTTAGCAATCTCAGGAACCTTTGACGTAGCTGCTGCTTCCTTTCGATCTGCTAGATATTTTTTGACGGCGTTCTCCGTATCCTTGATCAGTTGCTGACCATCGTGGTAAGCCTTAACTTCTTCCGGCGAGCACAATGCCGCGTTGTTCAAGCGAGAACTACTGAAGATTCCGGCTATGGAGTAGTAATCTTGAGTAGGAATCGGATCAAACTTGTGATCGTGACATCGAGCACAACTAACGGTGAGACCTAAAAATCCGCGAGTTAGCGTATCAATTCTGTCATCAAGCTCGTCCGCAATTGCACGTTCGCGATCTGAGTTCTTGTAATATTGGGCGCCGAGCCCGAAGTACCCCAGTGCCACGAGGTTTTCATAGGGCACATCACCCGTTTCACCATAAAGGTCACCGGCGATTTGCAATCTAACGAATTGATCGTACGGCATGTCTCTGTTGAAAGCAGAAATCACCCAATCGCGATAACGAAATCCATTTGAGTTTGGCTTTACGGCGAAGGTGTGGGCCTGATCTTCTGAATAGCGGGCAACGTCTAGCCAATAGCGACCCCAACGTTCCCCGTAGTGCTCCGACGCCAGCAATCGTTCTACCACTTTGGAAAACGCTTCGGGCGACTCATCCTTTAGAAACGCTTCTGTTTCTTCCGGTGATGGTGGCAACCCAGTCAAATCAAAGGTTGCCCGCCGAATCAAGTCGCGTTTCGTAGCCGGCGATACCGGTTGAATACCCCGTGATTCCATTTGAGCCAAAGTAAAGTAATCAACCGCATTTACGGGCCACTTCTTGTTTTTCACTTTCGGTTGTTCAGGCATGACAACCGTTTGGTATGCCCAGTGCTTGCGTCCTTCTTCAAAGTTAATGGAAGACTTGGCAACGGCCGTCCCGTCACGCGGGTCGGGAGCCCCCATCTCAATCCACTTAACGAAGTCATTGATAACTGCCTCATCAAGCTTACCCTTCGGGGGCATTTCAAAGCTCTCATACTTGAGCGCTGAGATAATCAAGCTGTCCTCAACACTACCAGGCACAACGGCCGGACCGGAATCTCCACCTTTTCTCGAAGCATCCCGCGAATCCAGCAATAAACCACCCTTTATGTTTTTTGCGTCCGTTGCATGACAAGAGTAGCAGTGCTGACTTAATACCGGTCGAATCTTGTTTTCGAAAAACTCGATTGCCGCTGCATCCGGCTTGTCTTCATCATCCGCATGAATAAGCGAGGCGGAATTCATGCCGAAAAATATACTTCCAAGAACGATGAATATGCTTTTGGGGTAGGTTTTAGTCGCGGTTGCCAACATTCGATGCCCGATTCTCGATTATTCTTTTGTTGATCCTAATTGTGCTTCTATATATACACACGTGTCTAAGGTTCATAATTCCTAGTTTACCTAACAAGCCCAATTCCGACAGCGCCAGTGTCGACTGTCATTTCAGCGAACTGAGCATGTCCAATCGCATCGTAACATAGCGATTTTATCCCCTTATGCTGTCCAGAACCAACTGCCATATGACTTACGTCTGCTCTTTCATTAGAATAAAGAGGTAACACATTCCCATCCCATGGCACTGGTAGCGCTCATGTCTTTAATTCGCGGCTCATTTCAAAAAGCGGCGCGTAACTTAAACCGACGCGGGTTTATGACTGTTGGTTCTTTGGCCATGGGCGGAATAGGGCTACCACAAATACTAAGGGCCGAAGCGGCGCAACAAAGACCTACAGGTGCAAAAGGTACCATCATGGTCATCCTTCCTGGCGGTCCACCGCATCTCGACATGTTTGACCCTAAACCAAACGCACCATCCGAGATTCGCGGCGAATTTAGTCCAATCAGATCGAGTGTTACCGGCATCGAGATTTGCGAACTCATGCCCCGTCTGGCTGGAATGATGGAAGATCTTGTGCCAATTCGTTCGCTTGTGGGCGCCATCGATCAGCACGATGTTCATCAGGTTGTTACTGGGTGGGAGCATCATCCAACACAAACAGGTTCACGCGAAGTCGTCGGCTACCCACCTGGCGGATGGCCGTCTCTCGGCGCAGTAGCTTCCAACGAAATTGGCCCAGCCGTTAAAGGCGTGCCCGTCACCGTCGATTTATCGCCGGATTACTATGATGCTCGTTTTGTTCACAGTACCAAGCTAGGCACTGGTGGCTTCCTGGGCCCAGCACATGCCGGATTGGAATTATCGAGTGTCGATACCGCGAATTTCACCGTAACAAGTGAAGGTGTACGAAGACTTAGTGACCGTCGTCGCCTACTTGCTTCGTTCGATCGCTTTCGGAAAGTAGTCGACAAGAGCGGCACCAGTGAAAAGATGGATACATACAGCCGACAGGCATTTGACGTATTGGCAAGCGGGCGACTTGCTAGAGCAATGGACCTCAGTCAGGAAGACGAGTCCACTAGAAACTTATACGGCATTGACGCAGCTAACCCACCAAAACGTGGCGGCGGCAAGATGCTCGATCAATTCCTGCTGGCACGTCGCGTCATCGAAGCCGGTGCTCGCTGTGTCACGCTGGTGTTCAGCCGCTATCCTTACGGCCGCATGCTCAAGGGAGACTACAACTGGGATTGGCACAAAGAAAACTTCGTGGAAGCTCGTGAAACGTTGCCACTCCTAGATATCGGAGTGTCCGCTCTTATCACGGACTTGAAGCAACGGGGCTTACTGGATGATGTCTCTGTGGTCGTCTGGGGAGAATTTGGACGCACACCGAAGATCAACACAAATGCAGGTCGAGATCACTGGCCCAGAGTTGCTGGCGCATTACTTGCCGGTGGCGGCATGAAAGGTGGCCAAGTCTTGGGGTCCACGAATAAATTTGGTGAACATGCCGAATCCCGTCCGGTGCATTATCGGGAAGTGTTCGCTACACTTTATCAGCAACTCGGAATCGACGTGCGTCACAAAACGTTTGATGACTTGTCAGGACGACCTCAACACCTTCTGGGAAATCACGGTCCGTTGCAAGAGTTACTGTAGTTATTTTGAGCATCGGTCATTGGTTGGGACTTCTTATTTGATCACGTTATGATGAATTCCATGGATCATCAAAGCCAGGTTCTCCAATCAAGACGCCAATGGCTCTCGTCCTCCGGACTAGGCTTTGGTAGCCTTGCGCTTTCAGCCATGCTTGCAGACGACGCACAAACTGCATCTCCAACGACCGCGAATCCTCTACAGAGCAAAGATCCACACTTCCCAGCGAAGGCCACGCGGGTGATATTTCTCTTTATGGCCGGTGGTCCCAGTCAGGTAGAGACTTTTGATCCCAAACCGACACTCAACAAGCTACACAAACAACCGGTTCCGGACTCATTCGGCAGTGTTCAGACTCAACAGACCACTGAAAACTCCTTATTGCTGGGCAGCAAGCGAACCTTCAGTCGTTTAGGCGAATCGGGTGCTTTGATATCTGATCTATTTCCAAAGCTGACCCCACACGCCG
>JAKUOW010000095.1 GCA_022451045.1 Pirellulales bacterium | reverse complement strand
AGCAAACGATCAGGCTTTGTTCAAACTCGCTGCAGTCTGCCAACAGATGCGGGACGCTGAAAATGCAGAAAAGTATCAGAATGAATATGAACGCATCAAAGAACTGAAACTCCAATACATCGAATTGAGCGTAGCCACCGCACAACGCCAAGGGGGTAAAGAACAACTCCTAAAGCTTGCCGAGTTAGCTCAACAGCTACACATGCCGGCTGCAGCACGTGACTGGATCAAAGCTGCCAGCGTATTACAGGTTAATCAGGTACAAGCTCCCGAAAACGAACCACCGAGCGAATAAGTAACCTTGAAGTAGGGTCACGAAGAAGCGTTAGCGAGATACTTGCGGCTCGTCGTCGGCGATCAGCGGCAGTTCAGTAACTGAGACACTACCCTGCTCCTCTACCTCAGCCATCGGCTCCCGATCCAGTATTTCCTGCAAGTGATCAAAGTGCGGATTGACCGTTTCACTGTACTTCTCTGGAATCAGGGGCCTGATTTGATTGAGCACATGATTGATATACGGTGCAGACTTGGATCTCGTGAGCGAAGTATCCAGCTTTTCATTGCCGCACATCGAAGCAAAGATCGTCAGCACACAACAAACGAGAATTCCGTTGACGACTCCGATAATCGCCCCCATTTGCCGATCGAATCCCTTTAGCTCCAGCTTCTCGATAAATCTGGCACTGCAGGCAAACAGAAACCAAATACCAAGACTGGTCCCTAGGTACAGCAGAATCATTGCGATATAGCTATTCCATGGCGCGTCGATGACCGTTAGCAAATCGGCGAGGCTCTTTTCGAACGAAATCGCAACCCAAAAGCTGACGATGATCGAAGCAACAATGGCAATTTGCCATGCGAGCCCCTTCCATGCACCAACCAGGATCATAATCCCGACAATGACGAACATTACAACGTCATATGATTCCATTACATAACGCCTCTAAACCAGAGCGATTTTCAAACACAATGTGTAAGGAATCTGTGGGGTAAAGGTCAAGAGCGATCCTATTACGAGACTCAAACACAGGGCGCGGTGATGATGTAAACTCGCAAGAGATATACTCCATGCAACCGAGCGCCTCAGCACAGCTGAACCCGCAGGGCCTGGCTCTAACCAGTGAGACTGCGGCCAGCTTACCCGCTCACCTCTAGCAAAAGCGTTACTGGCCCATCGTTTACAAGCGTTACCTGCATGTCCGCACCGAATTCACCAGTTGCAACCCGTATACCCTGAATCGCAACCGACTCAACCAGTTTCTCGTACAGCGGCTCTGCGATTTCCGGTGGCGCGGCATTGACGAAACTGGGGCGATTTCCCTTTTGTGTGTCACCATATAACGTGAACTGGCTGACAATCAGCATCTCACCTCGAATGTCATCCACACTGAGATTCATTTTGCCATCGTCATCTGAAAAGATGCGAAGGTTTACGAGTTTCTTCGCCATCTTCTCTGCAGCTTCCGCAGTATCATTCGGCCCAATACCGATTAGCACCATCAGGCCCTGGCTGATTTGGCCGACGATTTCGCGTCTGACAGATACGGACGCGTGCGTAACTCGCTGAACCACTGCCTTCATTGCTCACCATCCGCATTCTCAGATTGACCAGACGTTTCATCTACATCAGTTTCATGTACATAACTAGATGAGTCGCTCTTTGAGTTACTGCGAATATCATCTACCTCAGACAGGATTTCTTGAATGACATCGAAGTGTGCTCCGATCAACCCGACCTGCATCAGAAACGAATAGCCAATCCAACACGTGCCAATGATTGCCGCCATGTAGTGAGGTGCCACCCAGTCTGATGCCGTCTCGATGGATGTACCCGGATCTGCTGCTCCACCAAACGCTGCTACTGTGATAATCACCAACACGCCACTGATCGACCATGGAAACGTTTTAGACTTCAATCTCCGACTTCGATTTGAAAACTCTTCGTCCAGACCATACGTATCCACCACTTCTTTACACCAACGAGATGTACCAATGAAATACGTTACGGAAATACTGTTTACAAGTACGACAAATAAGGCGGCTGCAACGCCCAGTAAGAAGTGCAGACGATGACGAACCTTAACGGTGTTGTGGAGTTCGCGTGCTTGTGTTGCTGCTAGCTGAATTGTCTTATATGCTTCGGAATTGGAATCCAGCTGATTACGATTGGCTTCCCTCAGTTCCAGACTCGCCTGACGATGTGCCTTTGATACGTCATTTACATCACCGGCGTTGAGCCCAATTACGAAATTCGCAATCATCAGCGCCAACGAGATACCAGCGAGAGTTAAGAAGATTCTTGCCAACGGAGACTATTCCTATACGCAAAGCGATTCAAGCCATTAACATCAGATGGCTAGCAAAGGAGCTACTAACACCTGAATCCTTCAGTTTAGACGTGCTTGCAAATCGACGTAACCGTCCGTTACTCTTCTTCCGCTGGTTCCTCAGCCGCGGGAAGTAACTGTCCGATAAGAGCGTCTGTACGTTCCAATACCACCTGATCTCCACGTTGATATTCAAACTGCGATGCTTCCATATGCACATTGCGGGTTACTTGATAGAGCTGCAAGCTCACGATAGGTCTGTCTTCCAGATGGTCAGTTGAATACGCACCTCGTTTTTGGAAGTGTATTTCGAACGGAAAGAGATCAAATCCACCGCCGCGAGCCAATACAACCTTTGCAGAATCAGGCAGGTGATCCCGCACTTTGCCATCAAGTGTTGGGAAGGTCGACTTAATCTGTTCTCGGTAAGCCTCTGTCCAATGCCCGTATAGCACCCAAACTGGTACACCACCGAGGTTATCTTCTTCAACACGTACAAATATGAATGACCGTTGCAGTGCACCCATTAACCTAGGAATCCCTCCCAATGCAATCAGGCTCAATGGTGCCCTGATTTGGCTCACTTCAGATCTAGCCTCAGAATCACTGATCGCACGAAATACACGACGCAAATCAATCCGGCTGAGCTTGGAAGTATCACCACTGCTCTCGCGAACCCACAGATGGCGACCATCACAAACCTGTGTTAGTGATGTTACTTCGCCTGCAACTTGAGTTTTGAATTCAAGACGATGACGGCTGATCCCGTCCTGTTGGAATTGTCGGTAGTACCCTGTTCCAACCAATTTATGCCCAAACATATGAATACGATGTCGAACAGCAGCTTGTAGCACAGATTCTTTACCAAGCTTTTCTGCTGCCTTGTGCATAAGGTACTGGCCATTTTGAGTGGGACTCTGCTGACTACCCTGCTCTTCAATTCGCTCATTTACATCAAGACTAGTGCTTTGCGCCGAATCCTGAGCGTTTGCCGACTTTGAGAGCCAATTTGGCAAGCTGGGAAGATTAGCCAAATGTGGTAACCCATTTTTAGGTATCACCGCCACGCCAATAGCCGCTAGTAGAGCTGCTAGCACAGTTAATTTGTACTTCATTGGTAAGTTATGCGGATTTTTCCAAAGAAACGGGTAATAACGAGCCGAACTAGGATTCATGGAGAGAAGGCTTGCGCTCGCGCAAAGTGCTCTCGGTGTATCAGGCCGGAATTGTACGACGTGCAGTATTCACAGGTCTACATCAATCCAAGTTTTGAATCCCTGACAAAAAGAGTTATTGCCTAACGTTTGAGTGCGGTCACAAGTTGGCCAACTCCCTTAGGAGGAAACGATGAAAACGTACGTGAAGTTTTGGGCTCTTATCCTGGTAGCGGCATTGTCCGTGACCGGCTGTGTTAAGCCATTTCAACAACACAACCTGCCACCGGCTCACCAGTTAATGCATCCTGGCCCGGGCGTTGACGGACCCGGTCCTGGCGTATTGGCACCTCAAATGCCTGTATCAACGATGGGAGCCGCGGCGGCACCAGCGTTTTCCGTTCAACTAGCATTCCAACGACCAGACAGGATGCATATACACCTTGATTCTACCGGCATGTTCAATTTCACCGATGATAAAAAGTTTTTGCCTTGCCAGATTAACTTCCCGGCCGGCTCCCTTACAGCTGCAAAACTAAGCAATATTGCAGGTCATGAAGGATTGGAATTGTTCCCGACCGTTGAAGTTGCACCAATAAACGCCCGGACGGCAGCCTATCTGGAGCACAATGCGATTCCGATCCAATTCACTGATGAAGACATCAACCAGGTCGTTGTTGGTAACTATGTAACGAAAGTAATCTACCTACCAGATCCGGAATTTCAGGAACTGGCTCTAGCCGGCGTAGAGACTCTCGTCAGCACACGATTGGATCCGGGCGATGATCCGATCACAGAAGCTGCCCGCCGTGGAAGCATTATGGCTATCATTCGGATTGGGAACCGAGATCGTGGTGCAGGTCAAGCAACAGTTGGTGATGCCGCTCAGGCAGCCTTCATGGTACCTGCTACAGCACTCGCTGCTCACGCCATGGCACAGCCTCAAGGCCTTCCTGCAAATATGGGCATGGGTGGAAATCATGTCGCCGGTTTGAGCACTCCTCCATGGGGCACACCAAGAACCGCAACTCCAATCGGGTTGCCTGGACCGCCGCATCTACCATACGGTGCTCCGGCCGGACTGCAACGGTACACGATGCATAATCACACGAAAGTCGATATCCCTGGTCCAACACCAACTATGGATATTCACATGCGACAAGTGCCTGGCTACAGCTATCCCAAGCAGCCAAGCAAAATGTACATACGTGAGCAAACGTTCCATCCATCCGCACCACTTAGTCAACCAAGTCAGATGCGAACTCAGATCGTACCTTAAGTACGGCCGGGTTTAGGACACAATCAGGGGGCCCCTTCTCCGACAACTCGGACGAGGGGCTCGCTGCATAATACCGCCGCAATCACATAAACACATGACGCACAGGAAAGCTCGTAGGACAACAATGCGAAATCCCCTATTAGCTCTAAATAGGTCAGTCATTCGGTTAGCTACCGCCAGATTACTTGCCCTGTTGATGGCTATAGTTCTGACTACAGTCAGCCACCAGGTGCACGCCCAACAACAGCGACGTAATTTACACTACCGTAATTCCACTATCAACATGGCACCTGGCATGATCGGGCAAAGCCAGTTGTATCGCGGCGGACCATTGCCAGGCTACTTCCAACCAGTCGAGATAATTACGCCGGTTGGAACGAAAGTCGGATTCGCCTTTAACCAGCAATTTGAAACACCACAAATGGATGACCGAAAAGCTGCAATGCTTATTGGACACACATACCGATTAAAGGTCACGAATATCTACAAGCACCCTGGTGAAGAACTGTATCCAACCGTCGAAGTGATCGACCGACTTTATCCACCAAGCGGTAAGGAATTCCAATATCCAATTCCAATCCACATTGACCAACAAGACATCGAATCCGCTTTAGACGGTTTGTTTGTTACACGAGTGATTTACCTCGAGGCGCCGGCAACCGCATTGCAGGTTCAGGATCGCCGCGACTATCAGCGCGTCACAGATGTCAGTGCTCAGGAAGATCCCTTACGTACGGCCGATCGATTCGGCAGACCTGTGGCAATCTTGCGAATCGGTTCCCGTTTGCCTGTCCACGACCCATCAACCGGAAAACTCAAGGTACAGACACCACCGCTGCTTTTATTGCAAAAACCAGGAGCAGCTCCGGCCGAAATCAATCAAACACAACCAGGGCGTCCCACCAGGTAATAAAGACCGAATGAAAATTCACTCAGTAACAAACCAAACGCACTCAATTATCATGCCGCTCGTCGCGCTGATTTGTTGGTGCAGCATCGGCTGCCAGTTTTATAGTCCGACAGCAAATGACACGGCACCCATTCCACCACAATATGGAATTGAAGGCCAGCAGCCTCCGCAGCCGTCATTTCAGCACGTACAACCCACAAGCCATCAGGTCACTTCAAGCTCGCAGCCGACTTCACAACCAGCGGTAAGCCGTGTACCGGCTAATAATCTGCCATACGATGCCTATACCGGACAACCTGGTGCGCCTGCACCAGGGAATCCGCTGATGGGTATCAATTACCCTGCTCAATGGATGCCCGACGGCGAAGTGAGACCTTGGCCTGCAGACGAATACATCCAAAACGGTGGGGACAAAGACCAACAGGTAAACATCCGTAAAAACTGGGATGTGCATAATCTTGATGAAGCAGACACGGTCGTTCACTACCACACAGTCGATGGTGACGTACGGGTAAACGCCACAAATTCCACACCTGTTTACGCACCTCGATTTGCTGCAGTTAGACGCCTCGACGGCACCCACCATATGAAACGAACTGAACTGGTAGGACAAGCAACGCTAGATCTGGAGAGGCGGCAATTTACAGGGCAAACGCTTGAAGAACAGGTCCAACAGAATCAAATGCCTGGCCGAAACATTGGTCAGCAGACAATCCAGCTGTTTGCCGAAGAAATCCCGCCGACACAATTCAAAGGCGAAACCGGTGTCATTGAAGATAGTAATAACTTCAAAGCTACCGAAGGATTACAGGTTCAGCATGATGTCAAAATCGATTCAGCTGACAAAGCTCGCCTGAGTAAGAATGCACTGCCTGCGGAAGACTGGACAGAAAATGCCGCGGTTCAAGTCGTGATAGATGGATTCATTGCCAAAGACATCGGCACTATGAAGGCGAGTGGCGCAACGACCGGCTATCAAATGCCCGAAGGTCGGGATCGACTGGAAATCACCAAGAAGGCATCGGCATCAGATGCTAAGCCGGGGGATATTATCGAATTCACCATCGCATATAAGAACGTCGGTGACCAGCTAATTGGAAATGTTACTATCGTAGATCACATTCATCGCCGTTTGCAGTTTATCGACGACTCTGAAACAAGCGATCGTGAGGGTAACTTCTTCATGCTTGATGAAACGACCGACTCAGTTGTACTTCGTTGGGAAATCACAGAGCATCTCGACATTGGTGAATCCGGTGTGGTTACCTTTAAGTGTCGAGTACGGTAAGGTTCCTTCTAATAACGTTTGCCGTCTACCACTTTCTTAAGGCTACCGGGTAGCAACATGTCTGAAATCAATTGGTTATCGGAACGCAGTAACGCAATCGACAGCAGTGGAATACGAAAAGTATTTGACCTGGCTGCCTCCTTGGAAAACCCGATCAATCTGTCTATCGGCCAACCGGATTTCGATGTGCCGGATGAAGTCAAGCAAGCTGCGATCGACGCCATCCTTGCCGGAAAGAACGGCTACACACCGACTCAGGGACTCCCTGCTCTAGTGGAGAAACTACAAGCAGACGTCGAACAGCGATTTGGTCACGATGATCGCAAGGTCTTTGTTTCTAGCGGCACAAGCGGTGGCTTGGTGCTTGCCATGATGTCACTAGTTAATCCCGGCGATGAAGTAATTATCTTCGATCCGTTTTTCGTCATGTATGAACCTCTGGTAAAACTCGTCGCAGGTGTCCCAGTTTTACTGGACACTTATCCTGATTTCAAAATCGACCTACAAATGGTTGAGGATGCTATTAACGACCGCACAAAGCTTATCTTGCTTAACAGCCCAGCCAATCCAACGGGCGTCGTCGCCACCGAAGAAGAAGTACGTGGGTTGGCGGAAATCTGTCAAAAGCACGGTATCGCACTTGTCTCCGATGAAATCTACAGCGAGTTCTGTTACCAGGACAATTACGCAACACCAGCTGACTATAACGAACAGACCATCGTAATTGATGGGTTCTCGAAGAGTCACGCCATGACAGGCTGGCGACTGGGAATGGTACACGGCCCGCAGGCAGTCATTGAAACAATGGCGAAGATACAGCAGTACAGCTTTGTCTGTGCGCCTCAGCCTGCTCAGTGGGCAGGGCTCGAAGCAATGGAAACTGATCTAAGCGAATATGTGGAGTCCTATAAAACAAAGCGTGATCGGATCGCAAACGGGCTGCGTGATCAGTTTGAATTGGTGCAACCAGAAGGCGCCTTTTACATATTCCCAAAAGCCCCGTGGGGCACCGGGACAGAGTTTGTTACAAAGGCCATTGAAAATAACCTGCTAATCATTCCAGGTAACATCTTCAGTAACGCTGATACGCACTTCCGTATTTCTTACGCCGCTAGTGATGAAGTCATCGACCGCGGAATTGAAGTCCTGCGGCACTTGGCAGCCAATCCTGAATAGACAACGGGGCTTCTTTGATGCTTTAAGGCTAGGAGGACGGTGTCACAAAGACCTGTTTCGTCAGCCCCGTTGTATTTCCCGCGCCATCACGAGCAATAGTCCTCACGACTACCACTCTAGATGCAGTAGTTGGCTTATATCTGGATACCGCTCTGACGTCGCCATTTTCAAGACGTACTGGTTTACCTTGAAATGGGAGAACCTCCCAGGGACTATTTGGTCCTGTCGTGATTTGCATTAAGACCTGATTCGCCACCACTGTTTGATCTGTTACTAAAGATTCAATCAGGACATCGCCCTCCGGCAGATTACGTGCTGTAATCTGAATGCGTGGCGGAGTTGCGTCCACATACACTCTCAGTTGTGGATTGGAGCCGGACGACACCTGCTCGGCTCCAGTTTGAGAGCGAAACCAGTATTCGCCATCTTGTTTGGTTTGAAATTGGAAAGAGCCACCCTGCCCTGTCTCTTTTGCAAATGCGGACCAGGCCTTACCACGATCTACTGAAACCCAAAGCGTTGTAACAGCAGATGCATCCATTGAAGTAACGGTATATGGGATTTTAAACCGGCGTGTTTTTGTGGTGTAAGTGGGAATCTGATCCTGCGCAACGGCGTGTATCACTAACAGCTGAAGTGTTAGTAACGCAAGCACACTGGTTTTGCGTATTCGTTGCATCGCACAAAACGGATAATAGCAGAGAGTTTTATTCTGAATTTCTATTAATAATTATCGGTTTGGAGAGTAGGTGTCCTTTGTCCTAACCGCAACATATGTACAGGAGCTGGGACGCAGTGTTCCTGATAACCGCCGAGCTTGGCAAGTCGTAGGCGCGGTCAAACCGGCAGAGCCCTGCTGGTTTAGATACACAATCTTCCCAATGCAACGACGATGCGCGATGAGAGACGGGCTTATGACTTACAGCATCTAAGTTACAATAAACACATACATAACCATTGGCACCTTGGCACCAGAGCAGGACAACTCACAGAATGAGCAGCCACGAAAACCTACAACGCGTATTGGACTCAGGCATCGTTGCGGTAATACGAGCCGACAGCGGCGAGACACTTGCCGATGTGGCCGAAGCGCTCCTTGCCGGCGGTGTCGAAGTAATGGAAGTGACCTTTACGGTACCGGATGCTGTTGAGGTCATTAAAGAAGTAAAACGCCGTATCGGCGATCGCATCTTGCTTGGTGCGGGAACTGTACTTGATAGTGAGACGGCCAGAACGGCTATCCTTGCCGGAGCTGAGTTTATCGTGTCGCCGTCAACTGATGTCAAAGTGATCGAGATGTGCAAGCGTTATGACAAGATTGTGACGCCGGGCGTATTCACTCCTACTGAAGTCGTGACTGCCTGGCAGGCCGGTGCGGATATTGTCAAAGTATTTCCCGCGGACATCGGCGGCCCCAGCCACCTCAAGGCACTCAAGGGTCCCCTGCCCCAAGTGAAGATCATGCCAACAGGCGGCGTTGACCTCACAACAGCAGAAGACTTCCTTAAGGCCGGTGCATGTGCACTAGGTGTAGGCGGTGCGCTGGGCGAGAAAGATGCAGTTGAACGCGGAGACATGGATCGCATCACTTCATTGGCAAAGCAATACGTCGAGATCGTGCGTAACTTCCGCAGCCAATCAGGCGACTAAGCACTCTTGCGATGAGTATCAAAGAGAGACTTATTGCCATCGCCGAGTTCTTCGTCCATGACATACTCTCCGCTACCCTTGCGGTCCGGTAATTCGTACATCACGTCGAGCATTACGTTTTCAATAATGCTGCGTAATCCACGAGCTCCTGTGCCTCGATCGAGCGCTTTCTGAGCAATTCGTCGGATCGCCTGATCTGTAAAGCTAAGCTCGCACTCTTCCATTTCAAACAGGCTTTCGTACTGACGCACAAGAGCGTTTTTAGGTTCGGTGAGAACACGTACCAGACCATCTTCATCAAGCGGAGTAAGTGCTGTGCAGATAGGTAGTCTACCAACTAATTCCGGGATCAAACCGAATTCGAGAATATCATCTGTCTGTACGTTGGGTAGTAATTCAGTTAGCGTGGAATCTTCTCGTTGACCAGCTGACTGACCAAATCCGAGAGTCTGCGTTCCCATTCGTTTTCGAATGATATCGTCCACTCCAACAAATGTACCGCCACAGATAAACAGAATATTCGTTGTGTCGATCTGGATATATTGTTGTTCAGGATGCTTGCGTCCGCCCTGCGGTGGTACGTTTGCAACGGTTCCTTCCAGCATTTTCAACAATGCTTGTTGAACACCTTCACCGGAAACATCACGCGTGATCGACACGTTTTGACTTGTCTTACCAATCTTGTCGATCTCATCAATATAGATCACGCCACGTTGAGCGGCTTCCACATCGAAGTCAGCAGCATGGAGGAGCTTAAGCAGAAGATTCTCAACATCTTCACCGACGTATCCAGCTTCTGTTAACGTAGTGGCGTCACCAATGGCGAACGGTACGTTCAACACGCGTGCTAGCGTGCGAGCAAGAAGAGTCTTTCCGCTACCGGTTGGGCCAACCAAGAGGATATTGGACTTCTCAATCTCTACATCACTACCTTCCCAACCAAGTGTCAGGCGTTTGTAGTGATTGTGTACCGCAACGGCAAGCACTTTTTTCGCTGCTTCCTGGCCGATAACGTATTCGTCCATGCGTTCCACGATTTCACGCGGAGCAGGAATTTCATTGAACAACGACTTGCTTGATCCACGTCGTTTTTGTTCCTGATCCAGAATGGATGAGCAAAGGTCAATACATTCTGCGCAGATGTATACGTCTCCAGGTCCTTCTACCAGAGGGCCAACATCGCGATAGCTCTTACGACAGAAAGAACAAAAAGCGTTCTTCTTCGTTGTGCTACTTCCGCGACTTCCGCCGCTCAAATCTCGTCCGGTAGGCATGACTACTCCTTCAAATCACCGCTGCAATCCAATCGCATCATTGCGGTGAAATCTCTATTAAACGTGAAGGGCTCGATCCCGGCCTGTTGAAGTTCACTTCGTGGTTTGCTTCAAAACGTCCTTGGCCAACTGCCATCCCTAGCGTTTTCGAGCAGATGGGTTCTCCTAAATTGTGGCTCTAACCAGCCTCCCAGGCTGGTTTCATCTGTGGTGAGAATCAAGTTACAAGCCACGGTCGACTGCATGACCGGCATAACCGGACTAACAGATCCAACCGTGGTTAGTGTTGTTATTCACCAGGTTCCTCAGGCTCCGTCTCCTCTTCAGGTCGGGAGTCTTCGATCACCGTAGATATACTTCGGAGTTCTGGAGCTGAGATGTCACCTCTCGAATGCATTTCTTCGAAATTCGCAAGGTGTTCATCCCCGTCTGGTATGTCTTCGTCGATGCGATCCCGAAACTTTCTCACAATGAAGAAGCCGATCACCAGTAGCATCGCTATAAGCGCAACATTGATGATAATGCGCGCCACGGGAGTTTCGAGATAATCCGTTATCGACATGCCTCTTGCCTTCATGTACCTCATAGACGAGCTGCAACGGCCAGTAACGGCATGGCCCGTTTATGCACATTATAACGACTGATAAAACGATCCATAGTAGTTCCCAGCCGCAGAGCCGTCAGACGACCCGACGTTCTTGGTAGCCGCAGGGCTCGGCAAGCCGTAGACACAGTCAAACCGGCAGGGCCTGCGGAGTTAGCACTTGGCGTTGCCGGTCACTAATCCCACAGTTGCACACACAAATCTACCAACGCAGCGACGACTAGGGACGCCAACCCATGTTTATTGCTATAATCCTTCCATGGCGAAAAAGAAAACCGCATCTGACTCATCACTCGTTGACATCTTCGACTTCATAGCCAAGCCAGCGGGATTACCTCAGCGTGGAATATGCGCCTTGGTGGGTAACGAGCCATTTTTAGTGAGCGAAGCGCGTAGCGCCATTGCCCATACTCTTGGATCTGAAAACGATGACCCGATCCGAGTCTTTGATCCAGATCAACAGACCGTGAATTGGAGCGACGTCAACGACGAAATCAACACGCGGTCGTTGTTCGGCGGGGATGGCCCTCGTATCGCTATCGTGCAGGATGCTGATTCATTTGTCACGGTAAACCGCGATCGTCTAGAGTCGCTGGCACAATCCACCTCGATACAGGGGCTGCTGGTACTGTGTGTCACAAAATGGCCGGCTAACACCAAGCTCGCTAAGCTGGTTGCGGAGCATGGCATTGCAATCGACTGCCGGCTCCCGACGATTAAGCGAGGTTCAAACTCTTACCCGGATGAACAGAAGATCAGTAAGTGGATCTTACGACGGGCGAAACACCACGGAATTCAATTGGATTCTGACGCAGCCTTATTACTACAGCAAATCACTGAACACAGTTTCGGCTTAATGGAACAAGAACTGAGAAAGCTTGCTCTATACATAGAAGCAGATCAATCAGTCACGCTTGAGGATGTTCAAAATATCGTCGGTGGTTGGGCCAAACAAACATCCTGGCAGGTCGTGGACTTGGCAGCCGAAGGTCGCGCGGGCGAGGCACTAACGGAACTGGACAGGCTGCTGCAATCCGGTGAACATCCGGCCGCTTTATTTGGTAGCATTTCCTGGTCGCTTAGAAGATACGCAACGGCGACACGAGTGTTTATTGATGCAGAGCAACGCGGCCGCAGGCCATCCTTAGAAAAATCGCTGACAGCCGCTGGGTTTTATGGAAACCAAATTAAGAATGCCGTTCCGCACTTAAAACAAATGGGGCGTGATAGAGCTGGTCAACTCTACAAGTGGTTGCTACAAACAGATCTTGATTTAAAGAACCAGTTCTCAAGCCCTGCGCGCTGGCATCTGCCTCTTGAGTCGTTGATACTTCGATTAGCACGGCAACCCAAGTGATGACCACAGAGCATTTCGATATCATCGTAATCGGCACCGGCGGCGTAGGATCAAGCGCACTGTTTCATTCTGCAAAACGTGGCGCCAAAGTACTTGGACTCGACCGGTTCCCACCTGCCCATGATCGCGGAAGCAGTCACGGGCAGACGCGGTTAATCCGGCAGGCTTATTTTGAACACCCAGACTACGTTCCCTTGCTGTTGCGTGCATACGAACTCTGGGAAGAGCTGCAAAGTGGATTCGAAGAACAACTTTATTTTGAAACGGGTGTATTAGAAGCCGGACCGGTCGACGGTGAGTTAGTACCCGGTGTACTGCAAAGTGCTGCTGAACATGACCTCGATGTTGAACATCTAACACCTCACGAAGCTCACGCGCGATGGCCACAATATTGGATTCCTGAACACTACGGTGTCGTTTTTGAACGCCGCGCTGGGTTCTTGATGGTAGAGCGATGCGTACAGGCTCATCTGGACGGCGCAATTCAGGCCGGCGCAACGATTAGAACCGGAGTTGAAGTGCAAGGTTGGCAACCATTTGGGAGCCATCCACAACAAGGATATGCGGTCACTGTCGATGGCCAGCTTATAACTGCAGATAAGCTAATTATCACTGCAGGTGCATGGTCCCCTACCCTGCTTCCGGATATAGCCGGCAAATTCCAAATACTGCGCAAGCCACTGCATTGGTTTACAGCGGATGAAAATACCTATGGAACGGATACTGGCTGCCCAAGCTTTCTATTTGAAGTGCCTGAGGGGCACTTTTATGGATTTACCGCTCACGATGGTCGCGGTGTAAAGGCAGCCAAACACTCAGGCGGTGGTGTTGTCGCAGATCCACTTAATGTAGACCGCAGTCTGGATGAATCAGAACGTGGAGAAGTACAGAACTTTCTTCGCCGGTATCTACCGGATGTCGATGCTGACAGTCCGGAAGATCACACGGTTTGCATGTACACGATGAGTCCCGATTCCCACTTTGTGATTGATCGTTTGAAACTATTTCCGGGAGTCGCATTTGCATGTGGATTGAGCGGGCACGGATTCAAATTCACATCGGCCATTGGTGAGTTACTAGCGTTGCTTGCCCTTGATGAAAACGTGCCGTATCAACTCGAATTGTTTGCCGCCGACCGATTTGAATCGGGGTAATAGGAAATTCACCTTATTGACAGAAGCTGCCATCGGCCTGACACTGAAGGTAACTGAATCACTTATGTTGATTTAGCCAGTCTCAGGCCCCCTTCGTCTAGTGGCCCAGGACATTGGATTCTCAGTCCAAAGACAGGGGTTCGACTCCCCTAGGGGGTACTTGGGTCGGGATGGTTAAGGTACCTATTATCCCGTCCTCAATACAAAAGCTCTGCGTTTGCAGGGCTTTTTTTATGTTGGCCAGCTCCAAGTGCGTCGTGATGCGACGACGTGCCGCTCCCTGCTGGCCCGCTTTTTGCCCCGCGGTGGCCCGCATTTTGCCCCGCCAGGCTGGCTGGTCAATTCCCGTCGCCCGATCGAAGTCCAGATCTGTCAAATGAAGATAGTGCTGTTTGGCTACAGTGGGGGAATTGCCTAGCCACTTGCAGACGGCAAACATACTATGTTCCCGGACAAGGTCACTCTCACAGGAGGCTCTTAGGTTTTGGAACAAAGCTGGTATGAAAACCAGCGACTGAGCAGGGATCTCACTGCCCCTTACCTGCCCAGCAACTGTACTTCCAGTTGGCCGTAGATGGAGTGCTAGTGTTTTATACTGCAATTCGGCAATGCTTTCCGCAAGGCGGCCACGCCCGCCTTGGTTACCTTAGTCCCTCCCAGGTTAAGATCGTAGAGATTCTTCAGCTTCGCTAATTCCTGGAGGCCCTCATCGGTGATTGGCGAGGCACTTAAGCCAAGATCCTCGAGGTTAGGAAGATTGGTCAATTCTTTGAGCCCCACGCCCGTGATGTCCGAGCCACTGATCGTCAGGGACACGAGTTCCGGAAGTTTAGCCATCTCACGAAGACCTGCATCCGTAATATCGGTCTTAACTAGTAGCAGTCTCCTGAGACGCTTCAGCTTCGCCAACTCCTTGAGACCCTGATCGTTTATATTCAATTTAGAAAAGAA
>JAKUOW010000094.1 GCA_022451045.1 Pirellulales bacterium | reverse complement strand
TGCAACCGCTGCACTTGGTGTGGCTGCATTTGTTGGAGACCCCGGACAGCAATTAGAAGCACTATTCCTCCCATTGCTGATTGCAGCGGTCGGAATTGGCTTATCGATCATCGGTATTTACATGGTTCGCAGCTCAGACGATGCAAGTCAGAAAGCTTTGCTTAAAGCTCTGGGTAAAGGAATTAACGTTTCCACTGTGCTTGTGATTGTTGCCGCTTTTGCATGTACGCAGTTCATCATGTCCGATCACAGTGGAGTGGCCTTTAGTATTTCAGTTGGGCTGCTTGCTGGTTGGATCATCGGTAAGTGGACGGAATACTCTACAAGTGATGAGTACAGACCAACACAACAGATTGCCAGTCAGGCACAGTCAGGTCCGGCAACGCTAATCATCGATGGTGTTGCAGAAGGAATGAAGAGTGTTTGGGTGCCGGTCATGGTGGTATGCGTAAGTACCTTACTGGCATTCGGTTTTGCAAACGGATTTGAATTCAAAGACGTCAGTCAATTCACACTTGGTCTTTATGGTGTTGGAATTGCTGCCGTTGGTATGCTTAGCACGCTAGGCATTACATTGGCAACAGACGCTTACGGCCCGATTGCTGATAATGCTGGTGGCAACGCTGAGATGGCCGGCCTTGAACCGATCGTTCGTGAACGTACCGATGCCTTGGATAGCCTTGGAAACACTACAGCTGCTACTGGTAAAGGATTCGCCATCGGCTCCGCAGCACTTACAGCACTTGCATTGTTGGCTGCATACATCGAAGAAGTTCGCATGGGGTTTGACCACTGGGCAGAAGCTCATATTGCATCAACAGAACTAAGCGATGGTGAAGCCAGCAAGGTAACCGATACATTTGTTGTTGAAAGTCATGGTGAGCATCATCATTCATATCTGGTATTCCCCAGTGACAAGACGAATGATGAGGCCTGGCAAAATGCCGAGTCCGTGACGGTTACTCCAATTGAGGGCAAAGAAAAGGAAGGCCTGTATACGATCAGCGGTGGTGGTATCGATGTCGACGCTGTTGATGTCAAGACTGCGACGTTGCCCGACTATGCTCGATACTATGACGCTTCCTTGATGAACCCGAAAATTCTAATCGGTGTATTCATCGGTTGCATGGCAACGTTCGTATTTTGCGCTATGACGATGAAAGCCGTCGGTCGTGCAGCAAACGGAATGGTCGAAGAAGTTCGACGTCAATTCCGTGATAAGCCGGGAATCATGGATGGTACTGAAAAACCGGACTATCAGGAACCGGTGCGAATTAGTACGGCGGCTGCTCAAAAGGAAATGGTCTTGCCATCGCTTCTGGGTCTGGTCACTCCGATTGCTACTGGTATTATCCTGGGCGTGGGCGGCGTACTTGGATTACTCGTTGGTACCATGACCTGTGGTTTCTGTGTCGCGATCTTCATGTCAAACGCTGGTGGTGCATGGGATAACGCTAAGAAGTACATCGAAGCTGGTAACTTTGGTGGCAAAGGCAGTGATGCTCATAAAGCAGGTGTCGTCGGCGATACAGTTGGCGATCCATTCAAGGACACTAGTGGCCCAAGCCTCAACATTCTTATCAAGCTGATGAGCATGGTGAGTGTCGTGGCTGCTGGATTTGTTGTCCGCTACAGCTTAGTAGCAATGGGAGTCTTCTAAACCGCTGAAGATTATTCAGTTTTTACTGAATCCGAAACTCAACTCAGGGGTGTGGGCTCTAAACTCACGCCCCTGTTTTTTTGTTCAAGAGTAAGCAGACTTAACGTAGTGACAGCAATCGACCTTTAGCTACTGCACGGTTTTCGATGGAGACATTAGAATCGGAGTAGCGAATTTATCCACATTGATTACAGGTTAAAACTTGACAGACGATTCTCAAAATCAAGAAGAGCTCGAAGGCAGTATTCCCAGTTCAGACAGGTTACGCCGTGCCGATGGCCCGGATGCTGAGCAGCGATATGCTCGAAGTCTTGAATTGGCACGGGCAGGCGTGGTGGTCGCGTATGAAAACGGCGGTCGTGATATCAAGTTACTTGATATGCGGCAGCAATCATCGATGTTCGATTATTTTGTTGTTGCCACGGGCAGTAGCCGTAGGCAACTTCACGCCATAAGCGAAGATATCGACCACAAGCTGGAAGATGATTTGCAGGATAAACGAATGGGGCTGGAAGGATACGACAACAGCCGCTGGATACTTCTCGATTACGGTTCAGTCGTGTTTCATCTCTTTGATGATGAGGCACGGGAATACTATTCGCTTGAGTCACTCTGGGCGGGCGCCGAAGAGATTGATATCAGCGACTTACTTCAAGACACCTAATCACTTAAAGAAACAAAGATTAACTCGGCGATGAAGATTCTTACAGAGCTACGAGCGCGTTTTCGAGAGGTGCTCGAGAATTACGATAGTGACGTTGAACCGTTGCTTGACATGATTCGGCCTTCTCAGGATGCTCGATTCGGTGACTATCAGGCGAATATGGCGATGCCGTTGGGAAAAAAACTCAGCCGCCAACCACGCGAAATTGCGAGTGAAATTGTGTCGGCCGTGAACATGGACGACATATGCAGCCAGGTAGAAGTGGCCGGGCCTGGATTTGTGAATCTGACAATCAATGACCAATGGCTGACAGATCAAGTCAATGACCTATCCAATTCAAACGAGATTCAGATCGATTCGGTAGTACAGCCAAAAACGTTTGTTATTGACTACTCATCACCCAATGTTGCAAAACCAATGCACGTTGGTCACATTCGGTCCACGGTCATTGGGGATAGTCTATCTCGAGTACTCAGCTTTGCCGGACATAATGTCATCCGTGATAATCATCTGGGAGACTGGGGCACTCAATTTGGCATGATTATCTACGGCTACAAGCACTTTGCGGATGAAGATGCGTTTAAGGAAAAGCCGGTCAAGGAATTGTCACGCCTGTATCGACTAGTAAATCAGATCATTGGGTACTGGAATGCAAAAAGTGGCCTGGATGGTGCACAAGCCACCATTGAGCAGAGAGCCGCAGCAGTTGAACAAGCACGAGATGCAGTCGGTGCAGCTGATCCGGATGATAAAAAATCGGCAAAAAACCTGAAGCGCGCTGAAACTCAAATCAGTTATGCAACTGCATGGTTGCACAGCTTAACGGAGACGATTGAATCCACTGAAGGTGACGCGACGCTTGGTCCGATCGTGGGTAGTCATGAGCAAATAGGAACTGCTGTTCTTACAGAAACAGCCAAGCTACATAACGGCGATGAAGAAAATGTCGCTTTGTGGGAAGAGTTTCTGCCTCATTGCCGAGCGGATATCCAGAAGATTTATGATCGCTTAGATATACGATTTGACGTTGAGTACGGAGAAAGTTTCTATCACGACCGGCTTGGCCCGGTTGTTTCTGATCTGGAAGCAAAGGGATTAACGCGGGAATCAGATGGCGCGGTCTGCGTGTTTCTCGATGAATTCGAAACGCCAATGATTGTTCGGAAACGGGACGGTGCATTTCTATATGCGACAACGGATCTTGCCACGATACAGTACAGGCAGGAAACATGGTCTCCCGATGCGATGCTTTACGTGGTAGATCATCGACAGGGTGAACATTTCCAGAAGTTGTTTGCGGCAGCAGCGATCTGGCAGGCGTCTGAAACAGAACTGCAACACATTAGTTTTGGCACTGTATTAGGTGAGGATGGACGACCATTTAAAACGCGTTCGGGAGATGCGGTAGGATTGGAAGGACTGTTGGACGAGGCTGTTGCGAGGGCACTAGACGTCGTAACCACCAATGATGAATCGAAACCGAATGGTGCGGAGTTAACGAACGAGCAACGCGCGCACATCGCAGACTGCATTGGTCACGGTGCGATCAAGTATGCAGATTTATCACACAACCGTACGAGTGACTATGTATTTAGTTATGAGAAAATGATGGCGCTTGAAGGAAATACTGCGGCGTATATGCAGTACAGTTATGCTCGCATACAGAGTATCTTCCGGCGTGGTGAGATCGACATCGATGGGCTACGCGCATCATTTTCTTCCATCGCATTGGAGCAGCCGGCAGAACGATCTCTTGCCTTGACCATCCTTCAATTGAGTGAAGCGATCGATCAGGTTATAGAAGACTATCGCCCTAATCATCTCACGAACTACTTGTTTGATCTGGCCAAACGCTTTTCCTCATTTTTTGAGCAGTGTCATGTGTTACGTGCAGAAAGTGAGACGATTATGCAAAGCCGTCTCTTACTATGTGATGTAACTGCTCGGGTGATTCGAACAGGCTTAGATTTGTTAGGTATACGCGTTGTAGACAAAATGTAAGGCACACTGGTTTTCACTAGAAATGTAAGAATCGAATATGGAAAGCGGATTTTTACAAACGGTTGAAGAGAGAGAATCGTTACTTCTGGCACCTTATGCGATGCGCAGTTGTGATAGTGCCGGTCGCCGCCATGTGGAACCAGAACACCTATACCGCGGCCCATTTCAGCGAGATCGCGACCGAGTCTTGCACAGCAGCGCCTATCGTAGACTCAGTGGCAAGATGCAGGTTTTTACTGGTGACAAGGGTGACTATCATCGCACGCGTTTAACGCATACCCAGGAAGTAGCTAGCATAGCCCGTACGATTGGACGCAGCCTGCGATTAAACGAGGATCTTGTTGAAGCACTCGCGTTGTTTCATGACATTGGTCATCCACCATTTGGTCACGCCGGTGAAGATGCGCTCGATGAATGTCTGAAGGATGTCGGTGGCTTTTCGCACAATCGTTATGGGCTGACGATTGCCGAAGAATTGGAGACGCGTCATCAGCCAATTTCTGGTCTCAATCTCACCTACGAAGTACTCGAAGGGCAAAAGTCGCGAGTTGATAAAGCGGCAGACAATAGGCGACCGTTGCTTGAGGCGCAAGTGGTTGATGCAGCGGATAGCATTACGTACGACGCACATGACACAGACGATGCTATCAAGCTTGAATTTGTGACATTGGAGGAATTACGTCGTGAGTTGGTCATGATTCAGTGGTGTTTTGAAGAGCTTGGGAGTCGAGCCGATTCGCTCGACTCCGATTCATTGAGACGTGCGGTTGTTCATACACTGATCGACTTTCAGGTGAACAATGTCTTGATGGAAAGCGGAAAACTGGTTTCACAGAGTGGTTGGCAATCGAGTACCGAAGCCAGAGATAGTGGTGTTATCATTGAACCACTTGGTGAACTGGCTGATGCGAAGCGACAGCTTGAAACTTTTCTATATGACAGGGTTTATCGTCATCCCGAGCTTATTGCCACGAGAGAGCGGGCGCAGGCGCAGATTAAAAGTTTGTATATGGCACTGGTAGATGATCCCTCGAAAATGCCGGATCGCTTTATACAACGGTGTGATATTCACGGCGTAGAACGAAGCGTTGGTGATTATATCGCCGGTATGACGGATCGATTCTTCGAAAAACAATATGCCAAACAGTGTAGTTAAATTGGGTAGCTAAATCTGGCAGCTGAAATTGGCATGCTGCATCGAAATCTCTAGCAATTCAACAGCAGTGAATTAGAATGGCTGATGGCGGCCCTACACTGCATCATTTCATTCATTTGCACTTATTTATTCGATTATTCCGTAGGGCCTCGGAAATAAGAGGATTTTATTATGGCTCTTTGGATGCTGCGCGGGCTCTTTCTCGCCATTGCATTTGGTGCTGGGATTTCAATGGTTACCCAGCCAGGTGAAGTTCAAAATGAATATACATATGCAATATTGTCCATTACCGGTGCCGTTGGTCTCGTTGCATTGGATGTGTTGATCCGCCGCAAGAGTATCGAAGTAATCTCCTGCGTTTACTTTGGAATTGCGATTGGAATGTTTCTGACATACGTAATCGGTGTTGCCGTTGATCCGATACTGACTTATTCAAACGTGGAAAACAAAGAACAATACCGAGGAATCCTGAGTCTCGTACTGTTTATATCGCTTTGCTACATTTGCATTTCATTTTTGTTGCAAACACGCCACGACTTTCGTTTCGTCATTCCGTACGTTGAATTCTCCAAGGAATTCAAAGGTATTCGACCGCTTGTACTAGATACGAGTGTGATCATCGACGGGCGAATCGCTGAAATGGTATCTACGAATCTGTTTGATGGTCAGTTGATTGTGCCGCAATTCGTGATTTCTGAATTGCAGTCCATAGCGGATAGCGGCGACAAGATGAAGCGAACACGTGGCCGCCGCGGGCTTGATATTCTAAGGCAATTACAGGCAGACAAGTCTGTTGATGTCGTGATTCACTCACGTGAAACAGAAGAAATGCAATTACAACCGGTCGACATGAAGCTCGTGTTGCTCGCTCAGGAATTAGACGGAAAAGTAGTTACAGGTGATTTTAATCTCAATAAAGTTGCAGACCTCAATGGTGTACCGGTGATTAATCTCAACGAGATTGCTAACACTCTCAAGCCTGTATACTTGCCGGGCGAGAACCTCGAAATCCGAATCATCAAGGCAGGTGAAGGTGACCAGCAAGGTATTGGATATTTAGATGACGGCACGATGATTGTTGTCGAAGGTGCGCGTGACTATATCAACGAGACGGTGCGTTGCAGTGTAACAAGTGTGCTGCAGACAAGCGCCGGGCGCATGATATTCACGGGATTTGAAGAAGTCCGCTAGGTTTTGTCCCGTCGCACCCTCTAGTTGAATCCACTGTATGACTCTGATACCGTGGGCGGTTTACACTTATCCCGATGTCTTCAGCTGTAGGGTCACACTCCGGTGGCGACGATCGACCAACCTATCAAGACGCATGCGTCCTTAGGAAATGGACCTTGTATCACCATCCGTGGCGCGCGCATGCACAACTTGCGGGATTTGGATCTCGAGATTCCTCGGAATCAAATGGTGGTGATTACCGGTCCAAGTGGTTCTGGTAAGAGCTCACTGGCCTTTGACACGCTCTATGCGGAAGGCCAACGCCAGTACATCGAGAGTCTTTCAGCATATGCACGCCAATTTCTCAATCAGCTTGAGAGGCCGGATGTGGATATCATTGAAGGCCTTCAGCCGACAATATGCATCGACCAGCGACCAGGCACTGCCAATCCCCGTTCAACAGTCGCAACGGTTACAGAAATCTATGACTATCTGCGATTGCTAATGGCACGGTTAGGGGAACCAAGTTGTTATCAGTGTGGTGCGGAAATCAGCCAGCAGTCAACAAAACAGATTCAGGATCGGTTGATGACTCTGCCTGAAGGCACACGGGCCATGATCATGGCTCCGATCATTCGTGGTCGTCGTGGACAGCACAAGGAATTACTTCAACGGATCAAACATGCGGGGTTTGTTAGAGCCCGAATTGACGGGACGGTTTACGACGTGGACAGCTTTCCAGAATTAGCTGCTCGCAAAGTACACCATATCGACGTCGTTATTGATCGGGTGATCATTCGCGAGGGTATTAAGGATCGCGTTGGCGAGTCCGTGCGTCTGGCACTGGATCATGGCGAAGGACTTGCTGTCGTGTGTTACTTTGATACCGTCGATGCGACGGTTGATTCAACCGACGGTGATTGGAAGGATATCTTATTCAGCACCCTGTATGCATGTCCGAATTGCGACATCAATTATGAAGAGGTAGAGCCGCGGACTTTTTCTTTTAATAGTCCCTATGGCGCATGTTCCGGTTGTGGTGGGTTAGGACATCAATACCTATTTGATGAAGAGTTAGTGATCCCCGATTTAAGTCTATCGATTGAAGAGGGTGCGATTACAGCTCTAAAGGGTGCCCCGCCCAAGGTGCTAAAGAAACATAATACCCAGATCAATCGATTCCTGAAGTTGAAGCATCTAGATCGGGATACGCCGTTATGTGAATTCGGAGATGCAAAGTACAAGAAGTTTATACACGGTATTGGCAAGACATATGTGGGACTCTTCACGTTGCTTGAGCAGGAGTTGGTTACGGCTACGGGTAAAAAGAGACTTGCTCAACTTGAGTCATACCACGGAAGAATACTTTGTCCGGACTGCAATGGTTCACGATTGCGACCAGAGGCCAACAGCGTTCGGCTCGATGGATTGAATATTGACGAAATCACCAAGATGGCAGTTGGTGATGCGCACGAGTTTTTTGATCGCTTGGAATTCAGTGACGAAGATCGTCCAATTTCAGATCCCATCGTTAGTGAGATCATTCAGCGTCTTACATTTTTGAAGAAAGTTGGCGTGTCATATTTGGCATTAAACCGTCCAGCGGACACGCTTAGTGGCGGTGAGCTTCAACGCGTGCGTCTTGCCAGCAGTATTGGCAGTGCCTTAGTTGGTGTGTGTTATATCCTTGATGAACCATCAATTGGCTTGCACCAACGTGATAACAACAGACTGATTGATTCATTGAGAGATTTGCAGCGGATAGGAAACACCGTGATTGTCGTGGAACACGACGATGCGATGATGCGTGAAGCAGATTGGGTCATTGATATTGGTCCGGGAGCCGGGCAACACGGGGGATCCATTGTTGTGGAGGGTCGGCCAGATGATGTCATCGCATGTAACGATTCATTAACCGGATTGTACTTGTCCGGTTCACGCCAGATTGAGGTCCCAGCCGACCGTCGTCGGCCAGATGGCAACAAATCACTGGTGATTGATGGTGTGGAAACAAATAACCTACAGCGGGTCGTTGCTGAGTTTCCGCTGGGTACGCTGATCTGCGTCACTGGTGTTAGCGGGTCCGGAAAGAGTTCTCTTGTAAACGAGACGCTAGCACCTGCCCTTCTCCAGTATCTTGGACTGAAGGCTCCAAAGCCAGGGCCACATAACTCGCTTACAGGAACAGAGCTGGTTGATAAGGTTGTCATGATTGATCAGTCACCTATCGGTCGGACACCGCGCAGTAATGCAGCGACGTACACCGGCGTATTGGATGAAATCAGAAAAGTGTTCGCCAATACGCGAGATGCCAAACAACGAGGCTTTAAAGCCAATCGCTTTAGCTTCAATGTGAAGGCAGGACGATGTGCCGAGTGCGAGGGCCAGGGTGTACAAAAAATAGAAATGAACTTTCTGCCGGATTTGTATGTGGTCTGTAGCCAGTGTCATGGTGCTCGATACAATCGCCAGACCTTGCAGGTGCGATATCGTGGCAAGTCGATAGCAGATATTCTTGGTATGTCGGTTGATCAGGGAGTGGAGTTCTTTGAGAACTTCAGCGTGATTCAACGTACGTTGCAGAGCATGAAGGATGTTGGGCTCGGTTATCTGAGGCTTGGCCAGTCGTCGACGACGTTATCCGGTGGTGAAGCTCAGCGAATCAAGCTCGCAAGTCAGCTTTCTCGAGTGGACACAGGTCAGACCGTTTACATACTCGATGAGCCAACAACTGGCTTACATTTTGACGACATCCGAAAGCTACTTCTCGTTCTGGGTAAGCTAGTGGATCGTGGAAACACGGTCATCGTTATTGAACACAATCTGGATGTTGTAAAAGTAGCAGATTGGATCGTTGACCTTGGACCCGAGGGTGGGGATGGTGGCGGTCACATAGTGGCAACTGGTACGCCGGAGGAAATCGCCAGTAACGCTGATAGCATCACCGGCCGCTATCTACGTGAGCTACTTTAGGCAGCAAGTCTAGCCTGCAAATCTAAGCAGCAACCACTTTTCCCAATTGGTAACCCAGTATTGCTGCACCAATTCCAATCACGACGTTTACGGCAATGTTCATGCCAGCCAGCACCGGCTTTGAGTCCAGCATCAATTGGGTGGATTCCCATCCAAATGTGGAAAATGTCGTTAATGAACCGAGCAGTCCAGTGATAACGAACAGCTGAGCAGTGCTAGGTAGTTTTGCGATCCCATATCCGCCGAGTATTCCGAGTACAAGGCAGCCTATGACATTGACGAGTAGTGTGCCGTATGGGAAGGAATCCCCAACGAGGTTTCTTGAAACTCCGCTAACTCCGTTCCTTAGAACAGCTCCGACTGCGCCACCGGCGGCCACTGTGAGGATGGAGCTAAGTATTCGTGGTTGTGTATCTGCATCGATCATGATGTTGCCCGTTGATGGAATTCAGATGTTCGCATAGGCTGAACTATTGGACTTTTAAGATTATCAGGGATAGTACAACTACAAAACGGATTGGTTAAGGCTGGATTACTGCTGAATCGCCATAAATGGCGTTTTTTAAGGTCCAAACGGGCGATATGTAGGAAATAATATAGAGATGTTTTGAAATTGGCTTGTTAGAAAACGAATTTGCCAATGACGTTAGTAACAGAGTAATTTGATTGGGTGAGCATCGCAGATGGCGACTACCGATTCAGCAACGACGAATCAGATGATCAGTGGCGCAGACATACTTGTTCAGGCGCTGGTTCGTAATGGCATTGAGACAATTTTTGCGTACCCTGGTGGTGCGAGTATGCCATTGCATCAAGCACTGCTGCGCAACAAAGAAGATTTGCGGACGATTCTCCCACGCCACGAGCAAGGTGGTGGATTCGCTGCTCAAGGATATGCTCGCAGTACAGGGGGCGTCGGCGTTTGTATGGCGACGAGTGGGCCCGGTGCGACGAATCTGGTTACAGCGATTGCAGACGCGAAACTCGACAGCATCCCGCTGATTGCGATCTCCGGACAGGTGGGCACACCCGTCATCGGTACAGATGCATTTCAAGAGACACCGATCGTTGAAGTATGTCGCGGAATTACGAAGCACCACTATTTGCTTACAGATGTAAATGATATCGCTCGTGTAGTCAAAGAGGCTATCCACATTGCAACTACCGGTCGCCCCGGTCCTGTGCTTATCGATGTGCCAAAAGACGTACAACTGGATTCTTGTGTTCCTGATTGGGATGTTGAGTTTTCATTGCCGGGCTACCGAGCCGGCGTGGCCACTGAACCGGCGGACGAACAGATTAATCAGGTCGCTGCGGCAATTAAACATGCAAAGCGGCCAGTGATTTATGCCGGTGGTGGAATCATCGCTGCTGAAGCGAGCGAGCAACTTCGGGAATTGGTTCATAAGACTGGTATTCCTATCACCATGACATTAATGGGACTCGGTTCTTTTCCAAATGCTGAACAGCTGTCGATGGACATGCTGGGCATGCATGGTGCCGTTTATGCAAATCACGCCGTGAGAGATTGCGACCTGCTGATCGCATTAGGTGTACGGTTTGATGACCGCGTAACAGGGAAGGTCTCGGCATTTGCTAAAGATGCAAAGATTGTTCATATCGACATTGATCCATCCGAACTTAATAAGAACAAGCCGGCACACATACCAATCGTTAGCGACTTGAAGCTGGCACTTAACAAACTCCTACCGCTTGTTGAATACAAGGATGACATTGATGGCTGGCGAGAACAGTGCCAGCAGGATAAAGCAGCCAATCCATATAAATACGATGAGGGATTCGATGGAATTCTCCAGCAACACGCTATACGAGAATTATCGAATCTTACACAAGAGATGGAGACGTTTATCACGGTGGGTGTCGGCCAGCATCAAATGTGGTCTGCGCAGTTTTACCAGTTCACCAGACCACGATCATGGCACTCAAGTTCCGGTTTAGGAACAATGGGATTCGGGCTGCCAGCCGCAATGGGTGTTCAGGCAGCTCATCCAAATGCACTGGTCGTCGATATCGACGGTGATGGCAGCTTTCAAATGAACATCCAGGAGCTTGCGGCATGTTACTGTGAGAAGTTGCCTGTGAAAGTTCTACTACTGAATAATCAACATCTTGGGATGGTCGTTCAGTGGGAAGATCGATTTATGCATGGCAATCGTGCTCACACATATCTGGGACCGATAGATGATGCAGAAGCCGCTGGGAAGGGATCTGGGCCTTTCGCAGTTGAGCGATATCCGGATTTCGTGCAGATCGCCAAGGGTTATGGCTGTGGAGCCGCATCCGTCAGTAAGAAGACTGATCTGGTTGATGCATTGAGAGAGATGATTAGCTACGACGGGCCATTTGTGCTTGATGTCGAAGTGCCTTATCAAGAGCACGTATTACCGATGATTCCCTCGGGTGCCACTGTTGACGACATGATCACTGAATAAGTGATAGGACTTTGCTATGCAACCAGACCATGAAACCAGGGGGTTGGCACAGCACTGGCAGATTCTTATCGGCATGTTGGCAGGTGCGATTATTGGCATTTTGCTGAATTCAACTCAGGGACGTAGTGAAGCAAAGGTCGACGTGGATGCTCTTCCGCCAGGTTTGACGTCTCTTGCCATCGTAGACTCTCCGGATCGAGTTGAAATCCGCTACAAGACGACCGACGGTGATCAACACAAGATAATAGTGGATGGCCGACAAGGTGCCGATGCGGATGTTCCGACCATCGACAAACTCAAATCCAGTCACCCCGGTGTCTACCGCTGGTTTGCAGACCATGGTCGCAGTACCTCGCGAATCGTCGGCGATAGTGCAAGGAAGTTTGGCGGGCTGTTTCTGAGAATGCTACAGATGGTTGCGATACCGCTCGTGGTTTCATCATTGATAAGCGGAGTCATGGGGTTGGGCGATGCTTCTCAGCTAGGCAAGATGTTTGGCAAGACCATGACTTACTATCTCTGTACGAGTTTCCTTGCAATTGTCACCGGACTGATTGTTGTAAATGTAATTCAACCAGGAGTTGGACAGGAAATGGTGTTTGCCGGTGGGGAGAAAGTTGTGGGGACTACTTCGCTGAGCGAGACTCTTTTCGCACAGCTCGAATCCTTGATACCCAAGAATCCATTTCATGCATTAGCAAATGGCGATTTTTTGTCGATCATTAGTTTCAGCATCATGTTTGCGATTTGTGCTTTGATCGTAGGAGGGAAAACGGCATCCTTCATTAAGGATTTCTTTGAGAGCTGTTTTGAAGTGATGATGCAATTGACTCTCTTTATCATCATGCTTGCACCATATGGAGTATTTCTCTTGATGTTGTATGTAACGTCCACACACGGTGCCAGCGTATTTTCATCGCTTGCCTGGTACATGTGTGCAGTGTTGACTGCCTTGGGGATCCATGCATGTATTACGTTACCGCTGATACTGAGGTACTTTGCCAAACGCAGTCCATGGGAATATGCTCGGAGCATGAGCCCTGCATTGTTGACAGCATTTAGCACCGCATCGAGTAACGGAACACTACCGTTGACCATGGCGTGTGTTGAAAAACGTGCTGGCATTGATAATAAGACGAGTTCGTTTGTATTACCGTTAGGTGCGACGATAAACATGGACGGTACTGCATTGTATGAAGCGGTTGCAGTGTTATTTATTGCCCAGCTTCATCATGGCGAGAGTTTGCCGCTGTCATATCAATTAATTGTTGCGCTAACAGCACTGCTTGTGAGCATTGGTGCAGCAGGAATCCCACATGCCGGCTTAGTGATGATGGTAATCATTCTTCAGGCGGTAAACCTGCCGATTGAAATGCAGGGGATCATTTTGGCGGTGGATCGTGTATTAGATATGTGTCGTACCAGCGTCAATGTCTGGAGTGATTCTTGTGGATGTGCTGTCGTAGGCAGAGAGACTTGATATCTCGTAAAATAGATGCATTGGTTTACATACTAGATTTCCGTTCATGGGAAATAAAACAATGCACTGTCCGACGGGTCGCATAGGGCGACGTAGTTTCATTGGCCTTGGCATGGCCGCCGGCTTAGCACAATTTGATGCGTCGATAGCATCAGCGTTTGCGCGAGCTCAAGGTAAGGCCAAACAGGTTTTGGTGCTGTTTGAGCAGGGCGGCGTATCACATATTGATACATGGGACCCTAAGCCAGATGCGGTTGCAGAACATCGCAGTCCGTTTAAGACGATTCAAACGAATGTTCCCGGGATTAATGTTACAGAGCTTCTTACACACTCATCAAAACATCTGGATAAGCTGAGCTTAATACGTTGTATGACGCAGCCAACTCCAGGGATCGGTAACTCACATCCTGCAGGGTCTCAATACATTTACTCAGGTCATGCACCGGGTGGTCCGGTGGAGATGCCTGACTTAAGCAGTGTTGTGGCAATGCTTCTGGATTCCAATGCCAAGCACCTACCTTCAAACATCATGGTGCCGGGCACGAACGAGCAGGCGGGATCATCACGTATTGGGTTCCTACCGCCGGCATATCAGGTTTTCAAGACGTCCGGCAATCTAGCAGATCCTAACTGGACTGTGCCGAATCTTGGACTGCTGGGGATTGACCAAGGTCGCTTCAAGAATCGGGCAGATTTGCTGAGCAATCTGGATATTGGAATTGCGGGTCGTAGCAAGGCCAAAGATGCCGAGGCCATGAAGAGCCTGATGACTCAGGCAACGGATATGCTGACAAATCCCAAAACCCGTTTGGCATTTGATCTAACCGCAGAGCCTGAAGGATTACGAAACCGATATGGGTTAGGGCATCGCGGTCAGTGCTATCTACTGGGACGAAAGTTGATTGAATCCGGAGTACGTTTTGTGACTTGCGACGTCCGCGAACCTCATCAGTCGTTCGTTGATGGCGAGGCTAAAACCTATGATGGTGGCACGAATATGAATTGGGATCACCATGATGCAATCTATTCCGAGAGCCATACCAATATCAAGGGTGGCGGTCCCGGAGCAGGGCGTTACGGAATTCACACCTGGCCGATGATGGGTTCACTTGATCAGGCATTTGCCACGTTGCTTGAAGATATGGATGAACGTGGACTGCTCGAGGAGACCCTGGTATGCCTGGTCTCTGAGTTTGGTAGAACCCCAAAAATCAATAACCGTCAGGGTCGCGATCACTGGACGCACGCATTTACATTTATCTTCGCTGGTGCAGGAGTGCCGGGTGGCCAGGTTTTCGGCGCTACAGATCCGGATGGTGGATATATCACATCATCCAAGGCATACACGATTGAAGATTATGCGGCCACGATTTATGAGAAACTTGGCCTGGATCGAGAATCTCCCATCTATACGCCGGATGACAGACCAATTTTTCTTAGTAAAGACGGAAGTCCAATTTCTGAGTTGTTCTAAAACGGTAGCCTGTTGAATCATTAGCGCTTACCAGACAAGAAATAGAAATGAATTGCAACCGCTCACATCTGACCTCTTTTTTGATCCTGTTACTGGTGGCTATTTCACCAGCATCTGCTGC
>JAKUOW010000093.1:5112-15216 GCA_022451045.1 Pirellulales bacterium | reverse complement strand
AGTTTTCGCAGATTTGTAATCGAGAAGATTTCTCACTCATCCAGCTCGTCACGCCAACCACACCACAAGATCGAGCTGTTCGAATCGCTGAAACTTCAAGTGGGTTTCTTTATTACGTTTCAGTGACAGGTATTACCGGCGAACGTACAGAGTTACCGGCTGAACTAACAGATCAGGTGAGTTGGTTGCGAGAACGAACCGACATTCCAATTTGTATCGGTTTTGGCATAAGTCGTCCTGAGCATGCAAAACTACTAAGTCCTGTGGCTGATGGCTTGATTGTTGGCAGTGCAATCGTACGAAAAATGGCGGAAGTATCAGACTTGAATGAAGAATCAAAGCTTGATGAGATCGGTTCACTTGTTGATGACTTGATTGCCGCGATGCATTAGTCACAATTAGTTGCGAGGGGAGATTCTATTTCCTTTGCAAAGTAATTCAGTCACCTCACTACGTCCTTGTTATTCTTGAGATCTTGTTTGACGGATTTATGAAAATGAAAAAACGAATGTTTGTTGCTGCTTGTATCGTGATGGTTGCCACCCTCTCCGTGTTTGCTGCCGGTCCTGGTGAAGATGTGAAAGCGCCGGAAGAGTTTAAGGTGAAGTTTGAAACATCTGCAGGTGATTTTATCGTTGAAGTGCATCGTGAAGATGCTCCAAATGGCGTTGATCGTTTTTATGATGCGGTGAAGCAGGGATTTTATAACGAATGCCGGTTCTTTCGCGTTGTGCCGGATTTCGTAGTTCAGTTTGGAATCAATGGTGATCCAAAGGAACAAAAACTATGGCGGGACGCCACGATCGAAGATGACAAGGTAAAACTAGGAAATGAAAGGGGAGTGTTGTGCTTCGCTTCAACGATGAAACCTAATTCAAGAACAACTCAGTTGTTCATCAATTTGAAAGACAATGATAACCTTGATTCGCTTGGTTTTGCTGGCTTCGGCAAAGTCGTCAAGGGTATGGAAGCCGTCGATAAGATCACTAGTAAATATGGCCAGCGTCCAAATCAGGGCCTTATCCAGCAACACGGAAACGCTTATCTAAAAAGCGACTTTCCTGATATGGACTACATCAAGAAAACGACGATTCTCAAGGACTAGCCGACGAGCCTAGGGATTCCTCCTACGGGATTGGCGTTGCAGAGCTGTGCAGTTGCAATGTAACGGGCGCTAGCGAGTGGAGTTGCTGCCCCGTAGGCGAGGCTAGCTATTCCCACGATCGCGTGCCGCTTAGTATCCCTGACACTTCTTGCAGAAAAACGTACTGCGTTGAGCCTGTACTATGCGGACGATCAACACTTCGTTACAGCCAGGGCAGGGTAGTCCCTCTCGGTCATACACCTGATGCTGGTTTTGGTAACCTCCCGGATCGTTTAACGCGTTGCGGTAGGTGCCATCATTTAGTGTTGAACCTTCGTGTTTAATCGCATCGGTCAGGATGTCTTGCATTGCCGTATAGATGAGTAACCACTGTTGCTGCGACATGGCACTACAGCGTTTTTTTGGGTGTACTCGTGCACGAAAGAGAATCTCGGATGCATAGAGGTTTCCAACACCGGCTAGAGCGACTTGATCAAGCAACGCTACTTTGATGGGTCTGCGGCTGCCCTTGAAGATCTCGGCAAGGATTTCCGGTGTAACTGCCAGGGCATCAGGCCCAAGTCTTCCGGGTCCGAGATGTTCTTCCAGTTCGTCGGGCGTAAAGACATGAACACTGCCAAGACCTCTGCGATCCCAGTATTGTAGTGTCGGTGTTTTGGCAAGGCTCAATTGTAGTTGGAAACGCAGATGTTCCATCGTTGGTGGATCTGACAGTAGAACGAGCCCCGTCATACGCGGTTCAAAGACAATCGTGTTTTCATTCTCAAGATGTACGAGAACACGCTTTCCGCGGCGTCCGGTGCCGGTAATCTGCTGACCTTCGATACGTCGTTTAGCCGTGCGATCGTTGGGCCAAACGGTAATTGGCTTTCGTGTGCAGCGAGTACGTCCCGCTTTGATGATTCTGGCACCGACGACAGGCTTGATCCCGCGACGCATCGTTTCGACTTCAGGTAATTCAGGCATGCGGTCGTTTTCAGTTTTAAAGGAATTGAACTACAGCTGCTCAAGTAAACGGTTTCGGATTTCGTGAAGTTCGTCATCACCACTTATCTGGTTACCATCGCGATCCGTGACGTAAAATACATCGACAACCTGATCAAGGTGTGTGCTGATCTTGGCCATGCATACTTCTAAACCTAATTCAAAGAGCGTTCTGGTGATTTGGTACAGCAAACCAATCTTGTCATATGCGAAAATCGTGATAATCGTCATATCGTGTGCTGTGGAGTTATCGATACCGACGTGTGTTGGCAGTGGCTTAACTTCTTCAGGTTGAGTATCGGAATCGACTTGCCAAGTTCGTCTGAACTTCGGGCTTCGTTCTTCCTGCTGCAGGATAGAAGACTTCAGTTTTTCTTCGATTTGGTGTAGGCGTTGATCTGAGGGCATGCCGTTTGAATCCAGATCTTCTACGTAGAAACGATCAATCGCATAACCGTCCGCCAATTCAAAAATCTCTGCAGAGTGAATCGCATTGTTGTAGCTGGTAAATACGCCAGTAAGTCGATGGAAGCACCCTGCTAAGGTAGTATCTTTCGCAGCAATAATGTATTCGACAACGTTGCGTTTTGGGATGTATCGGGACCATGATGCGACTTCGCCCTCCGGTAGTTGCGAGAGCTTTCTCAGGTATTCCAATACGCTTTCGCGATAATCAGGGTTTAGTAATGCGATTGGTAGGTTCTCAGCCTGTTCTTTCCACCAGAGTTTGTGGTCGTCAGCAATGTCAAACGTTTCATTTGCGGCTGCAAGGAATTCGGCATGCTGTTCGCTTAGCCATTGTAAAGATGCTTCATCGCTACTCTGTCCGGTAAGATGGCTGCGGGTTTTTCGGTACAGTTGAGCAAGCAATCCGCGTTTCCAATCAGTTAACACATCCGGACCAACGGCTTTTAGATCAGCAAGTGTTAGTACGTAAAGCATTTGTAGTAGTTCTGGTGAACCGACTTGAGATGCAAACTGAACAATTGTCTGTTCATCATTTAAATCCTGCCGGAAGGCTGCGTGGGCCATGATCAGGTGCTTGTGAACAAGAAACTCCAGATTCTCGCGGTCGTGGTCCGGTAGGTTTAGTCGTTCTGATGTCTCGGTAGCGATGCGTCGTCCAACATCGCTGTGATCCTCTTCAAATCCCTTACCAAGATCATGCAGCAGCAAGGCGAGATGCAGGATCGTCTTATTGGTGATTTTGCGATACGCACGCCCGACGGAACTATCCTCATTCAAAAAAGATGCTGCGGCGCCTACGGCACGAATCGAATGCTCATCGACGGTGTACTTATGGTATTCGTTAAACTGCAGGAGATTGCGAGCATGCTTAACAGCTGGAATGACCTTTTCGAGTACGCGCATTTCATGCAGTCGTCGCAGTAATAACCGAATGCGATTTGGGTAACTTAAGAGTTCAAGAAACTTTGCAGCAGCTTCATCAGTCAGTGGGATTTCGTCCAGGCTCATCATCGACTCACGAATCCCGCGCCAGGTGGCATGATCGATGCGTTTGTTGTGCTTGTTAGCCAGTTCCATTAGTTCCAGGACTTTGACGAGGTTGTTCTGGATACTCTTGAGTCGTCCAGGCCTTGCACTGATATGAAAAATGCCCATTCGGAAGTCATCATTGATGCGTTTGCTGAACACAGGTTTCAGTAGTTTCTCGCTGCGTCGTTCGGGTCGGCAAGTTGCGAGAAAGTGTGCCGTCACATAGCGGACCTGGCTGGTGTGGTCGAAGTATTCCTTCATGAATCGCTCGACGGGTAGTGAATCCTGGGATGCTTCATATCCAAATTTTTTGGCGATACGAACTTGTTCGTGACGCGTTAGTACATCCTGTGATTTGCCGGCGAAGAAATGCAATTCATTGCGTAATTGCAACAGGAAGTCACGCGCTGCCCTCAGAATCCGACGATCCTCTTTGCTCATATGACCCTGCTTAACTAAATCGCTCGTTTCACGTTCAGCGAATCTTGCGAATCCGGCCCACCGTACTAATTGCAAATCTCGTAACGTACCTCTGGATCGCTTGACGTTGGGCTTGAGTAGGTAATTCGTATCACCGAATTGTGAACGTTCTTCCTGACGTGCTTCGTTGATGGCTTTGAGCAGTCCGGTTGTGTTTTTTTGAGTGCGGCGTTTGAACTGCGAACGATAGGAACGGTACAGCGTCTTGTCACCAAGCAGTAATCTTGATTCGACGAGGGACGTGAAGATCTTGGCATCTTTGAAGGCCACCTTCATGATGTCTCGTGGACTGCGGGTGCTGAAACCAAGCTGAAGTCCGACATCATAAATGCTTTGTGTAAGTTGTTTGGCCAATGGTGCCACAGCCGCATGCTTGCCGTTACTACAAAGCAACATCAAGTCCATATCTGAGTAGGGCGCGATGTCCTTTCTTCCGTAACCACCGTGTGCTACCAGGGCAATATTGCTTTCTAGATCTCGCCGATGCGCATCGCTCTCACACACGTTTTCAATGGCAGATTCGAAGAGCATCAGCAGAATATCATCGAGCATGCTCGTTAACCCGTTACTCACTTGAATGCCGGGCGAGCCTTGTTCGTGTTGTTTGCGTAGCTTTTCGCGGCCCGCTTCAAGCGACTCGCGTGCGGCAATGACGGTGGAGCTAAATGAGGACGCAAATGACATGACGCAGTTAACGGACTAACGAATCTAGACCGCGTCTTCTCCCATTTCTCCAGTGCGGATCCGGATTGCATCCTGCAGTTCGGTCACAAAGATTTTTCCATCGCCGATGTTCCCGGTTTGAGCAACTTGTAAAACGGTGTCAATGACAAGTTGCATGCGGTCGTCGGTGCAGGCAATTTCTAATTTTACCTTTGGAACAAAGTCGATGGCATATTCAGTACCACGATACATCTCAGAGTGCCCCTTCTGACGCCCGAACCCGCGGACTTCAGCAACGGTCATTCCGTGAATCCCCTGTTCAGCCAAGGCATTCTTAACATCTTCCAATTTGAAGTGACGTATGACGGCTTCGATTTTCTTCATTGTGAATTGCTCCTCCGTGCGGCGGTAAATTGGAGAGCCGACCACCACAGATGTTTCGTTCTGATTACCTCTGATTGTAGATTGAAGGACACAGTTCCACACACGGTTCTTGCGGATTTTTCATACAATCATCGCTTGAATACGCAGGGCGTGACAATTGACTTATAATCTCATTACGCGACTTCAGAGGAACTAGGCGAGAACTTGAATGAAGATCTACACGAAAACCGGTGATTACGGTGAAACAGGCTTAGTAGGTGGAGCTCGCGTATCCAAATCCCACGCTTGTATGGACGCGATCGGAAACGTCGACGAGCTAAACGCCATGCTCGGAGTCGTCTTGGCAGGCGCCGTCCCTGATAGGATCGCGAATATTTGCCAGGCAGTGCAACATCATCTCTTTAATATCGGCGCTCTGCTTGCCACGCCCGCCAATCTGGATTCTAAGGTGGAATTGGATTCGTCACTTATCGCTGATTTAGAGAAGCAAATAGACTCGCTTCAGCAGGAACTTGAACCGTTGCGGCAGTTTATCTTACCCGGAGGATGCGAGTCGGCAGCACAATTACATCTTGCTCGTACAATCACACGGCGAGCAGAGCGCTCAATTATCAGGATTTGTGATCAAGGTACCGTGATCAGTGATACAGTGCTCGCATACATGAACCGACTAAGTGATTTTCTGTTCGTAGCAGCACGATGGGTAAATCGCGAATCTTGTACAACGGAGCAACCATGGAATCCGAATTCGGAGACCTCTGAATAGAGAACGCCTAAAAATTGTACAGCAGGCTGACCACTAACAAGTGACCTGCTCGGGCTTTATACTAACTCGCACATATATCGCTTGATTTTAATAAGCACTTTTATTGTAAATAGATTTGGAAGTGAAAATCTTATGACATGCAAAGCAATACTAACCGCATGCTTGTTTTTCTTGCCTGCTCTAACAATGGCACAACCGGCTGCGGAAAAACCTGCAACTGAGAGCATCGAAGGAAATTACCTGAAAAACATAACTCAGGTAACCAGTGGATTTGTTAAGGCGGGCGAAGGCTACTTTTCACCAAATGGAAAACAAATCATTTATCAAGCTGTAAGAGCCGAATATCCCTTTTATCAGATTTATACTCAGGCGCTTAAAGGTGGAGAACCGAGACTTATTAGTACCGGTCGCGGTCGAACGACCTGTAGCTTCTTTTCTCCGGATGGCAAGAAGATCCTGTTTGCTTCCAGTCACACGGACGCAAATCTAAAAGAAACAGAAGACAAGGAGATTGCACAACAGGAAGCGGATCGCAAGTCCGGAGTACGCCGTCGTTATAGCTGGCCGTTTGACGAGAATATGGAGATATATGAAAGCGACCTGCGCGGCAATATTACGAAGAAGCTAACAAATGCCAAAGGCTACGATGCAGAGGGCGCTTATTCGCGTGACGGAAATCTTATCGCTTTTTGTTCTACTCGTGACGGTGACCCGGATTTGTTCGTTATGAACTCAGATGGATCTGGACTTCGCCAATTGACCAATGCTCCGGGTTATGACGGAGGACCATTTATTTCTCCAGATGGTAAATGGGTGATTTTTCGAAGTGACCGCGCACAAGAACATTTCCTGCAAATCTATGTCATCGGGATTGATGGAAAGAACGAAAAGGCATTGACGGCGACAACTGGTGTCAACTGGGGTCCCTATTGGCATCCCAAGAAACCCTACATCATTTGGTCTGGTGCAGATCATTCAGATCCTAATGCGCGTCCGAATTATGATTTGTGGTTATCGAAATACACGGTAAAGGATGGTGAATTCACGCTTGGTAAAGTGCATCGCATAACCGACAGCATGTCAGCAGATGTTTTGCCTGTGTTTTCTCCCGACGGCAAAAAGTTAATGTGGACAACGACACGCACGAAAGAACGTACAAGCCAGTTGTTTATTGCTGACTTCGTATTCCCCGATGAAGATTAGGTGAGCATTTCGAGACAGTATTGTTTGTTTTGAAGGTGACCGGATATCTTTATCGCGGTCGCTCAATTGCTGGTGGCCGAGGGAGGTATCTTTGGCAAAACGTGAAGTGCGATCTTGCGGATTCCTGATTTTCCGTAAGGACAAGGACTCAGGGAAATTGGAATTCCTGATTCTGAAACATTCTAGACGACTGGATATCCCCAAAGGTCACGTGGATAAAGGGGAGACCGATCTTGAGTGCGCCTACAGAGAGTTGCAGGAAGAAACTGGATTTTCAAGACGTCACTTGCGCAGAGTGAGCAAGTTTCGGTTTGAGCTGAAATACGATGTGACCGACAAACGTGATCGCTCAAAAAAGGCTCGTAAGACGCTCGTCGTATTTCTTGCCAGACTACGCAACCAACAATACAACCGTACGCTAGTGCTTACGGAGCACCGTGGTTACGAATGGATGAAGTGGAGACCACCTCACAAGCTCCAACGTAAGACGCTAGACCCGCTGCTTGCCGATGCTGAAGCATATCTAAAGAAGAATCCGGATGCGTTATAACGTTACGCCAAGTGAATAGGCTAGTTCACTAAACTGGCTACGAAACTCATCCTTCGACGTATGTACGTGATCTGCTTCGCTAATGAATTGGATTTCATTTTGTAGGTGAATTCCGTGTTCGTGAAGGATTTCGGTATACATCGATAGCGGCTCTCCATACATGACGAGCATTTTATGCTCATCAAACTGGACTTCACATTCGTTGCCGGGGTTCATAACAGCGATACCACAGCAACCGTCGTTTAACAGCATTTCTTCAAAATCCCAAAGCTTACTCTTGAGAATAGGCATGTCGATGTGCGTCCGGTAAAGATCTTCATGCGGTCCTTCCGCATTCATATGGCTGGACTCCAAAATCACATCGACGATTTCACCTAACGGATTCAGCAAATCAAGGAAGACTGAAAAAAGTATCTCACTGGATGCCGAGGCCATCACCAGTGGCAATTCTTTGCCGCTTTTCGGATCGTTATACACTTCGTGACGATAACCTTGCTTTGGGATAACTGGCAGGCTATATGAGGGCCGAATTGCATCAGTCAGCAGAAAATTGCCATAGCGTTTAACAGCCAGATGTTCTTCTAAATGCTGTTCGTTACTGGGGTTGTTTTTGCGAAGTCCGCGTGCTGTCTGGATCTTCTTTAAGTCGTCGTTTTGGGGGTACATGGTAGTTTGAAACCCTAGTTTTGGGTTTCGATTACGGGGTGTGGGGATTTATTTATTCGGGCTGTGACGATTGCACAACCTGTGACTCGCCGGCCTTTCGCCGGATTCTGCCAACACCAAAACGTAGGTTACCTTGTAACGTGTGCGAGAAACTTCTGGAATTTTTTGGTGAAACTTTTTGGTTGGAATCTGCGGGTAGAACGAAAATCTGCCTATGAAAAACAGAAGTGCCTGTAGAGGTCATTAAATCATTGGTAGCGTGCGTAGCACTAAGTTCGATATTATTGAACTGTCTCGAGTGCCTATTTAAAAGAGGTCGATTGCACTTATGAATTGCATTCACAAACCGAAATCCATTTTCCCAAAACAGATTCTCGTCGCGTTATGCAGTATGAGTATTTGCTTATTCAGTTCGCCACTGATCTCACAGGCAAGTACTGATGACAAAGGTGACACTGCATCGACGCATGAAATGGATGTCTGGTACAGGGTGAGCATTGCCGAAAAACCGGTTGGGCGACTTCACTTAACCTCGAAGGCGTCAAAGGTTGATGACGGTTCCAAGGTCATGGAGCATAAGTCCGATTTCTTTATGCGATTGAATCGGGATGGAGATGTTGCTGAAGTAAAAGAGTCGTCACTGCTTGTAGAAGATGCAGATGGGAATTTGCTGCGATTCCAATTGAATCAGGAAACGGGTGAAAACGAAGTCGTAATTAAAGGCGTAAGCCGAGGAGGAGAATTACACATTACGAATTTCAGCGATGATTCAAAACGTAGCATCGAAATAGACGAGTCCTGGCTGAGTAACGTACAGCAATTCGATCTCATCAGCGACCTATACAAGCAACATCAAAAAGATACAGATGCTAAACCCGAATCCATATATTCTGCGTTTGATGCCCAGATCATGTCGGCGGTAAAGGTGACCATGACTATAAAAGGCATTTCTGATACGGGACTTGAAAAACCCTTGGATAAGGGATTACATGTGATCATGAAACAGGAAATTCAAGGCGGCACGATCAACAGCACAAACTGGTTCGCGAGTGATGGATCGTTGTTGAAGAGTGTGATTCCAGGATTTGGGATGACCATGGAACGCGTCAAGAAAGAAGACGCCATCAAACAGACCAGTGATACGGTAGATATTAATGGTCTGACGAGTGTCCAGGCATCTGGTCAGGTCGACTTGCTGAATGACGCGAGCCATACATTTCGAATCAGCGTGCGACGCGATGAGTCAATTCCATTGAAAGATGACAATTGGAAAATCCTCAAGAATAGTCCGAATCAAGTATTGAATCAGGTAATGGAAAAATTGAGGTCGACGTCAATTACGACATTTTCCAGTATTGGAGATTCCTCTGTGAGCCTTGCGAAGGTAAGTGAGCCAAAGCCAGCGGTGGCTTGCTTGAAACGCAGTTCACTCATTCAGTCGGATGCAGATGAAATAAAGTCTCTCGCACGCAAACACAAGAAGGAGAATCCACTTGCGACCGCCAGGGCGCTTGAAATAGAGGTTAGTCGGCTCATTACAGATGCCAATTATGAAAACGTGTTTGATTCCGCACTAACGGTTTTGGAAAAGAAAGAAGGTGACTGTACAGAGCATTCTGTTCTACTCGTTGCACTTTGTCGTGCTGTGGATATTCCGGCACGGGTTGCTACGGGATTGATCGGTGTGCAGGCACCCGCGTCGGATGAGCCGGTTGTCCAGTTCTTCCATCATATGTGGACCGAGGTATATGTTGATGGAAATTGGCACTCGCTCGATGCAACACTCGGTCGCGGTGGTATTACATC
>JAKUOW010000093.1:0-5102 GCA_022451045.1 Pirellulales bacterium | reverse complement strand
TTAAGCTGAGTGACTCGTCGCTAGCGGATGGTGATGAAAGTGGATTAATCTCCATCGTGAATTTGCTTGGACGTATCGAGATTGAAGTCGTCCGTTAAGAGAATCTTGCGCAGGTCCAAAAGGTTACGCTGCATCAGCATTGGATGGTGATTCGCAAACTGGCAGCATGATAGTGAACTGAGTTCCGATTCCCACGGTGCTTTCTACCCGCATCTTGCCCTGATGATCTTCAATGATGTGCTTACAGGAAGATAGCCCTAAACCTGTTCCGCCCTTACCACTTTCATCCGGGCCAGCTTTTGTTGTAAAGAACGGATTGAATATCTTCCGTAATTTCTCTTCTGCAATCCCCGAACCGGCGTCGCGGATTATCAGGTGATTACAGTTTGTATCCTTGTCATGGTTCAGACGTATCCAGAGGTTACCCCCATCTGGCATCGCTTGGCGGGCATTGATTAGTAAGTTTAGTAGAACCTGCTGGATTTGATTTCCGTTTACATCTGAAAGAGGGACGGTATCCATTTGCACGTCGAGAGAGATGCGGTATTTGTTCATTTCCCGTTCGAGTAGCACGAGTGCATCATCGATGATGCGGCTTAAATCAGTCGGCTCTTTTGTATCGGATCGGTTACGCGCCATGCCGAGAACCGAGTTGGTGATTTTGGCTGCTCGCTGACTGGCATCCAAAATACGGTCAAACGACTTTTGCCGCATTTCCTCATCATCATGCCGCATGGCCATTTGCGTGTAATTCATGATGGTCATCAGGATGTTATTGAACTCATGCGTCGTCGTGCCAACGAGTTCGCCTAGTGCCGTTAGACGTTGAGCGTCGATCAGTTGTTTCTTGAGAGCTTCAACTTGATCACGCAGGATTTCGACTTCCTGATTGCAAGTATCAAGGCCGTTTTGGCTGTCAGATTGTGGAGTTTCCATCTTGATGATTTCAATTCCAAATGCCCGAATTGGTAGTGTTTTACCAATCGTTAAGGTTTATCTGTGTTATCCGATCGAGCTTGTTTCCTCTGATTTACCTGTCTCGCAAGGCTTAACATGTTGTGCGCAAAGGAGTTACGCTCTTTGTGAGATATCGGTGAAGTGGCATGTGCGACTGAATCTCTTCTCGCTATAATCCGACAATAGAAATAGAAGTTAGATAAAAAAGAATATGTGCCGCTGCGAAGCAAGATTCAGTGGCACGGGAGAGGATTAGGATTATGGCACCTGTTGATTTTCTAGATCAGGCCATCGAGTTAGCCCAGTCTCTTGGGTACAACATTCGATACGAATACCTCGGTGGTGCAAGTAGCGGGTTTTGCGAATTCGGTGGAAAACGCTGGATTTTCGTAGACGTTGCGCTCAATAGCCTTGAGCAGATTGATCAAATCGGAACAGTGCTCTCCAGTGATCCGGCAATACACCTAGTGGAAGTGCCTGAGAAGCTGGCCGAGTACTGGCATATGCACGCTGCCTAATGCAGCTCACGATTTAATGCTAAAAACCTGTTCAACTGCGTGGTCGGTGTGCGCCCCGACATTGAGCGATCAGGGCGCATCCGATAGCCGCTGTCTCAGGTCTCTAAGCATAGCTTGTTCCAGTGTCATATCACGTCCCATCGGGATCCAGCCAAGGGTTTCGCGATCATACTTATCCCCCGGCCTGGGCCTGGTAAGGGATCCATCGTGTCGCACGGTTGATCCACCGACGGTGGCGAATTGTGGATGGTCGAGGTCTTCAAGTTCCTTGTGGACGATGATCTCGATCTGAAAGCCATTTTGCACAGGTCGAACACGTATCTCTGCTTGGCGGCGGATGGACTGAAGTGTTGCGTGAATCCGTTCATATCCCGCAACGCCGTCTTTTCTCCACGGTTCTAAGACGGTGGCTGCATCCGTAGCGATCGTTTCGATATATCCCTCGGTTAGCGTGTTTCCAACCAACTGAATTGGTTCTTCGCGACGAATTCGAAAATAGTCGTCCACGGTATCTACGATTTGGTTCCAAAGGATGTCTCGGTTGACGACCGGTACTGTTAAGGGATTTTCAAGACGCGGTTGATTTTGAGCTTCCTGAAATAGTTGTTGCTCTTGTGGTGGCCCATTCTTACCCCATTGCCAAACGTTCATGCTGAAGCAACCAGACAAGCTAATGGCAACCGCGACGAGCAGTAGCTGCGTCGTCACCCGATTTAACGAAAATCTGATTGCCAGCGGAGATTCGATCACGGTATTCGAAATACGTTGATATAGATGATTTGTTTTTAATGAATTCAATTGATTCATCAGTCATGGCGCAACGGGAAGTTTGTCAAAACTAAGTTGCTGGGGCAACACCGTTTTTGACTTACCCGATTTTGCGTCCGTATAATTCCATCGTCAATCATCAACTGTTTAAAAGTGACATCTGATGAGGGCAGATAAAAAGCTGTAAGAATAATTGCTACTACGCTCGCTCGGAAATAAATAGAAACCTAAATAAACCTCGAAAAATTGAGAAAAGTGGAACTCTGAATACCGGAACTGCGTCCAATCATCAAGCAGTTAGACATTGGTGTCTATGTAATCTAGCGATAGATTTTGTTGGTAAGGAATTAGCTATGAGATCAGCGGTCACTAATCTGAAGCGTCGTTCGCAGTTGCTGTTCTTAGCCATCTGCTTGATGTCCTGGATGATTTCGGAAGTCCGTGCACAGGTTGTTATCCAAAGCGAAAATGACAGGCTCATCCGTTTGCCGCGACCGACTGTATCACCGGAATTTGGTCCGAGCCGTCCTGTACCATCTGCGCCATATTGGATTGAGAAACTTCGTATAGACTCCTCGATTTCTCAGCAAGTTGCACGCGTTCAAGTGACCCAACAAATTAAAAACGTCAGCAATCGCACCATTCAAGCTTCCTTCGTTTTTCCATTACCTTATGACGGTGCGGTTGATCGCATGACGTTCTTGGTAGACGGCAAGGAATACGATGCAAAGTTGCTGGATGCAAAAGAAGCCCGATCTATTTATGAAAACTATGTCCGCCAAAATCAGGATCCGGCATTGTTGGAATTCATCGGAAATGGCATGTTCCGTACAAGTGTGTTTCCCATACCGGCAAATGCCAGTCGTACCGTGACGATTCGGTACAGCCAGATATGTAGAAAGTACAACGGATTGACCGAATGGACTTTCCCACTGCGTGCAGCACAATTCACGACGCGACCGATCGGATCATTTGAACTGGTTGTCAATGTTGTTGAAGAGTCAAAGATTAAGAACATCTATTCACCGTCTCATTCACTCGAAATGAAACGCACGAGTGCGGAATCAGCTACGGTTAAAGTTGCTCAGAAACACGTGATTCCAACCAGTGACTTTCGTTTGTTTTATGACACAAGCGGTAAGCAGCTCGGTGTAAATGTTATCTCGTATCGTCCGGATAAATCAGAGCCGGGATATTTCATGTTGCTTGCTGCGCCGGACATTCAACTGGTAGAGCCACCGACGCGCAAGTCGATCGTTTTTGTTGTGGACAGAAGCGGCAGTATGAGTGGCGAAAAAATGGATCAGGCTAAGCAGGCCTTGATCCAAGTACTAAATGGACTCAATCCTGATGACCTTTTTAACATTGTCGCGTATGACACGGATGTGGAAGTATTCCAACCGGAAATGCAGAAATTCAATGACTCCCGGCGTAAGCAGGCCATTGGATTTGTGCATTCACTGTTTGCTGGTGGAAGCACTAATATTAGCGGTGCACTGACACAAGCCGTTTCAATGATGCAGGACGACCGAACACCGAGTTACGTTGTATTTCTGACAGATGGCATTCCAACGGCAGGCATCAAAGATAGTGCTGAAATAGTAAAAAGTGGCGTGATGCAAAACAGAGGCGATGCCCGAGTTTTTAGTTTCGGTGTCGGCTACGATGTGAACAGTCGACTCCTGGACAAACTGTCGCGTGAGTGCGGTGGCGTTAGTACATTCGTAAGGCCGAATGAAGACATCGAAGCACCGGTGGCTCAGCTGTATAACCAAATCTCCAGCCCGGTAATGACCAACATCAAGCTGTCCTTTAAAAGTAACAAGCTGAAGGTGGAAGATGGCAAAGTGATTAACCGTGTTTATCCGCGGGGTGACTTTGATATGTTCGCCGGTCAACAGGTAGTACTTGTTGGTCGATATCGAAAAGCGGGTAATTTTGATTTAGTGCTTGATGGTGAGTTAGGTGGTGATAATGTAACTCTGCACTACAAGGCTCATCTGACGGATCACTCCAGTAATGAAACAAATTCGTTTGTCGAGAAGATCTGGGCGATGCGACGCATAGGTGAGATCATTGATGACATCGACCTTAATGGAGAAAACGACGAGTTGGTCGATGAGCTAGTAAAGCTCTCAACTCGCCATGGGATTATCACACCGTACACTGCATTTCTGGCGGATGAGACAAGCTCGATCCTCAATCACGAGGCCAACTTCGATAAAACCCGTCGTGAACTTTCTCAACTAGGCACCGAGACCGGACTCGGTGGTGTCGCGCAGCGAGCCGCCAAGGGTGAGCTGCAGCGAGCAGGTAACGAAAATTTCGGATTTGAGGCAGCTGATGCACCAGCCGGCTTCGCCACTCAGCCTAGTGGAATGGGCGGATTAGGTGGCGGTAGACAGGCAAAATTCCGCGATCTTGAAACGGATGAAGAAGTGACGGTTGAAAGTGTTCGCAATATTGGTGCCAAGACTTTCTATCTTCGCAACGGTGTATGGGTAGATTCTGTTGTTACCGAAGGACAATTGAAGAAGGTTTCTGAGATCAAGCGATTTGGCGATGCCTACTTCGAATTCGTGGCAAAGCATGGCAAGAAGATCTCGCGTTACCTGCAAATACCTGAACCGATGATCATCGTGGTTGAAGGTGCAGCGTATCAGTTCTAGGTTGCACTTCCGAACCGAAGCGACGCTATAGCAGACTGAGCGGATCTACATCGACGACCCATTGAACTTCGCTCGGCGACTTAAGGCTTTCCATTTGGTTCTTCACCGATTGCTGAAGTATGTCCAGATTTTCACTCATCAGAAGTACATGGCATCTGAATTTGTCACGGATGCGCGCGATTGGTGCCGG
>JAKUOW010000092.1 GCA_022451045.1 Pirellulales bacterium | reverse complement strand
ATACTTTCCATTAAATGTGCCGACTTCCAAAGCTCGATGGGAAATTCGTGCTGAATCAATACGTCGCAGAATACTCGTTTCTCAGGGACTCTGGCCCATGCCAGAAGCGACTCCGCTTAATCCGGTCATTCACGGCGAACAGGAAATGGATGGATATACACTTTCTAAAGTCTATTTTGAAAGCATGCCCGGATTCTATGTCACCGGAGTGTTGTACAAGCCGGTCGGATTTAAAGGCAAGCGTCCCGGCGTACTATGTCCTCATGGGCACTGGCGTATCTCTAAAGAACTTTCCGGACGTTTTTATGATCGCGGCGTAACAGCAGCGCAAAAAGAAATTGATAGCGGTGCCGAAGAGATTCTCGAAACTGCCCGCAACCCTATACAGGCTCGTAGTGTACATTTGGCGAGGATGGGCTGCGTTGTATTTCAATACGACATGCTGGCATACGCAGATAGCCATCAACTTGGTTATGACGTCGTACATGGATTCGACAGTCAACGAGCACATATGAATACACCAACCGGATGGGGACTGTTCAGCCCACGCGCCGAATCGAATCTGCAAAATGTCATGGGATTGCAGACCTATAATTCCATTCGCTCTGTGGACTTCCTACAGTCGCTTCCTGAAGTGGACGTTGACCGCATTGCCGTTACCGGTGCAAGCGGTGGGGGTACGCAGACTTTCATTCTGTCAGCCATTGATCCTCGCATTAAAGTTTCCATGCCGGCAGTTATGGTATCTACAGCGATGCAGGGAGGCTGCACATGCGAAAACACCTCGTTACTGCGAGTTGGCACAGGCAATGTCGAATTCGCAGCGTTGTTTGCTCCCAAGCCACTGGGCCTTACCGCAGCGGACGATTGGACAGTCGAAATGGAAACTAAGGGTTTTCCGGAATTACAGAAAATATACAAGATGTACGATGCTCAAGAAAACGTGATGCTCGAAGCCCATACACACTTCCCACATAATTACAACTTGGTATGTCGCAAAGCTCTCTATCGCTGGTTTAACAAATATCTGGAACTCGGATTCAAGGAAATACCTGAAGAACAACCGTTTTCGTTTCAAGCAAAACCCGTTCATACCGTCTGGAACGACGAACATCCGGAACCCGAGAGCGGGGATGCATTTGAAAAGAAGTTAGTCAAGCAGTGGCACGACGATGCCCAACAACAACTTGATCAACTCTTATATTCAAGCAAACGCGGCCTTGAATCGTATAAGTCCGTCGTTGGCGGTGGTATCGACATTGTGATTGGAGCACGGCTGAGCAGGAACACTGAAATCGATTATGAGCAGGTTCATAAAGTCGATAAAGGACACTTTCTGGAAATCGGCGGATTCCTAAATCACATCAAGAACAAAACATCGATTCCGATTTTGTTTCTGTATCCGAAAGAATGGAATCAAAAGACGGTGATCTGGATCTCCAAGTCTGGCAAGGCAGGCCTGTATGCCCAAGACGGAAATCTGACCGCTGATGTCAAGACTTTGATCGACCAAGGCTATACCGTAATGGGTGTCGACTTGTTAATGCAGGGTGAGTTTCTGGTTGATGGTAATCCAATTTCAAAAACCCGTCGGGTTGCTAACCCACGTCAGGCAGCTGGTTACACCTTTGGATATAACTCCACGCTATTTGCGCGGCGCGTACACGACGTGCTAACGGTGATTTCGTTTGTAAAACACCATGAGACAAACCCCGAGTCCATCAGTTTGGTGAGTCTGGACGCGACCGGCCCAATAGCGATCGCTGCACGAGCTCAGGCCCGCAGCATTGTTGATCATTTGATTGCTACTACAAACGGCTTCCGATTTCATCAGGTCGATGACCTACATTCTCCTGAGTTTCTGCCCGGCGGTTCCAAGTACCACGACCTCCCCGGCATGCTGGCAGTTGCAGCACCGTCTGCAACCTATCTGGCGGGAGAAAAGGAGTTGCCGAAAGTCACGGTCCGCGCATATGCTGCCTCACGTCAGGCAGATCAGCTCCAACTCGGAGAGAACGATGCTGCCGCTGCACTTGAGTGGCTGATGGCTCAATAGCTCAATAAACCAATGGCAACCGCTGCGTGGCTTAAGACATTTGCGTAGGTTATGGCTGCTCGTGCAGATCCGGGTCATGAGCAGAATTCGGTAGTATTGAACTGCGGCGCTGTGCAAGAATTCCATCACTTGTTGGTACGCCAATGTGAGCGAAGTCATCCTCGAAGATTTCAAGTCGCTCTGACATATCAAAAGTGAACTGGAAATACGCCTCCATCGGCACAGAAATCATACCGGCTAGTCCTTCATCCACCAGTAATACACGAATATTCTTGGTAGTCATGACCTCCTCCTTCCATTCATATCAGGAGGAATCCCATACCGGAGTAAACTCACCCTGAATATGAAATGCCCATTCCTCCTTGCCCCTATTATATGAATCGGCCGTTTGTAACACGTTTGATTAGCCGGCGCAATACGCTGTAAGTTAATTTCACGCAAATTCAGTCAAGTGACCTTGCTATCAATTGCCTTAAATCCCTATACTTTCACCGCAATTTGATGCCGGACAGTTGGAATTCAAGCTGTTTTACGCATCTTTTTTGTTATTTGAACTTCCTAATTCCACTCGACACTTTCCTCAATAGGGTAGTATTTAGTGGTCTTTAGAATCACGAAGCGGAGAGCTTGAAATGCAGATTCACGGTGTAAATGGCGCACAATCAGTTCAGGGTCCACAGCAAGTGGATGCCACACGTGCAACGAATGCAGCAGAACAAGCTGCACCCACCGACCAGGTTGAAATCTCCGCACAAGCAGAAATGGCAAGTCAGGCTGCTGAAATGGTGGACAAGATTCACCAATTACCTGAAATTCGCGCTGACCGCGTTGAAGAGATCAAGGCAGCAATTGAAGCTGGTACGTACGAAACGCTCGAGAAACTGGATGTCGCTGTCGATCGCTTGCTCGATGAAATTGCCTAGAATCGTTATAATTTAGGCCACAGCTGACTTCAGCTCCTCCGGGTGCGATCACCATAGCAGCCGGTTACACACTCGTTTTCTGAATTTTGAATACTGTCAGTTCGTTGCGCAATTGGAGCAACAACTGGTAGCATCAGCGCCCGCACATAAGCTCATGGCTAAGGACTATTCTCTACAGCACGTCTCCGTGTCACTCTCACCACAAGAGAGATTTGACGAGTATCTGCAAAGCAGGGCAATGCGTAATACGCAACAACGGCGTACGGTGTTAGAACACGTCTTTAGCCATCACGATCATTTTGATGTTGAGACGCTTATCGAACAATTACCCGATAAGGGTGAGGCAAATTATGTCAGTCGGCCCACGGTGTATCGTACTCTGACTGAGTTTGTCGACGCTGGCTTGCTAAGAAAATTTGAGCTTGGTGGCCGTGCTATCTATGAGCATGACTACGGTTACCCCGAACACGACCATATGGTCTGCAACCAGTGTAATCAGTTTTTTGAATTCCATAGTGACGAGATCAACAACATCCGCGAAAGCGTTGCTCAGGACTACCGGTTTCGCGTCACCGGTCACCGACTGTTGATATTCGGTATCTGCAGTGATTGTGCCCAGCCACGCCGGCAAAAGCGCAAGCAGGACCTGATTTAAGAGCCTTTTCGACTCGTAACTAGACTCGAAGTTCCGCGTCCAGATCACCGGTCAGGAATTCATCGCGAATGGGCTCCACCACATCGCGGATAAATTCATCGACCTGCTCCGGTGCGCGACCGACGAATTGTGAAGGATCCATCAGAGCTTCTAGATCGACTCCGGCGAACGCTTCATCAGATGCCAATCGGTCAAACAGATCATTTTGTTTACCGTGCTGTTTTACTTCAGCTGCAGCTGCCTGCGAATGCTCCCGAATCTTCTCATGTAAATCCTGACGGTCGCCGCCGGCTTGTACTGCTGCCATCAGAATATTTTCTGTGGCCATGAACGGCAGTTCACTCGACAGATGTCTGGCAATGACAGCAGGGTAGGGCACCATTCCCTGAGTAACATTTTGACAAAGGATCAAGATCGCATCGATTGCAAGGAATGCTTGCGGTAGAGTAAGCCGGCGGTTCGCACTATCATCAAGTGTGCGCTCCATCCATTGTGTAGCCAGCGTATTGGCCGCACTGGATTGTAGACTCATCACGAACCTAGCAAGAGAACATATGCGTTCACTGCGCATCGGGTTTCGCTTGTAAGCCATTGCGGATGATCCGATTTGCTTCTTGCCAAACGGTTCTTCCAATTCCTTACGATGAGCGAGTAATCGAATATCTGTTGCGATTTTGTGAGCACTTTGTGCAATGCCGCTTAGCACATCCAATACCTGTGCATCAATCTTGCGACTGTAGGTTTGCCCAGTAACACTGTAGTTTGCTGCAAAGCCAATTTTCTCGGACACCCTGGCTTCAAGCGATCGCACCTTTTCATGATCGCCGTCGAACAACTCCAGAAAGCTCGCTTGTGTTCCTGTAGTTCCTTTGGTGCTACGTGCCGCGAGTGAGTCGATGCGATGTTGCAGCTCTCGTATATCCATCGCCAGATCGTAAGCCCAAAGACATGCTCGTTTGCCAAGCGTAGTCGGTTGCGCCGGCTGCATATGGGTGAAACCAAGACAGGCGAGGTCGCGATTCTCGCTGGCAAACGTACCAAGACTATCGATCACCGCTGCCAATCGGCCGCGCACCAACAAGAGCGCTTCACGTAGCAAGATCAGGTCTGTGTTGTCTGTAACGTAACAACTTGTTGCGCCGAGATGAATTATCGGGCGTGCTTCAGGACAGGCATCTCCATACGTGTGCACATGTGCCATCACATCATGCCGCAACTGCTTTTCGTAGTCAGCTGCCTTGTCGAAATCGATGGCATCCTGATGATCTCGTAATTCCTGTAGTTGCTCATCGGAAATGTTAATCCCCAATTCCTGTTCCGCTTCCGCTAGGGCGATCCAGAGTTTTCGCCACGTAGAGAATTTACGCTGCTCGCTAAACAGCTCTGCCATTTCAGTAGAGGCATAGCGAGTAATAAGTGGATTTTGATAACGATCGTGTGACACGTGTCTGTTCCAGTTAATAAAGTCCAGTCAATTAAGTCCAGTCAGCCATTTCCCGTCGGTAAGAGCCCGCCTATTGAACTGGCTCAAAGGGTAGTACACTTCTAACGCTGAACACGTCCAGAGGCGTTGCCCGACATAAGGGCTTCGACCTCGTGTTGCTCGATGTAGTTGAAATCGCCTTTGATCGAGTGCTTCAGACAACTAGCTGCAACCGCATAGTCAATCGCAGTACCAGGATCCTGAAATTGTGGAGTATTAAGGGCGTGTAGCAACCCGGCTGCAAACGAATCACCTCCACCCACGCGATCAACGATGTGCCCGATTCGGTAGCTCTTATACTCACCGTTTTCATCAAGCGGTGCGAAATAGCACTTGTCGGTCGCCACATCAAATAACATGGCTCCCCAATTGTTATGATCTGCTGAGATACTCTCGCGTAAGGTAATCGCAACACGACTGACATTGCTGTACCGGTCCACGATTTGCCGGGCTACATCTTCATACGCAGCCGCATTAATGGTGCCGGCATCCACGTCCGTTTCACTGGCACGAATATTAAGCATATCTTCCGCATCTTCCTCATTGCCGATCACTAAATCAACATACGGTAAAACATCAGCCATGCACTTTCGTGCCAAGTCAATTCCTGACAGTTCATCGTCCCATTTCCAGAGCTTCTTCCTAAAGTTCAAATCGCATGAAACGGTCACACCTCGCTCTTTGGCTCTTTGTACTAATGCCAGATTCGATTCGCATGCCGCTTGACTGACCGCCGGTGTGATCCCAGATACATGTAGCCAGTGAACATCCTGAAGGATCCCGTCCCAATCGTATTCGTCCGGTCCGGCCAACGATACACTGCTGTGGCTGCGATCGTATAACACCGTGGAGCCTCGCTGATTAGCGCCGACCTCAACAAAGTAAATCCCTAATCGCCCATCGCGGTGCAGTATTTGGCTGGTATCGACACCAAGACCGCGGAGAGATGCAATCAGACTTGCTGTTAGTGCATTGTCGGGCAGGGCGGACACATAACGCGCCTGCTGGCCGTACATCGCCAAGGATGCACATACGTTTGCTTCTCCGCCTCCCCAGGTAACTTCCACTCGACCTGGTAATACCTGTCTTAATCTGAGTTTCTGATCAGGAGCCACCCTCATCATTACTTCGCCAAATCCCAGAAACATCTATCGTCCATCCTTGCTTGGGCCACTGTTCATGTGAATCGCAACATCGTCCTCAACAAAACATGATTGTCGACAATTCAGACAGCATTGTGAATCACCGGTAATCACATATTCGTTAGATCATCGCCGCCTCTGCCGCTGATGATCGCGTCAAGTGCCGAGGAAATTTCTTGAGCGTACTCAACACCCTGTGAATAAACTCGACAAATACGATGGCTTACCGGAAGCTGATTCACTAGTTCATGACTAGACAATGCTCGAATCGTTCCAGTCGCATTGTTCTGAATGAAGTTCTGAGCAATGACAGGGGTCGATTGCTGAGGCCTAAACAATTGCCGTGCGATGTCGACTCTCAGTGGGACATCAGCCAGAGACGAAGGGAAGTGCTGGCGGATCTTCTGCTCCACCATCGACGGTTCACTAAAAATGCTGCTATCTTCCGAGTCACCTGGATTGAATACAATGGTGCGCTGTGCCGCCATTTCCCAATTCAACCTGCCATCGATTAACTGACACCATGCGGTTCCAAGTTTCGATAACTCATGGTCTTCTGAATCTGCCCATCGGCGCACATCAACAAGCAACGATTGTTCGGTCAAACCGTGATATCTATCGAGATTCATTATTGGATCACAGTCAAACAAGCGTTTAATGGTAGCTGGAAATAAGTCAGCTAGAGTTAAGTCGATTGCCCGTACATTGCGATGAAAGTAGACGTTTCTAAAAAGCTCGGCACGGGCAGCCATGAACCGTAGTAGAGACTCGATTCCCCGCTCGTGTATCGTTAATCCACTTTCCGAAAAAAAGCTGTACCGTAACATCCGATCCATGTCATACGACTTCTGGCTGTAACCGGACATGTACGCATCACGAAGTACGAAATCCATATTGTCGATGGTATAAATACCACTGAGCAAACTCCGTAGCATGACAAGCCAGCGAGGCATTTCAGATTCTGAATCGGTCGGTCGCTGAATGATCCAGGCTACCTGCTCAGGATCCAATTGTTCGTCATCCGATAACTGGGAATTAGGATTGGATCGAATGCCATTAATAATCTCAGCCAACGGACCACGTATGATCGCCGCTCCGATCGACTCGTGAGTATGTCCCATCGGTTTAAGGAAGTGGTCGTCAAAAAAGTGACCAAATGGACCGTGACCAACATCATGTAACAAGCCACTGACTCTCATCAATGTTTCAACATAGCCAAGACTGGGTACCTCCGGACAAATCTCCTTGAGGCTGGAGAACAACCGATTCACCCACCGACTTGCAAGATGCATCACACCAACGCAATGCTGAAATCGGGTGTGCTCGGCACTCGGATATACCCACCAGGCCGTCTGTAGCTGGTGAATGTAGCGCATCCGCTGCATCCACTTGCTTTCGATTAAATCCCTCTCCGTCGTTGAACCTGTAGTCGGGTCTCGATCAATGTAAGGAATATATCCATGGATGGGGTCATGGATTAGTGTTTCAAGGCGAAAATCATTCATGCAAAGAATTATGCGACAACGGGCTTTTTACGTAAAGCGCTTAATAGAGAGCAACAAATCCACCACCTATGGGGTTTATTACTTTTCAAAGCATATATTAGCTGTTTCAAAGCACTAAACAATTGCTTCACTCCCCCATTGGGGGATAAATAGCGGTCTCAGCGTTAATTTAGGGCGAATATGACTATTGTTGCTTTGCAAATAGTCAAATTGCTGTGAATTCTATGCTGTTATCCTTGACCATTTACCAATAAAACCGTCGATACTGCATAGGGACAAATTGCTATAAACCAGCGCTTAGACGACACCTCGGAGAGCAGGGACCACACTGAAACTCTCTATAAGACTGGATTGCATAGCAATATGATTACGAGTTGAAATCTAGTAGCAAACTTATAAACACCGACATACAATTGCTGCGGGACACGGTGTTTATTGCTTGCCTGATCGATTTGTAAGAACAGTGCCACCGTTACCACCACAGGATTGCTAACGTCAGTAAATGGACGACTGAACGCTTGCTTCCAGCCACCTATTTATAAGGGGATTTGAGCTGTGCTTCGCCGAATCTGCTTCATTGTTGCTCTTCTATTACTAACATCTTCCAATAGTATTGACGCCGCTCCGTCAGTCGAACACCTCTTACCAGGTACCACCAAAGCGTATTTCTCCGTCCCGAACGTTGCTGATCTTCAAGCTCGATTCGAGAAGACGCAAGTCTACCAGCTAATGGAAGATCCCGCGGTTAAGCCATTTGCAGAAGATCTAAAGAAGCAACTTCGCGAAAGATTTGACCAAGCAAATGTCAGACTTGGAATCAATCTGGAAAAAGCACACCTCTTCAATGCAACTTCTGCATCCACCGCCATCATCCGTCCCAATGATAAAGAGCAGCCACACGCAATGGCGGTTATTGCAAACGTAACAGGTGAAATCGCAAATGCTGAGAAGTTCCTCGATCAAGTAGGCACTGAATTAGAAGAGCGTAATGCTACAAAATCGATGACAACAATCGCCGGACAACAGGTGATTACTTACACCGTTCCCAACGAAAACAACCCAGATGAGAGCCACAGGGTTTTTTACGTGATTTTCCAGGATCACTTACTTGCGGCAGACCATCAACGAGTATTGGCCGACATCATTGGTCGATTCGATGGTCAGGCGAAAGATACATTGGCTGAAGTCGATGCGTATAAGGCAGCCATGGCCCGATGTGCAAAAGCCTCTGGCGAATCTCAACCACAGATCCGGTGGTTTGTTGAGCCGTTTGGTTATGCGAGAACCATCCAGGACGCAGCCGGTGTGAAGCCACAAGGCAAAGATTTTCATGAGCTGCTCATGAATCAAGGATTCGGCGCTATCAAAGGTCTCGGTGGTTGGGTTATGGTTTCTGAAGGTGAGCATGAATTCACACATCACACATGGCTTCATGCACCGGCAGATGATGCTGGCGTACTAGCGGCTATTAAGCGTCAGAAAGAACTAGCAGCAGAGGGAATCGATCCTGACGAGCGAATTGCGGCAAAGGGATCTGACATATATGCAAATGCTGCCAGAATGCTGAATTTTCCGAATCAAGGCGAAATTGCACCACAATCATGGATTCCTAAAGACATCAGCTCGTACACCTCGATGAGCTGGAAAATTGGCGACGCCTTTGAATATGCCAAGAGCCTCGTCAACGAGATGCTTGATGCCGAACCAGGCGAGGACTTGTTTGAAGAGATTCTCGATGGTATCGCAAATGATGTAAACGGACCGCAACTGGACATCCGTGCTGAATTCGTTGCTCATTTAAAGGAACGGATGACTGTGATTGCAGGTCATATTGAGCCCATCAACCCAAACAGCAAGCAGTGGATTGCAGCGATTGAAGTTGATGACCACGCAGCCGTTGCTAAGGCCGTTGAAAAGTTCATGAACGCTGAACCGAATAAGCAGGTTCACAAACATGGTGAGGTAGTAATCTGGGAAATCATCAATATCGAAGAAGAAGTCGAAGTCGATACGATTACAGTCGATTTTGGAGGCGATGGCTTTGAAGACTTTGGAGCTGAGGACTTCGGTGCACCAGAAGACGAGGAAGAAGGCGCTGAAGAAACACCGCTAATCACTCAATGGGCCATCACCGTCACTCCAAACAATCACGTGTTGATCGGTTCCACTGCGGACTACATTAAATCGCAATTGGATCGCAAGGATGCCGGCACGCTCAGCGAAGCTGAGGACTACCAGCGTATGGACGCAGCTCTGGCAGCAATGGGATCCGGCAATAATAGCATCCGCCTGTTCTCACGCCTCGACAAGACGTATAAACCAACGTACGAATTGATTCGTCAAGGCAAGTTGGCTCAATCAGACTCGCTGCTAGGGAAACTCACAAGCAGACTACTCGGCAGCAACAATGATGGCGGAGCAATAGAAAAAGTGGATACGACCAAAATGCCCGAGTACGAAGTGGTTGCAAAATACCTTGGAGTATCCGGAGCATTTGTTGTGAGCGAGCCTTCCGGTTGGTTTCTAAGCGGTTGCCTGTTGACCAAATAAGCACGCTTTTTTAAAACCAACGATCACGATGCTAGTACAGAGCTATTCGCTCTTCTACTACTCACTTTTCAAATAGACCCGAATATCCCGATGACGGTCAAAGGTCTCTCTTGTCCATCTGTATTGGTGATCCGCAAACCAGAATTTGGCGTCCGTCATAACTCTGTTTAACGTGGTAACATGCTCGCTACGCGGACTGTCGGGACGTACGACATTGTTGGACAAGATGACCATGTAAAAGGTCCTGTTAGTTGGCGCTTGGAACTCAAAGCGGCCATCACTGCCTGTATGCGTCACGACACCACCACCTTGCTGCAAATCCAGTACAGACCCTGCCGTGTAATCAATGGCATCCGTACCAGGCTCTATGGTTTCATAATCCATCTTTTCGCCAGGTGTCCAGTCGGTCGGCACGAGCAACAACACTGCACCGACATCGGGAGCCTCTGGGTCATCCGATTGAGGATAGGTAACCCGCCCGCGTATGGTAACTTCGTCCAGCTGTGCTAAACCAGCACTGTCTTGATTCGTCACAGGTGCGCCACCGGAAAGCATACCTAGAAAAAATGAGGCCGTTGACACGCAAAGTAATAATGTACCGAATCCATAAATCGATGCACGTGAAAACGCGACTCGACGCCGATCCACACCAACTGTCGCATTGTTTGTCTTACCGCGACGAATTACTTCTGTGACTTCCTGCTCCCTGATAAAAGGGTTGGTTGTTGGCTTTTCAATCTCTTTTTTTAACTCAGTCGCTTGAGGTGCCACACCAACATGGCGGCAATTTGGACAGCGAATCGGATCGCCTGCTTGCATTTGCGGCACCTGAAGTGGTTGATCGCAGTGTTCACATTGGAATTGAATTGTCATAGTGGTCCGATTGAGTCAAGCATCACAGAAAGAGCTTAAAAAGAGATGTCTAAATAGCACTGTAGATGTCTAAATAGCACTGTCGCATTTCTGCTACTTGGAGTTAATCTTACTCACCAAGCACTTACTCGTCGAATTCCTGATCTACTTCAGCTGAACCACCGGAATTAGCACTTTGGTAAGCGACTGCCAACCCCAGTAACAGGAAGTCCGTCACGGCAAGGATAACGACGACTACGGTCGTCCCGGTGAGAATCGCGATAAGACGTGAACCAGAAGTCCGCTCTAACAGTAGCAGTGCGACCACAAGTACAAAAAGCAACGCAAGCAGCGAAACAAAAACTGCTAATAGAGTTGTGATGGCTTTTCGCATGATTAATTCCGAGGTCGCTCCAGCATTCTTTCCTGATTATCGCATCCCCCCTAAGTTACCAACAATTAGCTCTGCTGTCGTCTTGCTTGGGAGATATTCCAATTTGAGCATTATATGAAGATGTTTCCAAATGAATACCGCAAGCCAAAAACCTATATGCGGAATTCAGTCTTGATAAGTCGATATAATAACTAGGCAGCTGTTACGGACACTCTAGCCTTACATAAAGTGACCAAATTGCACGATCGTTTATCAAAACTGAATTTCAAGATTCACCAACAGCGATACGGTTTGGTGATTTGGGCGTTAGTTCTATGTCCATTCGTAGTTGGTCACGCTGCAACGTACACACTCAAGAACAATGTCCAGGTGAAGGGCGAACCGGGAAGACTTACTTCCATCGTCGTGGAACCCGGCACTGCAGTCACGCCGAATCCGGACTTATCAGAAGGTATCCGATCTGTCTTATTTACAGATGACGGACTTCGTCGCACATTCTTTTCACAGTTTCAGGTGCGAACCGTCGCACCATCTGAACGTGAGAGTCTCGAATCGATAAAGATAGACCAACGAGTATCCACCGCCGGAAAACACCTTGTTTCCATTGGTGCCATCGTGCGCATAACACCTTTCGACGAATACGGACGTCGATCATTTCACGTGATTTGTGTACGAGGACCAATGCAAATCGTGCAGGGAATTACAGAGATCACGCCGCGCTACATCAAGCTCGAGGCTCTCGTGATGAAAAACTCGATCGTGTGGGAATCACGTGTTTCCACAACCTCCATTCCCACCAACGTACTCCGCAATGTTCTCTACAAACAACTCAACATGAACGACGCGGGAGACCGACTGCGCATCGTAAGGCTGTTCATGCAGGCAGAACTCTATCAGGATGCCTTGGTCGAGTTACAAGACACGCTAAAGCAATTCCCTGACTTGAAGAACCTGGACCAACAGTCACAGCTCTTACATCAACAGGCCATCGAGCGGCTCATCAGCGAAATTGAAAATCGCAAGGAAGCCGGACAGCATGAACGCGTTTTCAAATGGCTGTCGAATTTCCCAACCACGGGCGTCGCGGTGGAAACACAATTACGCGCACGTGACTTATTGAAAGAATTTGCTGACGAAGCACAGCAGCATAAACGCGCACTTGACCTCTTCGAATCACTACTTGAGGAAGTCACTGATGCTGACATGAAGAAAAAGATTGAACTGATTCACCAGGAAATCAAGGACGGGCTTAATCTAAACACTCTCAATCGGATGTCCGATTTCTTACGACTCTCGACCGATGACACTATCTCGCCGGAGTCCAAGCTATCGATGGCAATCAGCTCGTGGCTGCTTGGTGCTGGAAACATCAATGAAAATCTCGCCGTTGCAGTATCACTTTACGATGTTCGAAATGCCGTCCGGGAGTATCTTGCTACAGACGATCTGGGGACGCGCCAAAACCTCTTAGAGAAACTGCGAACTCTTGAAGGTTCGAGTCCCGAAAATATCGCCATGTTGCTGCAGGCTATGAGACCCATCACTCCATACGAAATGGGTGAAACAGAAGTGCCGGGAATGTACACCATTTCCGTCGATGGTCTTAGTAGCACATCGGTTGAGTACACCGTACAGTTACCGCCGGATTACGACCCCTATAGAAGTTACCCATGCATCGTGGCATTACATGCGGAGGGGAAGTCTCCGGTAGACCAGATCCAGTGGTGGTGTGGAAACATGAACAAACGTATGAACATGCGAATGGGTCAAGCCGGACGACATGGTTACGTCGTCATCGCACCCAAGTGGACACGGAATGGCAAAACCAATTACGGCTTCACTATCCATGAACATGCAGCCGTTTTACTGAGCCTTCGTGATGCATTGAAGAAATTCTCCATCGACAGCGATCGAGTCTTTTTATCCGGACACAGCGAAGCAGGCACCGCTGCTTGGGATATCGGGCTTGCCCACCCGGATCTGTGGGCAGGGGTTATTCCAATCGTCGCAACGGCTGAAAAGTACATTGGTCGCTACTGGCAAAATGGCCGCCAGGTGCCATTCTATTTCGTGATGGGCGAAATGGACGGCAACCAACTCGAGATAAACTCCGGCGAGTTCAATCGTTACCTGCAACGCACCGGATTCGACACGATGATTGTTGAATACCGAGGCAGGGGGCATGAGCATTTTCAGGATGAAATTCACCACCTGATGCGTTGGATGCGAGCTCATCGAAGATCCTTCACACCGGACAAGTTTACATGTTCAACGTTGCGACCATGGGACAATTTTTTCTTCTGGGTCGAAATCGATGACTTACCAGAAGACAGGGTCGTGATGCCGATCATGTGGCCCAAGCAAAACGTGCGTGATGTGGAGGTGGTTGCCGAAATTGTGTCAGACAACCGAATCCGAGTCAGAACCGCTGCTAACAAGATCACCATCTATTTCACACCAGATATGATCGACTTTGAACAACGGGTGACTATTTACACGAACTCCTCAAATACAACCAAAGCCATCGTCCCGTCAACGGAAGTGATGCTCGAGGATGTTCGGACACGTTGTGATCGTTTTCACCCGTTTTGGGCGAAGTATGACTACTCGCGAAAAAGATAACGGTCCATTAATCAATGGGCGTGACTCGCAAGTCGTCTACGTACATCGTACCGGTGCCACCGAATAGCCCGACTCTAATGATCGCCTCACGTGCATTGGATGGAACCTGGATATCCTGTGACTGTTCATGCCAGTCCTTTGTGCCTTGGAATGGACCTATCATCGCAAATCTAACAGGTTGGCGATTGGAATCGTAAAACGCAACGACCACAGCAGGTCGCTCCTCGCTATTGCGACCCGGCTTTAGCCCGTAGTACTTCAACTGACCGGTCAAGGAAATGCGGGAAACGGCACCACCATCAATGGCAAATCCCTGCATCAAGTGAGCGTGCTTGCCAGGCAGGCTATTGGCAATTCGCAAATAGTGTTCACCTTCCGGTGCAGATTTCGACTTTACGAGTCGCGATTGCCGTTGGTAATACCAGCCAGGAACAAATCTTGACTTCGACTCCGCGGATTGCTCTTCGAAGTTACCATTCGTAATTGCTGGATTTGCCGGATCCGGTTTCACTTGCCGGGTATCTTCCGAAGCTCCAGTCATCGGAACAAACAGGGTAGGGCGGAGGGCTTCAGACTTCATCTCGCCATTTTCTTTTCTTAGTAAGTAGAGCGTTTGCTGATATCGCTCACCCACTGGGATAACTATTAACCCACCTTCCTTGAGCTGTTCTACTAATGGCTTTGGCACACTCTCTGGTGAACACGTTACGATTATCTTGTCAAAGGGAGCGTGCTCGGGCCAGCCTTTGAAACCGTCACCATGCCGTGGATAGACGTTTTCATATTTCAGTCGTGCCAAATCGCTGGACGCTTGTTCAGCCAGTTCCTGGACGATTTCAATCGTGTAAACCGATTTAACCAATGGGCTCAATACAGCCGCCTGATAACCACTGCCGGTTCCAATCTCCAGAACTTTGTCTTCCGGTTGCGGGTCAAGTGCTTCGGTCATGAAGGCGACAACAAACGGAGCGGAAATCGTTTGCTTTCCACCAATCGGCAAAGACATGTCCAGATACGAATGATCCCTGAAGGGAATCGGTACAAACTCATGTCGCAGAGTCGTCCGCATTGAATTAACAACGCGTATATTTTTCACACCCGCGCTGATGATCGCAGTGCTAACCATCTTGCAGCGTTGCCGAGCCCATTTTCCCTGGTCCTGCCCATGGAGCGTTTCGACAGAA
>JAKUOW010000091.1 GCA_022451045.1 Pirellulales bacterium | reverse complement strand
CAGCCGGTGGATGTCAGCATGGGATACGTCAATGTTATTTGGCTGGGCGATGCGAATGCCATGACCTTGCGGGCCTTGTTCACTTGTCAATCACCTGCACGTGTACTAAACATGACCGGCCCGGATGTACTGAGTGTGCGCGAGATGGCAAATCAAGTTGGCGGCATGCTGGACACCCCGGTTTCCATAAGCGGTACAGAGGCTGCAACTGCGTTACTAAACAACTCACACGCAAGCTATCCACTCATTGGCGTTCCTCAAATGGGTGTCGAGAAAATGTTGGCTTGGGGAAGCGAGTGGATTCGCCGCGGTTTGCCAATGTACGGCAAGCCAACAAAATTTCAGGTACGAGACGGCGTCTATTGATTCTTGCTGAGATCTATTCAGCAGCGGTGTATGCATACATCGAATTTATGTCAGTGCGGCACAATCCAGCGGTGTTATAGGGCTCGATAAGATTTCGCACCCGGGATTCAATTTTCCGCTGATTCTTTGATTCAGCTAAATCTAATTTTGTACACACTTTGTGCACTTCTTCCGCGGCGGACTTCCAAAATGGTTCGTGTGCACAAAGGAACCCCATCGAATCATCATTTTGACGCATTCGGTTTTCTTCGTATCGAATGGCTGCAGCGAAATAGAGCATGGTGGCGGCCTCAAAAGCGGATGGCGAGCCCATGCACTTGTACGCCGTGTCAATCATCAAGTCTGAAACTAAGAATTCTTCGAATTGCAGCAATTCGTGTGCGTGTAGAGTGGTCTGAAGTACCGGAGATTCCCAATACTTTTCCATGGCTAGTACCGTTCGCTCAATTGCGATTAGGTTGTGAGCGATACCCGTACTATGAAGTGGATCGATAAAGCCAAAAGCGGAAGGCAATCGTACCAATCCCTCGACCTGCAGCGGGTGGTTCAGAAATTGCATGCGTCCCGCCCCGATCAATTTCTGCGGAGTTGAGGCGAGTCTTGCCGAATGGAACAGACGTTTAACGGATGGATACTGATTAATCGTGGTATCCCATATTTCAGTGACGTCTGTGGGATACGATTCGATATTTGGAATAACCAGTCCGGCGCTGGTAATTCCATTGTCGAACCGAAGCATCCACAACCAACGGTCATCTAATAAGTGATGCTGTGCTGAATGGTCACTGTTGAACGGATACTCCTTACTGCCATTATGCGATTGCGTCATCCATGTATGCCAACCGCTTATATCTTCAAAATGCGAATAGATTGCAGAGGTGTTTGTGTGTAATAAACCTGTTGCACTGGAGTCATTCGTCGAATCGCCAGCATGTTGACCCAGTAATTTTGATGTGACTTGACGACGCCCGCTAGCATCAATAACCCACTTAGCTTTAACCGAAATACCGCTACCGAGCTCGAGTTGCCAATGACCACCTTGGTTGGCAATTGAATCGACCGTTGTCCCATCATGTACCGTAACACCGGCATCTCTAGCTGATTTTAAGAATAAGAAATCTAATTCTTCCCGAAACCAATGTGTGTCGCCCAGCGCATCACTTGAACTGGCTGCCACGAGTAATTCGTTTTCATGATTATGGCCAGGGTCAAAGTCAGCACCAGTTGAATGAAAGAAGTAGCTGAATCCGCGTTTCAAGCCACATGCCAGCCCAGGCTTTTTCTGTTTCCAACTTCCATATTTGGCCAGTGGTCGGATGTCTGAAAGCTCATATCGATCAGCCAAACTTGCGAGAACCATGTTGCCAGCAGGAACGGACGATTCACCAATTGCGAATCTTGGCTGTTTGTTGCTGTCGACTAACAGCACGGTGCGCCCTTGCTTTGCGAGAATCCTTGCGGTCAACGTACCACTGAAACCACCTCCGACAACTGCGATATCAAAGTCCAAGGTTATCACACGCTACGTCCTGCACAGTTTATTTGGCAAATTACGGGCTTGGTTACAGTTTGTGTCGTATTCATTTGATGGATGCGTGCGGCGCGTTGCTCGCTGCATGATTTACAACGGTAGAATTGCTCCACATCCCAAAGGTCCATAAACACTCTCCCGCGTTTTAACTCCAATCCTCTTTCAAGGACTTCTTCCATTGCATTGATCTTCGTAGTCGTAAATTTACCGGTTTCTTGCATTTGATCTAATGCACCGTTTCCACTTCTCACAGGAACGATGCTGCAGCACTCCACCCCGCAGTCAAAAGCAAATTCGATTGAGCGCACCGCCCAGTGAATTCCCTCAGCTTCAGTGAGACCAGGCGGTCGCAGCAGAATGAATGTCCGTACCCGGATGCCAGAGTAAGTGAGTCGCTCTACGGCTTCCCGAAAGGATTCGGTGGTCATTTGCTTATTCAGCCACGGTAGTATGTCGGGGTGAATAGTTTCCAACCCAATTGCCACTTCTAGTTGGCCATCGAGCATGTTGTTGAATTCTTCGCACTGTTCATCGCAGAATGCCGGATGATTCTCAACAACAACCGTGCGGAAGCGTGAGACGATTTGCCCCAGTTCAGTCCGCTGATCTTTGGGAATAGCTCGTGTGTCAAAAAAATTCCCGCTGTTGTAGAGCTTAATGTCCGGAACAGACATTGGCGCCATGGGATCAATTTCTAGTTTTTGAAGTGCATAAAGCACTTGGGTTGGAATCGCAGAATCTGGCACAGTGGACGTGAGCGTATTCTTCCAGAGGTCGCACATGACGCAATGGAAAGGGCATTCACGGTTCGTGAGAAAAAGTGTTGCTACGTTTCCGAGCGAACCATAGGCAGAGAATTCCTGCTCGACGAGGAAGTGATACGGCCGAAATGGATCGAGGTCATTTCGCGACGGCCTCATATTTAGCAATTGATCTGTTGATATCTCAGGAAGATCAATTGCCATTCGCACGATTCCTTAGCAAAGAATACATGGCTGTGAGTTTAGTTACTCAATTAAACCAATGGTGGTTAGCTGTGCTCTGGTGCATAAAGTTCATTGAAACAATCACGATAATCAGCCTCACCTTTTGGGAACAATGCCTCAAATGAAGTTTGCCCCTGTACGGCACCGTGCTGGAAACGTCGTTTATCAAACACAGGCATCGACAGGCCCGTAATAGCTTCTACCCCCAATTTGACGATCTTGCCTTTAAGTGCATATAGCTTCTCATGATTCCAATCGGTCAACTCGACAAATGGAATTCCTTCGGCAACCTTGATTACATCCGGTAGTGCGTAGGGACTGAAACCAGTAAAGCCAAGCGTTTTGCCAGGAGCATAGCTGCGAACATGTCCGCGACTTTGACCTCCCGAGTAGACGAGCGAGTGCTTGATCGTGTCCACACCCCAGCCTTCCTGGTAGAGCATCAGGTTGTTCAGGACGCTTCGTATCGTAAGCTCCGGATTATCCTCGATCGGATAATCTTTCATGTTTTCATCACCGCCATCTCCATCAACCAGATATTTCCAGTCAGGGAATTGGGCACGAATAGCTTTGCAAAGAGCTAAAGCCATGGTTGCTGACTGAATGTCAAGTGGTTTGTAATCTTCAACAGTCTTGATAGCGTCGCGGTACTGAACATCAGCGGGGTCGACTTGTATCACCTCTAACAACATCGTCAGATCGACGTGATCGAGGAATTCGTACGCTTGCTGAGAATCGATGGATCCTTCCGCAACAGACAAGGTAAATGCCTTTATCCGAGATGGAGATTCTCCGCGTTCCAGAAGCAGTTTATAGAGGATCAATAGCACGCTTCCGCTATCAATACCGCCTGAAAAAAGGACGCCAATGGGTTCATACGGATCAATACTATCGAGCCAAAGTCTGCATTGTTCCTTAAGTGCTCTGATCTAGGCTTTACCAATTTCTTCGAGATCCGTTGAGAATTGGTTACGAAGCGGAGTAAAGAACCGCTGGACATTGGGGTTGGGATCGGGACATCCGATCAGGGCGAGTTCGATAATATGGTGAGCTGGTACCATACGCGTATAGGATGGATGAAACTGGTCAGCCAGCCCCTCCTTTTCTAAGGCGTCTCGAATCTCATCGATTCGCTCTGCGACGATTAGGCAGGGTCCTTCGGCTCTCTTCGCCAGGAAGTATCGCATGGGGCGGCCAATTGTTCTCGCCATGCGGACGATGTTGCCACGCTTTTGAATGATCGCAAACTGTCCCTGAATGCGTCCGACCGCATCGGCGTCGCCGCTTGCGACGGCTTCGGCCGCTTCATCGTAACTCATGTTGAGCAGGACATTTCCGTCGGTGTCAATTAAATCAACGAGACGGTCTATGTATGCGTGTTGTTGCATTGTGAATCCTTTCCATTCGCATTATTCCGCATGTCCTGACACTGCTGTTCTGGGCAAGGTGTCCGGTCAGTGTCTTTTGTAAGGAATTACGCGCCAGATGCAAGGACGAGCCAGCAACAGAAATAATTCTGAAAAATTCTCAGAATTATGGGCCGGTTTGCCACGAATTCTCAAAAGGAATAGTAGGGGCTTATTTGTTTCAAGTACGCGACGTTCGGCAATGGAGTTCAGACGGTAACAAACTCAACTATAGATTCCGAAATGAGTGTGTTTTTGAAACGGGAGTCAAAGATGCAAAACACAGACAGAATTCTATTGAGCAAACATGGACGTGCAATTCGAGTCCTCAAGAAACTACAGTCGGGGGTATCGATAAATGCTCAACAACTGGCGGATTCCATGGGGGTGAGTCGCCGCACGATTTTTCGTGATCTGAATCTACTTCGTGAGGCAGGCGTTGATCTCCTATTTGATCTGGACAAATCAACGTATCGTCTCGCTGAACCGATGGCACACCGCAGGTCAGCCGGTTCCAAGGAGGAGTTAGCCGTTGTCGCCGACACGCTGCTTGGAGATCAGTTTTCCTTATGGACGGCACTTCAAAATGACCCAGTGGATGATGCCTCGCAAATCCCTCTCCTAAACCTGTTTCCGGCGGATCAGAAAATCCAACTCAGCCGGTTGCTTAATGCCTGTCAGATCTACTGGCCCTCGAAAGTCCTGACGTCTCTAGAGGCGGATTTAATCAAGGCAGTCATGTACGCGATCACCCATGAAAAACGAATGAAGCTCCTATTAGTGGGTGATCACCATTGTCGGCATGGATTGGATGATCTGACCGAGGAGGGAGTCTGGACTGTATTTGCTCCTTTCTCAATCTGTCTTCATCCGTCCGGGTGGATTTTTACTGGCGAAAGTAAGCTACACCAATCGGTCTGTGCAATCTCGCTCTGCGACATTCATAACGCGGTGCATACCCAGCAGCGGTACACGATTCCCCAAACGTTTAACCGCCGGAGGACTCTGGAGCTAATCGACTCAGGTGGAATTCCGAATGTCACGGTATTTAGCAGGTTGATCGACGACAGTACGTCGTCGCAAACCGGAATTACTCATCCCAACTGATAACCATTGACGGACCTCCGTCGCGGAAAGGAAAGTGGGGTGGCAGGGACCGTGGTGAGTCATTTGAATGGAATTGGTGATCGAGCCATGAACGTCGTTTCTGTTGCCCTACTTTCCACCTTTTTATCTTTCATAAAATGGCGATTAAATGACCACTGATGAGCAATACGATAGCAGCATTTTGAAAAACCTTGTGGAAAATGAGAATATCCGGCATAAACTGACCAAAAACCCTCCAAGTATGGGGTGTCTGTTATGCTTGTCAGCATTGATTCCCTTTTGCACGCTGATGTTAAATTAAGGGAGTGTTAAGGTGTGGCCATTGGGCGCTATGGATGGTTTACCAAACGTCTACACCCCCACCCTTTTGGCAGGCGAATCGACCCACCTTTGACTGTTGCCTGTCCGATCCAATTCTCGCGCTAAAGGAATGTTATCGCGTGATTTGCAGCACTATTGAAAAAACGGAGTAGCGTACACATGATGTGCTCTCGTGATATTTTGGTATCGATGTTGGCAGTAGCAATTATTGTCTCAGCAACGATAACCATCGAGGCTCAGGAGCCGCTCCGTACTCAGATCGATAAAGCAGTTTCAGCCAGTCAGTCTGGTGCGACCTCTGCAATTGCTTCAGATGGCGCATTTATGCGGAGAGTCTATCTGGATCTGGTTGGAATAATACCAAGTGCCGCACAAGCCAGAGCATTCATCGACGATCAGGATCCGCAAAAGCGTCAAAAACTAGTCGATGGCCTGATCTCATCGCCGCGAATGAATCGTAATTTGGCGGTCACATTTGACCTTATATTGATGGAGCGAGTGGCAGACTCACAGGTTAAGACACCTGAATGGAGACAATATCTGTACGACTCATTTGCCACGGACAAACCATACAACCAAATGGTCTCGGAAATCCTGTTGGCTGACGGTGCGGACGATGCAACCCGAGTGAGAAGCAAGTTCTTTTTGGAGCGAGATGTTGAACCAAACAGAATGACTCGAGATATCTCCCGTATTTTTCTCGGCAAGGATTTGCAGTGTGCTCAATGTCACAACCATCCACTCGTAGACCACTTCTACCAGGCTGACTATTACGGTGTATTTGCATTTGTAAATCGGTCGTTCCTTTATGTAGATAAAAACAAAAAGGAATTCGTCGGTGAAAAATCGGATGGAGCAGTGAGCTTCAAATCGGTATTCACTGATGTTGCTGGCGTGACCGGCCCGCGCTTACCTGGTGACAACCCGATTGCGGAGCCAGTGGTTGCACGCGGCGAAGACTACAAGGTCGTTCAAACAGATACAATTCGCCCGATTCCAACACATAGCCGTCGATCGTTACTGTCAGCTGAAATGACCAGTGGCAAGAATATTGCGTTTAACCGAAATATCGCAAATCGACTTTGGGCACACATGTTAGGACGTGGGGTTGTGCACCCGCTTGATATGCATCATCCGGACAATCCACCAAGTAACCCAAAGCTGATGGATGTTCTTACGACGGCGGTCGTGACCTCGGGATTCAACGTAAAGACGATACTTCGGGAAATAGCTCTTTCGGAAACATATCAACGTGCTATTGAATTGGCAGATGGCGAAGCGACTCCCGCAATTACGGCGATTGACGCGAGAATCACCGAATTGACTGCCCAGCAAAAGACGCTTGTTGAATCATCCACAGAGCTCTACAGCCAATGGGAAGATCTCGGTGCTCAAATTGAAGAACTCCGCACCAAGCATGCTGAAGTGAAAAAACAGTTTGATGCAGCAGATGCTGCATTAAACGACGCTGCGAATAAACTACGAGGCGGTCAAACAGCACTCGCGACATCACAAGCCAACCTAACGGCAAAGAAAGATCCTTTTGATGCATTTGATGCCGCAGCGAAATCAGCAGAAGCGGCGTTAGCAAAACTGCCAGACGAAGCATCGATTAAGGAAGCCGCTGCGAAGTTCCGAGCCAGAGCCGATCAACTAAAACCTGAAGTGGATAAGTTCACTGCAGAAGTCGCGACCAAAACGAAGGAGCTTGAAGCGTTTCAGGTTACTTACAATGAAAAGAAGACAGCGTTTGACCCAACGGTGAAACCATGGACAGATGCCCAGCAGGAAATCCGCAATGCTCAGGTAAACCGTCAAGGCATTCGAAATCAATACGACACTCAATATGCTGCATCGCGTCTCGCCATTCAGCAGATTGCCGAATTGCAGAAGCAACGTGAGATTGCCGTGCTTCAAGACACGATTGCGTCCAAGCAGAATCAGGTTGCCTCGCTAATAAAACAAATGGCAGAGGCCCAATCCAAGCGCGACCAGCTTGCGAAAGAAATACCACCGGTCGAAAAAACCGCAGCAGACCAAAAGGGGCTTGCTGATGTAGCTACCGCAGAAGTAGCAGCACTTAAGCCGACGCTTGACAGTCAAACCGAGGCTTCCAAACTCGTAGCCGATGCCTCAGCGAAAGCAGAGGCGGTACGTGTAAAACTGCCGGAAGATAAAGAAGTAATCGCGCTCGCTGACGGACTAAAAACGAGAAATGCGGAACTAGCAGAGACGCTCAAGGTTACAACCGTCAAGATGACTGAATTACAGACGAAACAGTCAGCTGCTACAAAAGTTCTAACCGAAACACAGTCGAAGTTAGCAGCCATGAAGTCAGACATGGACAAAGTTACTGCTTTGATTCCAGAACTTGCGACGCAAAAACAAACTGCTGAGAGTGTCATTGCAACATCTACCGCAACGTTGCAGGAAAAACTAGACGAACAGTTTGACGTAAAGCTGGCTCAGTACGCTGTCGCAGACATTAAAAACATCGGCCCGGAAGCTTTTGCATGGAGTTTGATGGAAGCTACCGGAATTATTGACGCCCAGCGAAACGCTGTAGTTGCAGAATTGGACAAGAATAGTCCACTCAGTGATGCCGATAAACAAGATAGTGCCAAGTTAGCTGCACGTGATATGGCAATAGAAAAAGGCGTGCATGCGAAACTAGTTGGAGTTGAGAATGAGTTTATTGGCTTGTATGCCAATGCTGCTGGACAACCGCAAGATGAGTTTATCTCAACGGTTGATCAGGCTTTGTTCTTTTCCAATGGTGGTCGTGTTCGTGGATGGTTGAATCCTTCTGGTGGAAACCTCGTGGACCGTCTGCTAAAAACAGAAGAGTCAGGCGCACTAGCCAACGAATTGTACTTGGCAGTGTTTACCAGATACCCGAGTGAGCCGGAAGTCGAACGCGTGACGCAATACCTTGCAGACCGTGGCGACCAACGCACCGAGGCGGTGCAGGAAATGGTTTGGGCTTTGTTAGCTTCTGCCGAATTCCGGTTTAATCATTAATCGCGTTTGCGAGGAGAATCCTGTTATGAAATGCACGTACGCATGTAACTCAGCGGAACACACAATGGCACGACGTCAGTTCCTTGGCGGAGTGTTGGGCGGAGCAGTCGGTGTTGTTGGTGGTTTAGGTGCATTGGCACAGCCGTCATTTGCTGAACAACTTAAGAAAGAACAAAAACGGGTTCTCGTGTTTAATATGGCCGGAGGACTTAGCCAGCTTGAGAGTTGGGATCCAAAGCCGGGTACCGACACTGGCGGCCCGTTCCGCGCTATTCCGACTTCGGTGCCGGGAACACACATTTCGGAATTGTTACCGAAGACTGCAGAACAAATGCACCATCTGGCTGTGATTCGCAGCATCAACACTCGTCAGGGTGATCACGGTAAAGGTAGCTATGAAATGTTCCATGGTCGTCGCCAGACACCGGGCATGGTATATCCGAATATCGGCGCTGTAATGGCCAAGGCACTTGGATCAGATAAACGATCACTTCCAGGGCATGTCGTTGTTTCAAATTCAACCGGTGGACGTGGCAACAATGCTGCATACCTTGGCCCTCAGTTCGCATCGATCTCTGTTGGTAGTGGACAGCCACCAAATAATTCGGCACGACCGGATGGTTTGGAAGAAAAAGCAGATCTCCTGAGAAATGATTTCCGACGTCAAGTTAATGACCAGTTCACTGCTCGCCGTCGAACTGCCAAGACAGATATCTATACACAGAACTACGAACAGGCGATCTCGTTAATGAACCAACGAGATGTGTTTGATATCTCCAAAGAACCACAAGCGGTTCAGGATCGCTACGGTGATTCGGAATTCGGTAAACACTGCCTTATGGCTAGACGCCTGTTGGAGAATGGTGTGACCTTTGTACAGGTGAGTCACTCAAACTACGATACGCACAATGAGAACTTCAACTTCCACCTTGAGCAACTTGGTGAAGTCGATGCTCCATTCTCGACCATCGTTGCTGACTTGCATGAGCGAGGATTACTTGAGAGTACGCTGATCGTGATGCTCTCGGAATTCGGTCGTACACCAAATATCAATAAGTACTACGGCCGGGATCACTGGGGTAATGCCTGGAGCGTTTGTCTTGGTGGAGCTGGTATCCAACCTGGTGCTGTGATTGGTAAGACAAATGATAATGGTACTGCGGTTGCAGATCGCGAAGTAGACCATGGCCATCTCTTCCATACCTACCTGCGTGCTGTAGGGTTGGATAACAAAGGCTCGTTCAATGTTGGTGGTAAGCCGATTCCAATGGCAGATCCGGCATATGATTGTATTGAGGAATTAATCATATGACGTTCTTTGACGAAACGTCAGAAGCTGTCAAAACAGAACCGACTCAAGTTTATATCAGCCAGCAATGGAAGTATGAACCAAGCCCGCTGATCAATTGCGGGTTTGACCCGTCGGGTAATTATGTCTTCGGGACCGCCCGCGACTTTGCACTCGTCCGTTTTTCATTGGCGGATGGAGCTCAAAAGGTCTATAAGGGCCATGAGTCTTGGTCACGTGGGATGGCGTTTACACACGACGGTCAGCACATCATCACTGGCGGTTGTGATGACAAGATCATCTGGTGGAATGTGAATGACGAAGCAGAAGCTCCTGCTCCTGTACGCACCGTTGAAGCACACAAAGGTTGGGTTCGCGCATTGGCAATCTCACCGGATGGTACATTGCTTGCTAGCGGTGGTAATGACAACATGGTTCGCATCTGGAATGTATCTGACGGCGCACTCGTACGGGAAATGTCAGGACACGTGAAAGATGTGTATAGCGTGTTTTTCCATCCAAGTGGTGAATTCCTGATGTCCGGTGATCTGGCCGGTCAGGTAAAGCAATGGGAAACCGCTACCGGAAACGAAGTACGTAATTTTGATAGTAAAGATCTTCACACGTACAACGGTGGGCAGAAAGTGGATTACGGCGGAGTGCGTAGTATCACGATGAGCCCGGATAACAATATGATTGCCTTCAGCGGCCTATATAAAGCTACGAATCCACTAGGCGCCGTAAACGAACCTTTGATCACCCTTTTTGACTGGGAAAAAGGTGAGAAGGTCAAATCGCTGGTGATGGATAATGTTAAAGGTATTTTGTGGCGAGCAGAATTTCATCGTGAGGGCTACATTCTTGGTGCGTCCGGTGGGTCAGGCGGTGGTGTGCTCGGATTCTGGAAGCCCGAAGAAGAAAAAGCATTCCATCAACTCAAAATGCCGGATACGGCGGTAGAAATGGATCTTCACCCGGATGGAGTTCAGGTTGCAACCGTCCATTACGATCGTCACTTGCGAATCAGTCGGCTGGAAAAGAAACCTGAAGAGCCAGCAAAAGAAGGCTAGTAAATGTCCATACGGCAGAGCAAAATCCGATGGACTCTCGGTGCAATCGTTTTACTGTCTCTCGGTGTGTTTACTCAGCCAGCATCTGCTCAGGTTATCATGCTTCCTCAATATCAGGTCTTCAATATTGGGACCTCGGTTTGGGTTCCAGATCGAGGAATGATCGAACTAGGGCGTGTCATGAATGCCGCAGACGGTAGAGTATCCCGAGGTTTTCCCGGTTACTCAAACACAGCGATTGGCAGAGAAGCATCTGTTTCTCAGGTAATCATGAAAGTATGGATTCATGATCTGAAGGCGATGGATCAAGCACTTCTTAGAATCGGCGAAGAACTTTACGGCAGGAAATCGGACCCAGTTGTCGATAAGAAAGCGGATTTTTTAAACCGTAATGCTGGAAGAAGTTCTTCTGCCTCAGACCGATTCAAATCTTCGACGTTTCGGTCACCGTTTCCTCAATAGAATGTCTTAAAATAAATCGCACAGAGTGCGTCGGTTTATTTACATGCGACATTGCTGTCGCAACTCTAAAAGAAGGCGAGCGAGTCGCATTGTGCCAACGGTGGAGACATGATTACAAACAGAAGAAGATTCCTCATATGTATGCCTGTTTGGCTGATGGTGTTCTCGAGCATGCAAGTGGGTGATCTTTTCGCGGATGATCAATCCATCGAGTTCAATCGCGACATCCGTCCGATTCTTGCTAACCACTGTTTCGCTTGTCATGGGCCAGATAAAGGCCAACGTCAGGCGGACCTGAGACTAGACGGTGAAGATTTCGCAAAGAGTCCGCGTGGGGACGCTCCACCAGCAATCGTGCCCGGCAAGTTAAACAGTGGAATAATTTTGCGTGTTGCGAGTAAGGACTCGGACTTGCGAATGCCACCGGAGGAGTTTGGTAAACCACTGTCGTTCGAGCAGATTAATATACTCAAACGGTGGGTCGCCAGTGGTGCAAAGTGGCAGGATCACTGGGCATATATCACACCGCGTCGACCGGAGTCACCAATGGTCAAAGATCAGCAAACGATTGCAAATGAAATTGACGAATTCATTAATAAGCGTTTGGAAGATGAAGGCATTGCTCCAGCACCACGGGCGGAAATTACGAGCCTTGCTAGACGCTTGAGTCTGGACATTACAGGGATCAATCCCTCTTGGGAGTCCGTAAGTGACTTGGTTGAAAACCCAAGCTCAGATGCCATTCAGTCATATATCGATTCGCTGCTTGAATCAGAGCATTATGGAGAACGCATGGCGCTGTATTGGCTTGACTTGGTGCGTTATGCGGATTCAGGTGGCTACCATAGCGATGTCGCACAATTCATTTCTCCGTATCGCGATTATGTCATCAATGCGTTTAATCGGAATTTGCCTTTTGATCAATTCACCAGAGAGCAGATAGCCGGCGATTTGTTGGAGAGTCCAACCCAAAACCAGATCATTGCAACGGGTTACAACCGATTGAACAAAACCACGGAGGAGGGAGGTGCTCAGCCAGGAGAGTACTTGGTCAAGTATGCAGCTGATCGCGTTAGGACGACAGCCGGTGCATGGTTAGGTGTAACACTTGGCTGTGCGGAATGCCATGACCATAAGTATGATCCGTTTACACAGGAAGACTTCTACAGCTTCGTAGCATTTTTTGCCGACATCAAGGAAGTCGGAAAGTATGGCGGAGGCAATCGAGATCCCGAAATCAGGGTTGCAACACCGGACCAGAAACTACGTGCCGCAAAAATAACTGCTGAGATTACCGAAGTGAAGGAGCAACTAGACGGTGATCCGGAAAACTCAGATCTAAAGAAAACTCTTGCGGGCCTAAATGAAGAACTCAAGCAATTAGAAACACAATATGTTCGTACGATGGTCACAGTCGCAACCAATCCACGCGAAATACGTGTTTTGCCGCGAGGCGATTGGCTCAACAACACTGGTAAGATTGTTGGCCCTGAATATCCAGGGTTTCTCAGCACGAATATCCCTCATGCTGACCGGCGATTAACGCGTTTAGACTTAGCAGATTGGATGGTGTCACCGGAAAACCCGCTGACAGCCCGCGTGTTTGTGAATCGGCTTTGGAAGATGTTTTTTGGCCGCGGCATTTCCAATCGTCTCGATGATTTTGGTGCTCAAGGTGAATGGCCTACACATCCGGAATTACTAGATTGGCTTGCTGTTGAATTTGTTGAAAGCGGCTGGGATGTAAAACATTTGGTACGGCTGATCGTCAGCTCAAATACATATCAGCGGTCGACGGAAGCTACTGCGGCACAAGTGAATCACGATCCACAAAATGCACTGTACTCCCATCAATCTCACTGGCGACTTGAGGCAGAGTTTATTCGTGATAATGCAATGGCCGCTGGGGAATTATTGAACCGCAAGATTGGGGGCCCGAGTGTCAAACCTTATCAACCCAAGGGATACTGGCAGCATCTGAATTTTCCAACACGATCGTGGTCGCATGATACAACCGATGATCAGTTTCGCCGTGGGCTCTACATTCATTGGCAAAGAACTTTTCTCCATCCAAGTTTGCTGGCCTTTGATGCACCAAGTCGTGAAGAATGCACTGCATCACGAACAATATCCAACACACCCAAAGCCGCTCTGGTTTTACTTAACGATCCGTCGTTTGTCGAAGCTGCCCGTGAATTCGCATCCCGAGCTTTGGCAAGGCCTTTAGAAAATGATGTAGCCAGGCTGACCTGGATGTGGAGAACCTTGCTGCTGCGTAATCCCACAACCGACGAAGTGACCGTGCTGCAAGGATACCTTGACGATTCCAGAGCCCATTTCAAGGACCGAGTACGTGAATCAGTGCAATTATTAAATGTCGGAATGAAAGTACCTGAAAAGAGGTTTCCGGCCGTGGAATTCGCAGCGTGGACTTCGGTAGGCCGTGCGATACTCAATTTGGATGAATCAATTACACGGCCATAATGAGAGAGATCAATGATCATGCGGTCAGAGAAACATAGAGTTATGATTGGTAACGTAATTAATCAAGAGGTAAACAGGCGTTCCTTTCTTGGACGTTCCTCCGTAGGCGTTGGCGCCGCGGCATTAAGCAGTCTGATCGGAGCAGATTCGGTTGCTAAGGGGTTGCCAGCTGGCTCTTCAGATACGCCTCATCATCCTCCACGAGTTAAACGAGTTATCTTTCTATGTATGGCCGGTGGACCATCCCATCTAGAATCATTTGATTTCAAGCAGGAGTTAGCAGACCGTCATGGTGAGCCGTTCCCCGATTCGGTGACCAAAGGTAAACCGATCGCACAATTGCAGGGTCAAAAACTCGTTTGTCAGGCTCCATTGATCCCGTTTAAACGATACGGGGAGTCCGGTCAGCAAATCAGCGAGGTGTTTCCACATATAGGATCCGTAGCAGATGACATTTGCATTCTGCGCAGCCTGCATACGGACCAGATCAATCACGACCCAGCCCATACTGTGATGAATACCGGCACCTCCATTTCCGGAAGACCAAGTATGGGATCTTGGGTGACCTATGGATTGGGCAGTGATTCAGATGATCTCCCTGGCTTTATCGTCTTGACCAGTCGTGGCGGACGTAATCCTCAGCCAATTGCAACACGGCAATGGCACAGTGGATTTCTGCCAGGGCGTTATCAGGGCGTGGAATTCTACTCCACAGGCGATCCGGTGCACTTTGTAAGAAACCCCGATGGCGTAGATCGGCAGGCACAGTCTCAACTCGTCGACGTCGTTGGAAAGTTGAATCGAATTAGGAATAAGCGTATCCAAAGCGACGAGGTTGAAACACGAATCAAGCAATATGAACTAGCGTTTAAGATGCAGATGAGTGTTCCGGGGTTGATGGATATAGAGGGTGAACCAGATCATATTCTTGAGTCCTATGGTGTTAAGGAAGCGGATGGTTCATTTGCTTATAATTGCCTGCTGGCCAGACGCATGGCGGAACGTGGTGTTCGGTTTATTCATTTGTATCATCGCGGTTGGGATCACCATAACAACCTGGTTCAATATATGAATACCTGCACGGGACTTTGTGATCGACCCACGGCAGCGTTAATCAAAGACTTGAAACAGCGAGACATGCTTAAAGATACGCTGATCGTCTGGGGAGGTGAATTCGGACGAACGCCAATGGCTCAAACCAATAAAGGCCCAGTTGGCAGAGATCATCATATGCAAGTGTTCAGCATGTTTTTATGCGGCGGTGGTATCAAAGGCGGCACTAGCTACGGCACATCGGACGATCTAGGTTATGGTCCCGCGGACAATCCGGTGCATGTGAATGACTTGCACGCCACGATGCTTCACCAGCTTGGTCTGGATCACAAGCGTCTAACATACCAATATCGCGGTCGAGACTTTCGCCT
>JAKUOW010000090.1 GCA_022451045.1 Pirellulales bacterium | reverse complement strand
TGATAAATGCTATCCGGCGCCGTGGTCTGCAAGCGAATTATCACTAGATACGACGTGGAGGTGAGTAAAGTGGCCGCGTGCATTCATTGTAAAAAAAAACAGCTATCCGTAAACGGGGATTCTGACTCTCGATACAGCTAATCCCTCACTGCAATTCAAGCATGAGCAGTTCACCAGGTTTCAGGGAGCCTCGAAGGACTAGTGAGTTGCGATTTTGCTTAACCACTTCCCATTCGCTTTTCTTGACTAATTGAACGTGTGCATCAAGACGTGAAATCACGGGCTTCAGTTTTGTCTGACGTAATTCTGTTAGATCAATCGTTAACTCAACCGACCGCTCCGGACCTTGATTGCGGTGGTCCATGGCAACAGCCAGTAGTCGTTGACTGTCTGACCAAACCGTACCAGTAACATTCGGCGACGTATCGCTGGTGATTGCGTCACTCTGCGGGACGATTGGTAATGCGGTTGTTTTTGCGGAAAAGTCATAAAAAGCCTGCCATGTGTTAACGTAGTCATCCGGCCCGTTGATCGGGATCCAAAACGGCATGCCGATGCTACAACCGCGTGAGAGATCTGCCATCACTTGCCTGGACCAGCGAACCTCATCGTGATCTGTGTAATAGTCCATGCTGGACATGGCCGATGAAAGAGCTCGTCCCGCTTCAAGGTCAAGGTCAGACATGACGTCAGAGCTTTCTACTAACTGACAATCGGCCATAAGCTGACTAGGTGTGCCGGGATTGTCATTGATCAGAATGATCATTTCAGGGTGGTGTTCGTGTATCCACTCGCGAATATCAGCTTGCAGTCGAAGGCGGGCATGTGGCTGACTTGTTGAAGGATTGCCCGGGCTATACGTGGCATTGCACGGAATAACTCCCCAGCCGTAGTCGAAACAGATTCCGGAAGGCCGATAATAGTCGATGGCCTTTGTAATACTGTCAAAGAAGAAGTCCCGCACTTCCTTTCTTCCATAGTCAACGTTGGCCCAAGTTACTTTGTTGGATCCGATTCTTTCAGCTAGTTCTGGTGTGAACCACTCTGCACCGGACCTCGTCTCACCGGCCGTGAAACTATCGAACATGGATAGCTTGCCAAGGGTGTCATGCAGCACCCAGTCTCTCGACGGGATTTGTTGTTCGGGACCCAGAAGCTCGGGAGTAATAAATTGATATGTGTATAAGCAGGGTTTGAGTCCGAGCCCCTTTAGCCGCTGAATCTCAGCTTTTAAGGCTTCAGCGGTGACATTCAGTCCAGTTGGGCAGATCCACTTACCACTGTGAGGGTAGCTTCCGTCTATGTTGTGCCATGTGCCGAACCAGAGATTTGTAACATGGTACTGTTTCAGCATTTCGATAACCCGTTGGAAGTACCCTTCCTGAACGTCGGGGTTTACATTGGAGATCCGGATGTCGGGCATTCCCAAACCGCCGCCATTTGGAAGAGTGCGTGGCGCCCAGTCAGAAACCGGAAAGAGATCGTTGGTTAAGGGATCGCTGCTGATGCAGTTGCTCAAATACCAGCGTACAACCTCTGTCGTGCCAGGTCGGAAGGCACGCAATCGGAGCGAAAGTGTTTTGGACTCTCCAGCAGTCCACCGTTTCGGTGCCAGTGTGATTGCTGGACCTGCTCCGTTGTTTCCCGGCGCGAGAACGACACGTTTCCCGATATCCATGCTCCCCCAAAACACGCTCGACTTGTTGTTTTGAAAGATTCCCCACGGATAATGTACCCAGCTTCCTTCGTCTGACGTCAACGTTGCATCATTCGGGTCGGCAAGAAACGGTAGTCGAACATCCGAGTTTTGTCTTGGATCCAATTCAAACCAAGGCAATCTAGGGATTGCATTGCGTTGCCATTGATCGGCGATAAACGGAATTCCGATCCCTATTTCGGTCGGATGGTTGATGTTCTGCAGAGATGTAAACTCTGCTCTGATCGAAAGGTCATTTTCGATCAACTCGTAGGTGATATGAGTTGTCAGCTTTTCCTTCCATGCTTCGTCGGATGGTGTAAGTCGAAATCCTCGAGAGTTGCGACCGTGCCGCAATTCACCATCATTCCGTGTGTTTCTCTCGCGGTGGAAATGAGTCGTCTCACTGCTATCAAGATTCCTGGCGTATATATCCACTGCGGCTGAGTTGTCGGGAGTCCACAGTTGTTGCTGTGGAAATATCTGTTCGATTGAAGTGGCGATTCCAGAGTTCGTGTCGATATCGAGATTCCAGTGAGAGCTATGAATACTAACAAGGTCTGGTTCGGGCGGTGCTGTTGGTAGTTTGGATGCACTTGAGGAAGCGACTGTTGTGTCCGAGATGCGGATGTAATCCACCTCCAGACGATTTGAGGCGTAAGCATCCAAGATTAGTGGAATGGGTTGATTCGGAATCTTCATGGGGTCGGTGAGTTCGCCGATACGTTTCCCGTCGACATCGAGCGTGACACGTTCTGGCCGCCAGGTGATCTTGATCGTCGCCCAAATGCCATCCTCGATCGCCTTTCCAAACCCGGCGTGGCCTCCGTTCATGTTGTTGGAAGTGACCAGTTCCCATCCGTGTCCGCTGGGGATGCTCATGCACATCAACGTGTGGGCAGCCCATGGGGAGCGTGACATGAATCCGATGTACTGAAGTCCTTTGGGCGTTATTTTCACTCTTGCTTCAAAGGTGCCGTAAAGAAAACGATCTCGCGATGTAAGCCGGGCACCACGAAGGGGTTCGAATATCTCCAGAACACCGTTACGAGCTGTGACGCCATCCGGCGGTGGCATGTTTACTAGTTGCAATCCACTGGTTTGAGGTGTCCAGCGATCTAGCGAGAAGTCGTCAAACTCATCAGCCCACTTTTCTGCAGCTAATGTTGATGTCGTAATGCTTAGAGTTAATAACGCGGCATATATGGTGTTTTTTATCATAGTGGTGATTCTACCTGTTGGGATTTGCAAGTAACAGGATTGGTAAATGCGACTAAGAATTCTGATCGCACCGACACCGTGACTGCCGTTATCGGGTATTTTGAAGTAACCCTGAAGATGGGGTGGAATGAGAGATCTCCGAGATGAAAGAAGCGACGAATGAAAACGACCGGTGGGGAAGCCTTAGTGAAATCACTGGAAGCCCATGCTGTTGACACAGTGTTTGGCATACCGGGTACACATAATCTTGCGGCGTATGATGCGCTGATTAATGCCATTGATATCAAACACATAACCGCACGCCACGAGCAAGGGGCTGCGTTTATGGCAGACGGATATGCGAGGGCAAGCGGTAAAGAGGGTATCTGTTTTTGCACCTCTGGACCTGCAGCCCTTAATGCAATTGCTTCACTGGGTACGTCGTATGCTGACTCTGTGCCAGTCTTGTGCGTGATCAGTCAAATTCCCACAGACTTCATTGGAAAAGAAAAAGGGATTATTCACGAATGTCGTGATCAGTTGGCGTGTTTCGAGCCTGTGGTTAAGTGGAGTGCTACTGCAAAGACTGTTGAAGAAATATCCGCTCATGTTGCGGAAGCGTTTTATCAAATGCGTAATGGTCGCCCGCGTCCCGTTGTCCTCGAAATCCCCTGCAATATCCTCGATGCCTCTGCCGAAGTGGAAATCGCTGAGGAACGCAGTGTAGAAACGGCTGCGCCAACAACCGAACAAATTGCTCAGATAGCTGAACTACTAAAGCAGTCAGAGACGCCGATCATTTGGGCCGGTGGTGGAGTTAATAGCAGTGGTGCTTCAGAGGAATTGGTCAAACTTGCCGAATCGCTAAATGCACCGGTATTCACGACTGTTCTGGGCAAAGGTGCTATTGATGACGACCACCCGCTCTCAGCTGGCACCAATATTTGCCATCCTGCCTGGCGGGAGTTTGTGGCGCAATCGGATTTGATGTTGGCTGTTGGCTCACGGTTCACGCAGGAAGATACGGATAGCTGGACTTTTGAGCCACCAGCCACTCTTATCCATGTGGATATTGACGATGCGGAAATGGGACGGAATTATGGAGCTACACTTGGGGTCGTCGCGGACGCCCGTGAAACTGTTTGCGGGGTAAATGCACTGCTGGCATCAGGCGAGAGAATTGCAAATCCAGATCGTTCGGCAGATATTACGTCTGCACGCCAAGGGGTTTTAGATGCATGCGAAGCGATTGCACCGATTGGCATAGAACTCGTGCATGCTCTAAACGCCGGACTGCCAGAAGACACAATATTAGTAAGTGACTTAACGCTTGCCGCTTATTGGTCGCGCAGGTTAGTTGGCGTGCACCACCCGCGATCTAATCTCTATCCATGGGGCTTTTGTACGTTGGGTTACGGCTTGTCTGCGGCGATAGGTGCTAAGCAGGCAATGCCGGACCGTCCGGTAGTTTGTTTATCCGGAGACGGGGGCTTCTTATTTAACTGTCAGGAACTCGCGGCTGCTGTGCAGTTTGAGTTACCAGTGGTGCTAATCGTGTTCAATAATAATTGCTATGGTGTGCTGAAGCCTCAGCAGGATAGCCGTTACGGTAGATCCATCGGTGCAGAATTGGTCAATCCAGACTTTCTTAAACTAGCCGAATCGTTTGGCGTCACCGCTAATCGAGTTGATGATCTGCAGGAATTACCCAGTGCGATCAAAGCGGCCGTTGCTGCCAATCAAGTAACTCTTATCGAAGTAACCGCAGACATTCCGTTACCAATTATGGAGAGCGGAATGCGGGATTTACACGCAACGCTTGCTTAGCAACAGGACGGATGTGGTCAGGAATTACAGATGACTGATGCTATGTGGCATGCAATTAACTGAGGCGGCATTTGTAAAATGGATTTTAGTTACCAAAGTAGTGAAATGTGGGTGGTGAGGGCTCTATGAACCGATTTGCTGTGAATGCGTTTGGCATGTTGTTAATAGTACTACTGCAAACGAGCGCAAGTGCTGGCACAACTAAAGAATCGGGACATCCTCCAAATGTTTTATTCATTTGCGTTGATGACTTAAGACCTGCATTAGGATGTTACGGCGACCGAATCGCACGTACTCCAAATATGGATGCTCTTGCACGCCACGGCAGGACGTTTCTGCGTGCGTATGTTCAAGAGGCAGTGTGTGGGCCATCGCGGGCTTCTGTACTGACCGGTCAATTGCCGGATACGACCGGAGTTGTGCACCTTAGACATCGATTTCGTGACAAATTGCCGGATGTAATCACGCTACCACAGGCGTTTTCCAGAGCCGGATATCGAACTGCATCGCTAGGGAAGGTATTTAGTGGCGATCCTCGTGAACTTGACCCTCAGTCCTGGACCGACGGTGAATTTATTGGCGATGATTCATGGAAAAAGTATGTTTTGCCAGAGAATCAAGGTCAGGGTAAACAGGCAGCATACGAGTCGCCGAATGTTGAGGATCGTGCCTATGCCGATGGCATGCTGGCAGAGGCCGCGGTCAGAAAGATGGCAGAACTTAGTACTGCCGATAAGCCATTTTTTCTCGCCGTCGGATTTTACAAGCCACACTTGCCATTTAATGCTCCGGCAAAATACTGGGACTTGTATCAACCTGAAAAGTTTGTGCTCTCATCAAAAAATGTACTGCCAGTAAATATCCCACAGATTGCATTTCATCCGCACCGCGAATTGGGTGGATACCGTGGAGTGAGGCAAGATGAACAGCTAACGAAAGCCGAACATGTAAACCTCCGTCACGGCTACTACGCATGTGTTAGCTATATTGATGCACAAGTTGGAAAGCTACTAGCAGCACTTGAGACTCAGGGGCTAAGCGACAACACAGTGGTAGTCCTTTGGGGTGATCACGGGTTTGCAACAGGTGAAGGTAATAGGTGGTGTAAAGGCACGAACTTTGAGTTGGATACGAAGGTGCCTTTAATTATTAAAGTGCCGCAAATGCGTCAAGCAGGAAAGGCCTCTAAAGCGTTGGTGGAAATGGTGGACGTTTACCCTACCTTGCTTTCACTCGCAGGTATCCCACATGAGTCGGGACTGGCAGGAACGAGTTTACAGCCGATCCTGATGGACCATAAGGCTGTCGTCCATGAGGCAGTGTTGAGTCAATTTATTCGGCCATGGTCCAGAGATGATTATAAGCAAATGGGCTACTCAATCCGCACGGATGAGCATCGCTATACTCGCTGGGTAAATGTGAACGACGGAAAAACGGTTGCGGAGGAGTTTTATGACTATGGTGATTCAGCGAGTGTGTGCCGTCTAAAGAGCAGCCATGTTGAATTTAGGAGTCTAAATCATGACAAGTCAAACGCAGTTGATAAAGAACGGCATTCCGCGATGCTCACTGAAATGCTACGTGTTCGTCTGGATGAAAAGTGATGCAAATAACAACTGCGGCGAAAGCGGCAGTATAGGGACGACGATAAAGTGAAATTTGGTAGCCAATTCAAAGCCCTCGCTGTACTAGCGTTTGCACTTACCTGTTTGTCTGAGAGTGTGCAAAGCCAAAGGCCGAATATCCTGCTGATCGTTTCCGAGGATAACGGGCCGGAGTTAGGCTGTTACGGCGATCCATATGCACAAACGCCACATCTGGACCAACTGGCATCCGATGGTATTTGCTTCAAGCGAGCATTCGTCCCCCAGTCAGGGTGCAGTCAGTCACGAGCGAGTTTCCTTACGGGGTTGTACCCGCACCAGCATGGTCAGATTGGTTTAGCTACCTGGGGCTTTCGACTTTACAACAAGAATATTCCAAACCTACCGCGTCTACTAAAGAAGGTCGGCTATAGAACCGGAATCATTGGCAAGCTGCATATCAATCCAGCATCAGCGTTTCCTTTTGATATGCATGAGATCCCGAGTGCGAACTTCCAACGCAACGACCTTATGCGGTATGCAAAAGTTGCGTCAGAATTTATCAGTGCGGATGACACACCATTTTTTTTGAGCGTGAATTACCCGGATGCACATGACCCTTGGATTGATCAAATTGATGGGTTACCAGAAGTCCCCTTAGTAGCGGCTGTTGTGAATCCCATGCCCTATATGGGAGTTGATTCTCCAGCGTTACGTGAATTAGTTGCAGGCTACTACAACTGTATGAGTCGGCTGGATTCACTGATCGGTGACTTGTTGAATGTGCTTGAGGAATCCGGCAAAGCTGAAAACACGATTGTCATTTATATCGGAGATCATGGCGCCGATATGCTTCGCGGTAAGCGGACCTGCTTCGAAGGCGGCCTAAGAATTCCGATGATTGTGAAATGGCCAGGCAGGATGTCACCCGGAAACCGTTTGCAGATGGTGACGACGCTCGACCTTATGCCGACTTTACTGACTGCTGCCGGTGCACCAGCGATAGAATCCCTGCCAGGTAAGGACCTGCAGCCCCTATTTGATGGAGATAATCCCGCGGCCAGTGGATGGCGGGAATATCTCTTTGCTGAGTATCACACGCACGCGGCAGCCCCCAATTATTTCCCGCAGCGCTCAGTGCGTAGCGACAGATATAAACTGATACTGACACTCCTCCCGGACATGAATCATCCGGACTATCAGGATACGATACGCAAGTTGCACGGGGATCATGAACGGCGAGACTCTAAATATCAATTAGATCTACCCCGAATTATCGATGCGGCTTTGCCGGTTGTCCGAAAAGCGTATCGAGCCATGAGGGCTCCACCGAAAATTCAGCTCTATGACCTTAAAGAGGATCCGTTCGAGTTTAATAATCTCGCCACGTCATCCGATCATATAAAGATCAAAGATGAATTGATGCGAGCGTTAAAGCAATGGCGTCAGGCCACCGCGGATCCGTTGCTTGATCCGGAGCTTCTTAAACAGCTGACCGAGGAGGTGCAGTCAGTAACGAGTAAAAGTTTGGCAAGAAAGCACCAATGGCAGTATCCTCGTTATTTCTTCAGTGAGTCTCCTTAGTAGTTCTGTATGTCTGGAATAAGATAGCGCTTTGAATTTAATCAACATTCGGTTTTTCTCAATTCTGTTTTGCATTCTGGTTGCACAGACCGCAGGTGTGCAGGCAGCTCGTCCCAATGTGCTGATGATTGTTGTGGATGATATGAATGACTGGGTTGGATGCATGGGAGGGCATCCAAATGCTTCTACCCCCAACATCGATCGATTAGCGGAACGTGGAGTGCTCTTCACAAATGCACATTGTGCGGCTCCGGTATGCAACGCATCCAGAGTTGCCACAATGACGGGTTTGCGACCAAATTCCACCGGTGTTTATTCAAACAGTGTTAAGTGGCATCAAAAGCTCGAAAATGTCCCATCTATACCACAGCACTTTAAGAGCAACGGTTATGAAGTTGTTGGTGGGGGGAAGGTCTACCACCATATGCCAGGTTTTAATCGAGAGAGCGATTGGGATTTCTATTTTAAACAACGGTTTGACGGTCACTTTCAACAACAGTTACATAGAGGAGAGGATGTATCCAGTTTTCGTTATCCAAATGGATTCCCGCTAAACGGCATTCCCGCGGTAAAAAACTTGTCACGACCACCGCGCAATGCCCGAGAGTTTGACTGGGGACCCTTGGACAGGGATGTGCTGGAAACAGGTGACGGCGAAATGATTCGTTGGGCAGCGGAGTTCTTAAAAACTGAACGCGAAAAACCATTTCTCTTGGTAGCTGGGATCTACCGACCACATCTGCCGTTTTATGCTCCAAAGAAATATTTTGATCGCCTGACGTCCGACGCCGTCGCAGTGCCAAGTGTGTTGGAAAATGATGTTGCAGACCTTCCAGAATTAGGCAAAGCTTTTGCCAACCAAAGACGTGAAGACTTGAGGTTAGTGAAAGCCGAAGGCAAATATCGTGAGATGATACACGCGTATCTCGCCAGCATTAGTTATGCAGATGCCCTCGTGGGTGAATTGTTAAAAGCGCTCGATTCCAGTCCGAATTCAAATGAGACAATTGTGGTGTTTTGGTCCGACCATGGATGGCACTTTGGCGAAAAAGAGCACCTGCACAAAATGACGCTGTGGGAACGTGCGACTCGAATTCCATTCATTGTGTCTATGCCCGGTGCTGCGCAGTTGTCTCCAAACTGTGAGGCCGCCATTGGATTGGTTGATCTGTTTCCAACTCTCATTTCACTATGTAACCTACCATCCATAAGTCGCTTAGACGGTAACGATATCTCTCCCTTGCTATCAAATCCACATATCAAGTGGGAAGTGCCTGCACTCACCACGCACGGCTTTGGCAACCATGCAGTTCGCACAAATCGATGGCGTTATATTCGATATGCTGACGGTGGCGAGGAATTGTACGATCATCTAAATGATCCAAACGAGTGGCATAATCTAGCCGTAAAATCCGGGACGGTGAAAATAAGAGAACAACTGAGTCAGTGGTTACCAGTAGCTAATGCGAAGCCACTTTCCAACAAACGGATACCGTGATAGCTCGCCTGTCACATGACAAATGGTGATTTATGAATACAAAGATACGTTGGCTTTCAGCACTATTTACTATTCTCTGCTTTATTAGCATGCCGGAGTATTGTGCGGCGCAAAAGAACATTGTGCTCTTTTTGATTGACGATCTTGGCTGGAGTGATCTCGGTTGCCAGGGCAGCACGTATTATAAAACACCACACATCGATCAGCTTGCGACGCAGGGTGTTCGCTTTACCGATGCATATGCTGCATGTGCTGTGTGTACTCCAACTCGAGCAGCAATCATGACGGGAAAATATCCTGCTCGCACGTTAATGACTGAGTGGTTGCCTTCGGGTCGTTGGAATCCGAAGAGTAAGCTACGAGAAGGACGATTTCTTCGAGATTTGCCTCGCGAGGAAGTTACCATTGCTGAGGCTTTGCGTGAAGCGGGTTATCGCACCGGGCATTTCGGAAAATGGCATCTCGGAACTGAGACATTCGGCCTGCCTGAGCATCATGGATTCGATGTAAATGTAGGCGGCAATCCCCATGGCAATCCCGGCAACTACTTCTATCCCTACAACGGAAAATGGAAAATCCCCACGACAAGCTTAAGGGCGGGCTGGAATGTGTTACCCGACGGGAAGGATGGCGAGTATTTGACAGATCGTTTAACCGATGAAGCTGTAGCGTTCATTCACGAGAATAAGAGCCAACCCTTCTTCCTTTACTTTCCACACTATGGAGTCCATACACCGATTCAGGCGAAAGACGAAGTCACTGCAAAGTACGCAAGTGTTCCGAAAGACAAGCGGCAGGGTATGCCGGCATATGCTGCCATGGTGGAGAGTATCGATGACAGCGTCGGTCGAGTATTAGCCACTCTTGAGAAATTGGAATTGACCGACAACACTGTCGTGATTTTCACTAGTGACAATGGAGGTTTTTACAAAGCCACATCCAATGCTCCTTTGCGGGCAAACAAAGGGGCTTATTACGAAGGCGGCATTCGAGTGCCACTTATCGTTAAGTGGCCAGGTGTAAGCGAATCGGGGCTTACCAGTGGAGTCCCAGTGACAAGCTCAGATCTGTATCCAACGTGTTTAGCAGCAGCGGGACTTCCGATGAATCAAAATCAGCATCAGGATGGCGTGAATCTAAAGCCATTGCTCAATGGTCAGGGAGAGCTTCCGGAGAGGTCACTGTATTGGCACTATCCGCATTACAACAGTCATCCATCGAGCGTGCCGTCGAGTGTAATTCGCAGAGGGGACTGGAAGCTAATCCAGACTTTTGATCCTGTGGGTTTGGAGTTGTACAACCTCAAGGATGACATTGGTGAGAGCAGGAATCTGGCCATACAACGCCCCGGCCTCGTGAAAGAGTTGCTGGCCGAGTTGGACGTATGGCGATTGTCTGTAGGCGCAGAGCAAATGCGTCCAAACCCTGACTATGAAATGAAGTAGACGCTGTCAGTGACCAGCACACAGGTATCTATGGCTTGCGATAAAGAAATGCATCGGACGTGAGCAGTGAAACAATCAGAGCGTTCATGCTGCCGCCGTTTTCTTTATATGCCTCATGTGCTGCCTGAAGTACAGGTGCATCGTTGAGAGTCTCATTGCGTCCCATCCAGAATCTGAAAGCATGACGAACAAAGACCTGTTCTGCACGCTCGCTGTTAGCAAGCTTCTCAATCAGTTCGATGGCGTTAGAGACTTTGCCATCAAGTGCCGGGTCGCCTGAGTCGATGATCTCGCCGCTCGTGTCGACGGGCAAATCTAATTCAGTCTGCCGATACAAGCCCGCGTGATTGTACATTTCAAATGGCAACCCAAGCGGATCCATCTTTTTGTGGCAAGTCCAGCAATAGTTTTCCCGCGTAACACGCATGCGTTCTCGCAATGTAGTGTTGGGCTCGTCCGGCAGCATTGCATCAACCGTGATTGGCACATCCGGGATGCCACCACCGATCAATCGCTCTTGTATCCAGCGACCTCGGTGAATTGCGTGGTTATCCATGGCATCTGAGTGAGAGACTAGCCAGCTTGGGTGCGTAAGTAATCCCAATCGCTGATCTTCAGGAACGGTTGCCAGTTGTCGGTCTGGCCGCATAGAACCATTCCCAAAACTTCTACGACTGACTCGTACATACTCTTTTGGACCTGTAAGGGTTGCCACGCTGATATTGTGATTGACGGCCGGACGTTTCTTGGGCTTAGTTTTGGGTGGTTCTTTGCCAGGATTGGCTTTCTTCCATGCTTCTAATGCCTCTTCTGCTTTTTTAGCTTCTTCTGCCACAGCAAGCTTTTCTTTGTCGATAGATGCCTGCCGTTCTTCTTTCGTGTTTAGCTTGCCTAGGTAAACACGGTCACCTCCGGTAACAATAATCTTGTTCGTTGTAAGTAATTGCCGAAATACATCCTTGTCTTCCTGAAGGATCAGTTCGATTAATCGGTCAGTACTGGCTGTTGCATCAAACATGGCGCGGTAGTGACCATTCGGGTTTCCCGTTAGACCAGCAGCTGTCAACGCGCGATTATCTTTGCAAATGTAGCCGCCATGATCGTAGTCGAAGTAGTCTCGAAAGAACTGAAGAATGCGAGGTTTGCGGATTGTCTCGTCTGATAGCATGCGCTCAAGCTCGCGTTTGACATCGTCGCGAGTCTGCAGGCGGCCTTCGACAATCGCGGCACGGAGTTGCTCATCCGGCTTGATGTAACTGAGCGAATGATTGAGCGCGAGTCCTAATTCCCAATCCTGTAGCATGACACGGCCATGCCGATCGGTCTTCGAGTCTTCCGCCAGCTCCGCACGGAATAGCGCATCTCGATCAAGAAAAATAGCTGACAATCCAAGTACAGTACCATCTTCATGGCCTAGTTTATCCACAGACTGTTGAAGGATGATTAGGTAGCCATCAGATTCTTCGGGAGTGGGAGTGCGAAACGTTAGAGCTTCAAACAAAAAATCCACCGCGGCACGTTGCTGTTCTTCAGTTGGTTCTTTGACTTTTAATAATTCGTAAATTGGGGTGAGTGGTCGTAAGGTCTTTGTGCTGTATACGAGACTTGTCGGTAAGCCTCGAATATCCCCCTGCATTTTGTCCTTGATGGAATCAGGATCATCGGTGATTTGATATGGATGGGCAATGCTCAGCGGGCCATAGGCCATATAGCGAATGATATCGTTAGCTATGCCCATTACCTGAGTAGCTTCGGCACTGTTGACTGTATAGAAGTGAGGGTAGTTCTTCAGGCCGTGATTACGTGCAGAGGAGAGAATGGCTGGCACACTCTTTACCGCAGTTGCATAGGCAACGGTACCACCTTGCCATTGGATGATCCGATCGACTCCGAAATAGAGTTTTAATTCCCCGCCATGATTAGTTGGGACAACGTCGCCATGTGTACGCAGTCCTGGTCGCTCTGGATTAAAAACTGGCTCAGTGTTTATCAGCTCATTGAGCCGGGTGATATGTTCCTGAGGTGACACACGCCAGATGCGAGCTGGGGAGGAGGTAGGTGCGAGTTTGATTCCAGGTGGCAGCGCTGCAAATAGCAGATTATGGTCCAGGTAATTTGCTTTGTTTGGATCCAGATGGTCATGAAAGCCACCCTTGTCACGCATCACTCTGGAAAGTTCAGCTACTATCCAATCTGTGAATTGCAGTCGATCGACGACTTCCGGTTGCTCTGCATCTTTCGGTGGCATCTCGCGGAGCGCTACCTGCGCCCATACGCGTTTCCAAACTCCTGAATTAAGGTCATCAACCGCACCAAGGTTGTGCAGCGAGAGATTGCCTTCAGGATCAGTGTCACCGTGGCAGTCGACGCAGTGTTTGGTTAGAAACGACGCCGCCAGACTCTTGAAGTCTTTTTTAATGACCTGTCCCGGAGTGTAGTTATCTCCGAAGGCTGTTGGCACAAAGCATAGTGTGAGTAGTACTACCCAAACCAGTCTGACCCGTATCATGCGAGGATTTCCTTGACTGCGCCGTTTCCGCTGTCGAACTTCTTGGCAAGCTTTTCATCCATATTGAATCGGTCGCACGTCGCGCCGGCCATTTCCAGAATCGTCGAATAGAGGGCATTGATTGGTCGCTTGCCGTCAAGTTGCGTAAAGCAACCGGATTTGAACGCCCCGTCAAAGTTCCCGAGTAGCATCACCGGCCAATTTGCACCGCTAGTGTGCTGCTTATCAGCGTTATTACTTGTGTAAACGATGAGGGTGTGATCCATCATCGTTCCACTGCCTTCTGGGATGCTATCAAGTGCTTCCATGATCTTTACGAGCATACGACTGTTGTATTGTCGAATCTTGATCCAGATTGGATTGCCCGGTTGAGCCATGTGGCCAAGGTTGTGACCTTGCTGTTCGACACCGAGTCCTTTCCATGCACCGAAGATTTCACCGCGACCGGATCCGATCGTCAGCGTGTTCGTAATGCCGGAAGTCAGAGCGGATATGCCTAATTCCAGCAGGGCATCATGCCAGTCGGTTTCGAATTCTGGGCGAGTGTATCGCTCATCGACTGTCGGTGCGAATTCTCGTAAGTGATCGGACACTTTAGCGAGGCGGTCGCGCAATCCGTTAACGTCCCGGAAACCTTGAACGTATTGACCATATTGCTTTTGAGTGTTGGCTGGCAGGGTTTTGCCTTTGGCTGCTGCGAGCTTTTCTACTTGCTCAAGCAGGTTCGAGCGTGCTTCGTGTTGGCGTCGGATGTCGCCGGTTGAAATCCCACCGTAAAGCATCTGATAAAGATGGTTTGGATTGGAGTGCATGAAGATTGGCTGCCCTGCCCCGCTTGCTGACAAGTTAGCAACAGTGGGCTTGGCAGTCATGTTCTCAATGGAGTCCATACCGATACAAAGGTGTGGCAATAGTGTTTCCGGTAACACCTTACTGATTTCATAGTCAATGGTCGACGCACTTGGTGGTACGCCGTCACCGCCACGGTATCCGCCAAGTGCCCCAAAAAATGCACTGTGGGAGGGGCTGGTATGAGTGCCGTGCAGACCGTTGATGATGTGAAGGCGGTCTTTGTAGGACTCAAGCGGGCTGATCGGTTCTGGAAGTGTTTTATTTGCGAGTGAACCGCTTTGGGGCATGCCCTCAGGGATGCATGTTTTAGGGTCGAAGCCCTGATTTTGCATGAAGAAGATTACGCGTTTGGTCGTCCGCGACTCATCGGTTGCAGCGAGCAATCGTTGAGGATCCATGCTGACAGTAAGTGCGGATCCAGCACCTGCTGCGATTCCTTGCAAGAGATTTCTTCTGTTAAGCATATTCGACTTCCAGAGTAGCTTTGTGTTCTTACCAAACTATATATAAAGGGTAACTCAGATGAAAATCTGCCGCAATATTCGTTATATCGGCAGTTGGACGCGGTGAGGTATAAATTAGTTGCATGTCGTGGTAATTCAATCGCTCACCTGATTCTCCACAATTCTTATTACTCCCACAGGCGGTGTAAGGCGTTACCTCTTGGTTGCTGTATATTCGGACAAGCATGGAATCCCTATCAGCTAGCAACTGGTTATGTAGTAGCTGTTTATGACTTACTAAGGTCATCCTCGGTCAGCATGACGTCCCACATCTTACGACCATTCATTTGCATCCATCGTGCGTGTAAGGTCGCCGGTGACGTGCCTGTGTCTACTTCAAGACGCAACCATACATTGGGAATCGCAGCCCCTTTGATTAAGTCCGGATGTGCGACGTTCAGTGTCGGTATAACCCTGTTGTGAATAGGCGATACGATGAATTGTCTTATCGGGTATCCCACTTGCTCATTCGTCTTATACTCGAGCCATCTTGAGCAATGTATATCTCCACCAATCAACACAACCCCGCTGATGTTCTTTTCACCAAGGAAGTCAAACAATGCCTGTCGTTCATAGTGATATGTACCCCAGTCATCTGATTCGCGGTTTTCCTTGTCATCCCAAATCATCCCGCATGCAATAACTTTAAATGGTGCGGTCGATTCTTCTAATCCCTGTTTTAGCCAGGCCCATTGACGTTTACCGAGTAACGTGGGCTTTTCCGGAGCGACTGGTGATGGCTCGGTTCTTGCAAACCAACGTGTATCCAGTAAGAAAACTTCAACACCGCCACGTCTAAACTTTGTGTATATTCCCTGGTCGTCATGCCCGAATGATTGATTTGCACGGTATTCCATGAAGGCTTTCCGTGAACGCTCTTTTCCTTTGAGACGGCCATCCGAGTCATTGAGACCAAAATCATGA
>JAKUOW010000009.1 GCA_022451045.1 Pirellulales bacterium | reverse complement strand
CATCCAAGACATTACAAGCTGATGCTGAACGGCAAGATGGTTGAAGCATGGGATCTGCTCGATGCGCTATTCAATCGTAACCCGACGTTATGGAACGCCGGTAAATATCTTTTCCGTGTTGGCAACGGCGGCAAAGACAACGATCTGCAAGATCTGAAAAAATGTCGTCAGTTTATCACACGCGAAATAGAACGCTTGGAACTTGTTGAAAACAACGCGAAGAGGTAATCATGTTGTGTCCTTGTGGAAAGAGTGAAGACACGGCTGTAAAAGACAGTCGGCCAACTATGGATCGTATTCGAAGACGACGTATCTGCAATACCTGCGGTGAAAGATTTAGCACTTACGAAATTATTGCTGATCGAGTCAGTAGTCAGTTTCCGAAAGATAGGATTGATAAGTTAAGTTCTATGGTCAACATGTTGTTTGACGACTTTCGCCAGCAGCACACAACCACTTTGAAATTTTGCGAATGCAACGCAGAGAAGAAAGATCGTCATTCTTTATTTCTTACTGAAGAGATAGTTTGCGAAACCTGCCTCGATACAGAAGACAGTGACTGCACTCACGCTTGAAAGTCTCGATGACATTAAAATCGCAATGCAAGTGCTGGACGACAAACTGTCGGCTGAACAGGCACAGCATACACTGCTGGATTATGCGCAGCATTTGCAGACTTCTTATTTAAGACCGCCGCACATCGAGTTTCTTGCTGAAAAGCTGGAAGCAGTGGAGCGCGGTGACATCACGCGACTGGCAATCAGTATGCCGCCGCGACATGGCAAGTCTGAACTCGCAAGTAATTTTTTCCCTTCATGGTTTCTGGGACGCAACCCAGATAAATACGTTATCTTCAGTACATACGCACAAGAACTGGCTGATGACTTTGGACGCAAGGTTCGCAACACCATGCGCGATGAACGCTTTTCGCAGGTGTTCTCCAATGTGCAACTTGACGATACCAGTCAGTCAGCCAGACGTTTTGGAACAAATAAACTTGGAACATATTTCGCAGTAGGAGCCGGTGGCGCAATCACAGGTCGAGGTGCGCACCTCCTAATTGTCGATGACATTATAAAAGGACGAGAAGATGCAGATAGTACGGCTATTCGTCGTAGTGTTACAGATTGGTATAAATCTGTTGCCTATACTCGCCTCATGCCTGGTGGGCGCATTGTTATTGTTGGTACTCGCTGGCATGAAGCTGATCTCCTGGGTTTTGTCTTGGAAGAAGCTACACATGAACCTTGGGAGGTTATCAATCTACCAGCCATCGCCGACGAGGATGATCAGCTTGGCAGGGAACAGGGAGAAGCCTTGTGGCCGGAGCAGTTTCCGGTAGAGCGATTAATTGAAATAAAAAAGACAGTTGGCTCACGCGAATGGGCGGCACTGTTTCAGCAATCACCCAGTGCGGAAGACGGCAACATCTTCAAACGTTTCTGGTGGCAATGGTGGGAAGACAGTGAGCCGCCTGATTGCGACTTCATCTTACAGAGTTACGATACCGCTTTCAGCAGCAGTCGTGACGCAGACTATACAGCGGTGCAAACTTGGGGTGTCTTTGAAAAGGACGAAAAGCCATGTGCAATATTACTGTCTTGTCTAAATGAGCGATTGGAATATCCGCAGCTTCGTGAAAAGGCGGTGGATCTATATAAGAGATGGCAACCGGATACTGTGCTCATAGAAAAGAAAGCCAGTGGTCAATCTCTTTTGCAGGATCTACGTCGCAGCGGAATACCGGTAACGGACTACACACCCGACAGAGATAAAGTTGCAAGAGCACATAGTATCGCTCCTATGGTTGAGTCTGGTCAGATCTATCTGCCCAAGGGAAAATACTGGGCCGATGATTTTCTTAATCAGTGCAGCAGTTTTCCGAATGGTCGCCGCAAAGACATGGTGGACGCTTTCACGCAAGCGATCATCCGACTGAAGAACGGATACTTTTTGCACTATCTAAATGAAATAGAAGACGAAACAGAATTTAAATCTAAAAAGCGATACTACTGGTAAAAAAATGACGACGATTGTTCACGTTAATCAAGGCAACATAAGACAAAATATTAGGCGTAACGCTGATGAGCGTTTGCCGGTGCTGCGCGCACAAGGTGATTTCGAAACCATGTATGGTGATCATATTGATATTGTAAGCCCTGACACTGGTGAGGTGCTGGCTTCTATTGTTTACCATCCTGATCATCCGCTTCCTTGTGGAGCCAGGGTTTGGATTGAAACAGAAAATGACATCCTTGTTGGAGACAATTAAGCATAGATGTATCATTTTATGATACAATGTGCTAATCTCCACAAATACTTCGGAGTAATTCATGGCTGTTGAAAAAGCACTCAATCCCATGCCGTCTGGCGATATGGAATACACTGACGATATTGTTACTGAAATTGTTGTTGAAACAGACGGTAACACCGGCGAGACAACAATCGGCATATCTGAAATGCCCGAGTCGGAAGCGTTAGTTCCACACGATGCAAACATCGCTGAAATATTAGATGAGCAAGATCTCGTTGAGATGGCAATGGCACTTGTGGACACCTATCACCAGGATAGGCAGTCGCGCAGTGAGTGGGAAGAGACCCTCGTAGAAGGCATGGATTTACTTGGTGTGAAGTTGGAAGAAGTCACCGAGCCGTTTGAAGGTGCGTGTGGTGCATCACACCCACTGTTACTTGAAGCATGTTTGCAGTTTCAAGCGCGAACTATCGGTGAACTTTGTCCACCGGATGGGCCGGTGAAGACAAAAATTATTGGTGAACAAACAGAAGAACTTTTACGGCAAGCGCAGCGTGTGCAGCGCCACATGAACTATCAGCTTACCGAGGAATGCGAGGAATATTTTGACGATATGGACCGTCTACTATTCGCTCTACCGCTCAATGGTATCGGATTCAAAAAGACCTACTACGACCAGAGCATGGGTCGCGTCACCAGCCGCTACGTCAAGGCTCAAGACTTTGTGGTCGATAACGAGGCGACTGACCTTCTTACTAGTCCTAGGTACACACACGTTTTGCATATGGCTGAAAACGATATTCGTAAAAACATCTATGCGGGTGTATACCGCGATGTCGAACTGGGTAAACCGTCGAGGTTGGACAGAGGTGTGCTTACGGAAAAAGAAAATGAAATAACCGGCATATCATATTACACCGCTGACAATGATCGACACCGTGTGCTGGAAATGCACGTTGATCTTAACATCCAAGGGTTCGAACATCTAGATATGGAAAGCGGGGAGCCAACAGGTATCGCCCTTCCCTACATTGTAACCATCCATGAGGACAGCAATCAGATACTGTCGATCCGTCGAAACTACGCCGAAGGCGATACGCTGTATCGTAAGCTGTCCTGGTTTACCACTTACAAGTTTCTGCCTGGACTTGGCTTTTACGGTTTGGGTTTTATTCATGTGCTGGGCAACTTGCAGAAAACTGCAACAGCTATACTTCGCGCCCTTGTTGATGCCGGACAATATGCAAATCTGCCAGGTGGTTTTAAAGCAAGAGGTATGCGACTAGCTGGTGATCAGCCGGTGAGTTTCGGTGAGTTCCGATCTGTCGAAGGCGTAGGCGATGACATAAGGAAGAGTATCATTCCGCTGCCAACGAAAGAACCAAGCCAGACCTTGCTAATGTTACTTGGCACAATCACAGACAATGGCCGTCGATTGGCAGCTTCAACCGATATTCAAGTGGGTGATGCCAACAGTAAAGACAGTCCAGTTGGTTCAGTGGTTGCGTTAATGGAAGCTGGTCAGCGTCTTATGTCTGCAATACACCGTAGATTATATCGTGCTCAAAAAGCAGAATTACGGATTTTTGCCCGATTAAACGCTGAATTTAACGATTTCACCGGATATAACAACGGATCCGGAGAAATCAGAGCCGAAGACTACGATGCAACAATTGACATCATTCCTGTCGCAGATCCGTCTATAATCAGTGAAAGTCAGCGTATTATGAGAGCGCAAGCGCAGCTACAGGTGGCGACACAGTTTCCACAACAGCATGACGTTCACGCCGCGCTTCGCAGAATGCACGTTACGCTAGGCACAGAAGATATTGATGATGTGCTGTTGCCAGATCGCGGGCCAGAGCGGGCAGATCCCGCAACAGAAAACTTTTCTTTTTTACACGGAAAGCCAGCAAAGGCATTTGCCGATCAGGATCATCAGGCACATATGACAGTGCATCAGACTTTCTTGTTGTCCATGCAAAAAGATCAGGCAACATTTTCAAGACTAGCGCCATTGGTAAATGCTCACATAGCAGAACATATGGCACATACCTATCGTCAGCAGATTGAAGCAGCGATGCAGCAGCGACTACCTACTGCACCGGACTACAATCCGTTGAAGCCAACTGAGCAGGGTGAATATGCAGAACTAGCACCGGAGATTGAAAACGAAGTTGCTAAGATGCAAGCGATGGCTGCTCAACAACTGGCGCAGCAAGCGGCTGCGTTACAGCAAGCACAACAAAACGCCGCGATGGCGCAAGATCCTAACTTTCAACTTGCATTGCAAAAACTTGCAATTGACAAACAAGAAGCCGATACGAAGTCCTTCAAGGCACAAGCTGATGTTGCACTGAAGCAGGCAGAGATACAGGCTGAAATTCAAGATGAAAATCTGGATCGTGAACTTGCTGCCGAAAAAGCAGTCCTTGACGCACAAATAAAAGCGTCTGATCAGAGAGCGCGGGTGCAAGCCGCAGCGCTGAATGTTTCCAATCGAAGATAAAGGATTTTACCAATGGCCGATGCCGCAACAATAGCAATCACCGCTACCCTCTTACCAGACGAGATAGCGGCTACTCTGTCCGGTTCTATGACTGTGACACCCGACGATGCAAACGATAAGTGGTATTACAAACTTACCGCTTGCACCCAAACCAGCACTGATCTTATCGCTGGGTATTTTCTTGATTACACCGCTGTCGATGACGACACTGCACCAACCGCCATCACAACTTCTGACAAAGTGAAGTTTCTTTTCATACAAAACCAATCATCCTCTGACGGTGTGTATGTATGTTTTGACGGCGGCATCGCTGCAAACGATCTCGTTGACGCTGTGTTTGTTGGCCCTTCTCAAACATGGTTTGGAAGATTGCCAAATACCACAGTCGGTAACATCCATGCGATCTCGTCTGACATAGCCGATGCCGGTGACGCAACTGCTAATCTTATAGTTGCAGCACTTATAGACGATGTTGCTTGATGGCGAAGCCAGCCAAAGGTAAACGCTTTGCGAAGACGGTGCGGAACCCGAAGACGGGCCGCACCCGCAAGGTGTCATTTGGACAGGCTGGAAAAGCAAAAGGCGGCGGTGATCGTATTCGCCCATCCACCAAAAAGGCGGACTCATATTGCTCTCGCAGCCTTGGCATTAAGCGCGAGATGATTCGCAAAGGCGGCAAGTCTGCGAAGAAAGCAAGAGATCCAAATAGCCCTAACAACCTTTCAAGGAAAAAGTGGCGCTGCGTGGGAGCCAAGAGCCGAAGATGATGAACCGTGCCTCCATGAGAAAACAGATTGAAAGTGGATATGGAAAGAAAAAGACCAACCGTAATACCGTTTCCAAAAAAAGAAGAGGAAGTTCCACCAGACGCAAAATGGCTGGGAAATCTTCTCGCCGCTGATGCAGATAAAATATCCTGCATCGCAGCGGTAGTTACATTCAAAGATGGATCAACAAGTTTGGCGACAACAGACATTGATCTACCGGAGTTGATTATCAGTAGTAAATTTCTTGATACATTTTGCACCGAAATATTGATGGAGCATTACACAAAAGAGGACTAAAACCGCAGAATGTCATACAAATTAGCTTTACAGGACGTAAAAAAAGCGATACAAAATATAAGAAACGACCATACTGATTACATCTCGGAAGGAAGGTGCTCAGATTGGGAGGAATATATTCGTCACGTTGCAGCGATAGCAGCGCTTGACAAGGTAAACCTTTCACTGGAGGACATCCTTGCACTCAGAGATACCGTCGATTGACGCAGATTTAATAAATGAAATCAAACTTAGTTGTGAGCCAAAAGGCTACAGAATCCTTATAGCTGATGTGCCGGTAGAAGAAAAAACCCAAGGTGGGATTTTACTTCCAGGTAGCGTTCAAGAAGTTCAAAGAGGCGTGTGTATGATCGGACAAGTCGTAAGCCTTGGCAAGATGGCGTACACCCGCGAAGACATGGTCGATCACGAAGACTGGTGTGAAGAAGGCAATATGGTTGTCTTCAGTAAATACGCCGGTGTGCGCTTTCGTGTGAGTGATCATCCCTGCCGAATATTGAACGATGATGAAATCCAAGCCGTCATGCGAAGAAAGGATGCGATAACATGACAGACGAAACAGTAACAGAAGTAGAGGTTGAGTTACCTGCTTCAGAACCGACTGAACTGGAAGTAGATACTTCCGTTGATGCGGCAGAACAACCGGTAGAAAAAGAAGAAGCCTCGCAAGACAAAGATGAAGATTATTCTCAGCGGGTCAAAAAAAGAATTTCACAAGAAGTTGCCAAGCGACACGAAGCTGAAAGAAGAGCCGCTAAAGTTGAAGAGCGGTTGATACAAATTCAACAGCAGTTAGATCAAGCGCAGAAGAGTGCGTTGGACAGTGGCTCATCAGCCGTCGAAGCACAGAAAATTGCTTTGCAGCGTGATTACACTGACGCTTATAACAGCGGCGATACTGACAAAATGTTTGAAGTGCAGGACAAGCTATCGAGACTGACTGCGCAGCAAAGTGAATATGACAGGCAAAAAACTTACAATGAGCAACGTGCAGAACAACAAGCGGCTCAACCTCAACAGCCTGTCGTTCAACAACAGCAACCAGTACAGCAAGAGCCAGAACCAAAGGCTGTAGAATGGGCGCGAAAAAATAAGTGGTTTGGACAGGATGAAGCCATGACTGGTGCGGCGTATGCTATCCACAACCGCTTGGTAAATACTGAAAGTTATGATACAACTAGTGACGAATATTTTTCCGAATTGGATAGGCGTCTTAAGGATGCCTTCCCTGATAAGTTCAAACGGAAATCTAATTCATCTCCGGTTGCGGCTGTTACGAGCAGAGGCGCAACCAGCAAGAGAGTAAAACTCAACCAAGCACAACTTGACGTTTGCAAACGGTTGGGTGTTACGCCGGAGCAATATGCTCGATTCGTGGATGTCTAAGATGGTAGATAACAAGAAACCTTCAGCAGCCGCTCACGCCACACGAGAGACAGAGACTCGCAAAGCACAAGAACGGGAATATACTTATACCCCGCCCTCTCAACTGGATAGCCCACAAGAAAAGCCTGGGACAAAGCATCGCTGGGTACGAATCTCACTCATGGGTTCTGACGACGACAGAAATATGTCGATGCGCAGACGCGAAGGGTGGGAAGTAGTACGCGCCGAAGAGTTCCCAGAGTTTGTTGGCCCAGTTCATTCAGAAGGTCGTTTTACAGGTGTTATAGGTGTTGGCGATTTAATTCTTATGAAGATAGACGAAAGACTATTGGCTGCAAAACAAAAGTACATCAATCAAAAGACAGATCGATTACAAGCTGCCATGGATAGCAATCTATTTAGAGAAGAAGACCCGCGCATGCCTATTTCAGTGAACCGACAATCTCGTGTTGCAACTGGCGGCGGTTTGCGTTTCGACGATTAGCAAATTGCTGCCTCAATAGAAAGGCAAGCAAATGGCTGCACATGGGTTTAAACCCCTGCGGCATCTAGCGGGTGGTGAGGTTCGCACAAGCGAATACACCATTGATACCACTTACAGCACTGCTATCTACACTGGTGATCCAGTGAAGTTAGTCGCTGACGGTGACATCGAGTTAGCTGCTGCTGGAAACACCATCCTTGGTATCTTCCAGGGTGTTTCCTACAAAGAAAGCAACGGAGAAGTAAAATTCTCACGTTATTGGCCTGGGGCTGTATCGGGAGGTACAGACATCAAGGCTCTCGTAATCGATGATCCTTTCGTGACGTATTCTGCGTTTGACGATGGTGACTCTGACTTCTTAACCGCAGCAGACGTTGGCACATCAGCCGACCATGTTGCCGGTTCTGGAAGCACAGTTACCGGTGTATCTGGCGCTATGATCGATACGGATGGTGCCACGGCATCAGCGGCAGGGTTTAAAATCATTCGTCGTATAGACAGACCAGGCAATAGCTTCGGTACTGCCAACGGCGATCAAGTCGAAATTGAAGTGATGCTCAACGAGTCTTTCTTCAATAGCGGCACAGCAGGTATTTAGGAGGTCTGAACAATGGCTGTTATTACAAGGTCAGACCACGCCAAATCTTTGGTCCCTGGTCTGCATGCGCTATTCGGTCTTGAGTATGATCGATACGATGAAATGCACGAAAGAGTATTCGAAAAGAATACATCTCAACGTGCCTTCGAAGAAGAAGTTCTTTTAGTTGGGTTTGGCGCTGCGCCAACGAAGGCTGAAGGTTCTGCTGTAACTTTCGACGCTGCGCGGGAAAGTTATGTGTCACGTTACACAATGGAAGAAGTCTCACTGGCTTTCTCCATCACGGAACAGGCACTCGAAGATAATCTCTATGAAGAGTTAGGTTCTCGCTATACCAAGGCTCTTGCACGTTCCATGGCTCACACAAAACAAGTGAAGGCTATGAACATTTTCAACAATGCGTTTTCATCCGACCACAAAGGCGGTGACGGTGTTTCACTCGCAAACGCTTCTCACCCTCTTGCTACTGGTTCAACTGCAAGCAACACATTTTCTACGCAAGTTGACTTGTCGGAAACTGCGTTGGAAAATGCTGTCATAGCAATCCACAACTTCACGGATGATCGTGAGCTTCCAATCGCTGTAAATCCACGCATGTTGCTTATTCCGATTGAGTCACAGTTTGTTGCAGAGCGGATCTTGAGATCTGAACTTCGCAGCGCAACTGCTGACAACGATCTGAATGCGCTTCGCTCTAAGGGAATGTTCCCTGGCGGTTACGAAATGTCTCCACACATTTCCGATACCGATAGCTTCTATGTCCTCACGGATTCTCCAGACGGACTGAAGTACTTTGAACGTATTGCAATGCAAACGTCTACCGAAGGCGACTTCGATAGCGGCAGCATGAAGTTCAAGGCCAGAGAGCGATATGCTTTTGGTTTTTCCGATTGGAGAGCAGTTTACGCATCGCAAGGTGCATAACCACCTCACTCCTGGCAGTGGGAGGGCTTCGGCTCTCCCAATGCTGCGGCTCTTATGAGTTTGGGAATACTCCCGCCTAATTTGAAAGGTTGCTAAAATGCCATTTTCTAATTTTCCTAACGGCTTTGCCAACGGTGTCGCTATCCGTGGTATGCCGATACTAAACAGCTACGGAGGAAATATCTTCTGGGTAGACTCCGGTAGCGGCTCCAATACAAACGACGGAACACATGTCCGTCCATATGCCACCCTTGATTATGCTGTCGGTAAATGCACAGCTAACAACGGTGATCTAATTCTAGTCAAAGCTGGTCACACCGAAACAGTAACCGCCGCTGGTGGTCTCGATCTCGACGTTGCTGGTATTACCATCATCGGTCTTGGTAACGGTTCGGATCGCCCAACTGTAAACTTTACAACTGCTGTAACGGCAGACATGGACGTTGACGCAGACAACATTACAATCAGCAACTTCCTGTTTACTGGTGGTATCGATGCCCTCACCGGCCCTATCGATGTCAACGCTGCTGACTTCACCATGATGGATTGTGAAACAAAAGATGTAACTGGTCAGGCAACTGACTTCATCGTTACTGACGCAAACGCTTCTCGCTTAATGATTGATGGATGGACACATCGCGGCGCTGCTGCTGCCGGTGGTGCTTCCGCACTCCAAATTGTTGGCGGTGACGGTGCAACAGTTCGAAACTTTTTCATCGACGGTAACTTCGATACAGCCGCGATTGAGAATGTAACAACCGCTGCAACTAACCTCACAATAAATGGTGGAGCGAATGGTTCATACATCCGCAACAGAAATTCTGCTGATGTGTGTTTCACTGCTGTCGCGACAACGACAGGAAACGTTGGGCCGAATATTTATGCCCGCGTAGCTGACAACGCTGCAAATATTACCGAAGCATTCGTCGGTGCAGACATGCAGTTCTTCCAGCCAATTGCTATCGCCAACGCTGATGGTGAAGTTGGATTGAATACTAATATTACCGCTTCAACTGACGCTTAAAAAGGAGAATAATTATGCCAATGGGTGCTGGAACATATGGTTCAAAACGAGGCCGTCCACCAAAAAAGAAAAATGGAATGATGATGAACGGCAAGAAAAAGAACGGCGCTAAAAAAATGATGGCGATGAAAAAGCGGATGATGCGAAAGGCGTAAACTATGGCCGACACCGTTACAAGCACCACTATTCAAGATGGAGAGCGTACTTCTGTGTTGCGTTTCACCAATGTCAGTGACGGCACTGGTGAAAGCGCAGTAGTAAAAGTCGATGCTTCGGCACTTGCTGCCATGACGAGTGGTTCCAAGAGCACCAACATTAAAATTATGAAATGCTGGTGGTCTATTAGCGGTATGGACGTAGACATGCTTTTTGATGCGTCAACAAATATACTGGCACTGTCACTGACTTCTGACGGTGCCGGTTATCTTGACTTCACATCATTTGGTGGATTGCCTAATACTGCGGGGAGTGGAAAGACTGGTGACATTGTTTTCACCACCCGCAACCATACCAGCGGGGATACATATTTTATTATCCTTGAAGTTCAGAAGGGCTAAACTTAATGGCGACTTCTGGCACAACCTCTTTCAACCTTAGTGTTGATGAGTTGATTATTGAAGCGTATGAGCGTTGTGCGGTTCCCAGCCCAACAGGTCAACAACTGCGCAGTGCTCGACGCTCTCTCAACTTACTGCTTGCGGATCTAAACAATAGAGATCTGCATCTTTTCAAAAGAGCACAATCAACATTTAATACGGTTGCGTCACAGACAAGTTACACGCTGTCTGGCGCGGTGCTTGATGTATCTGACGTAACCGTTCATGCAGACGGTACAACCGGAAGTGAGATTTCCGTCGCAAGGCTGACGCAGAGTGATTATGCAGCCCTGCCCAACAAAACGACGGAAGCAAGACCTTCACAATACTACCTGGACAGAGAGCGCGATGCGCCGATACTCTTCCTCTACACAACGCCGGACAAGGTATACAAAATTAACTATTATGCGTATAATCGCATCGAAGACGTTGGTGCATATACCAACACACTTGACGTTCCGGTAAAGTTTTTACCGGCAGTCACAACCGGTTTAGCTTTTTACCTAAGTGAAAAAGTTGACGCCGCCAAAACCGCGTTATTTAAATCGCGCTACGATGAAGAAGTTCTCCGTGCAATACAAGAAGACGAAGAACGAGCATCGCTTTTCTTAACTCCAAATTTGGCGGGAACTGGTTTTGCGGTACGCAGCGGGTAAATATTCATACGGTTATTGTGACATCACAGGTGTCAGGGTTCCTTATCGGAAACTTCGAACAAACTGGAAGGGGCAGCGTGTTTCTCCCGAAGCGTTTGAAGACAAGCACCCTCAACTGACACCGGCCAAAGGCATTCACGATGCAATGGCTTTGAAAGATCCAAGACCTACTGACGGTTTTTCTGTGGGTACTGTTACCAGCATCACAACGCTTTTTCCTAATACCGCTGGCGGTGGAACGGATAACGTCTGATGGCAAACTTTACGACACTTAAAACAGACATCTCTGACTTCCTAGATAATAACAGTAGCGAGTTGACAGCGCAGCTTGATCAGATCATCGAGAATGCGGAAGACCAGCTTGCGGATGAAGTAACTGAAGATGCGTTTTTTGCAAAAGAAACAGGATCGCTTTCAATTGGTGACGATACGGTAAACAAACCGACTAATGAAAGAGGCATCCGATATTTCCAAATCACCAGCGGTACTACACTTATACAGCTTGAGCGAAGAGAACTTACATTTCTGCGAGAGTTTTTCAGCAGCACCAGTGATACCGGCACACCGAAATATTTTGGCGAATACGATGCTGATAATTTTTTGATAGCCCCCTCACCTTCTGCTGCACTCACTTATGAGATTGGTTTTACGCAGAGATTACCAAGACTATCGACAGGAAACACAACGAACTTTTACACAACGAATGCCTATCAGCTTTTGTTGTATTGCTGTCTGCATCATGGCGCACTGTATGTCAAAAATCCAGAAGCGGCAGCGATGTACGGACAGTATTACGAGAGAGCGCTTGTCGGTATTAACCGGCGTTATGCAAGACAACAAATAACAAATGATAACGTGGCGAGTACATAATGGCAGATTCAGCTACCCCGATACTACGACTTAGAGATCAGGAATCAGGCGGCAATGACAGCCTTTGGGGAACATATACTGACATCAATTTAACCTTGGTTGAAGATGCAGTTGCGGGTGTTCTTTCAAAAGACATTGGCGGTGCGGGAGACATTACACTTACTTCAACAAACTTTGTGGCAGACGAAGCGCGACATGCGGTGCTCGAACTAACAGGTACACTTACCGGCATCAGAAATGTCGTGATACCGAATGCGCAGAAAACATATTTTATAAACAACAAGACCGGCAATGAGTTTGCTGTCTTTATCAAAACATCATCCGGCTCTGCCGTGGAGATTGCTTTCGGTAAAGATATTGTCTACTGCGATGGCAACAATGTCATTACGACATTACTGGGATCGTCGCTTGCTGATACGGTAACGCAAGTAAACAACGGCACACTTTCTTCCATAGCTGCAAACATTGCTGCGATAAAAGGCGTAAATACCAACGAAGCCAATATCACCCAAGTAAGTTCCATAAATGCAGCGGTTTCATCTGTGGCCGCGAATGCCAGTAATATAAATGCGGCTGCTAATTCGGTCACAAATATCGCGGCTGTTGTTGCGGAACCACTCGCCAGTAATATTACCAGTGTAGCCGATAATGAAACCAACGTAAATTTGGTGGCCGGTGCAAAAACAAATATTGATACCGTAGCCGGACAAATTAGCCCAACAAACAATATATCCACGGTGGCAGGTATACAGTCTGCTGTATCTTCTGTGGCGTCAAAAGTAACAGACGTAACAAGTTTTAATCTCGTTTACCATGGCGCGGCTAGTTCAGATCCGTCAGCTAGATCTGACAGTTCCAGCCTCCAGGCAGGAGATCTTTATTTCAACACCTCAAACAATGTGTTGGAGGTTTATACAGGAAGTGCGTGGCAAGCCGCCGCATTAGACAGTAGCGCTTTTGCTTCTTCTGATTTACAGTTGAGTAACAGCACTCAGCACAATATCCTTGTAGCAGACGGCACAAACTTTGAGTCAGTTTCTGTTGGATCTCTATCTGAAATATCTACAGTTGCTAACGATGATTTGTTTCTTGCAATAGATACCTCTGGCGGTGGACTGAAAAAGATACAAAGAAGTGCAGTCGTTGCTGGTCTTGCAACTTCGGGTGCTATCTCCAACGTCGTCGAAGACTCAACACCACAGCTTGGCGGTAACTTGGATATGAATGGCAATGATATTGTCACCACATCGAATGCCGACATTGAACTCGCACCAAACGGAACAGGAAAAGTTGTTGTCAAAGGTAATGACAATCAAGGATCTTTGGTTTTAAATTGTGAAAACAACTCGCATGGTCAAACAATTATTGCGCAAGCACACAGTGCGGGTGTAACAAACGTCTTGACACTACCTGCTGGCAGTAACCAAGAACTAGTTGGTACATCAGCAACACAAACTTTGAGCAACAAAACACTTACTGAACCGAAGTTTGCCGATGCCGGATTTGTAGCTGACGCAAATGGCAATGAGATGGTTGTGTTCCAAACAACTTCATCTGCCGTCAATGCACTTGAGGTCACCAACAGCGCGACAGGCAATGCAATTGTGTTGGGTGCATTCGGTAGCGACTCGAATGTGGACATTGATCTCACACCAAAAGGCACAGGCGAAGTAAACATTGGAGCCTCCAATTTAAATTACGGCGGTACGGCAGTTACCTCAACTGGTGCTGAACTTAATTTAGTGGACGGCTCAAGCGCAGGAACAATTGTAAATAGTAAAGCTGTAATCTACGGATCAAGTGGCGAAGTAAACGCGACAACCTTACAAATAGCAGGAACTTCTATTACTGCTTCTGCGGCTGAAATTAATAAACTTGCTAGTCTATCAACCACTGCCGCTGAACTAGGGCATGTCAATGGGGTGACATCTGCAATTCAAACCCAACTCAATACGAAGGCAAGTACTGGAAAAGCAATCGCTATGGCGATGGTTTTTGGTTAGTTAATAAGGAAATAAAAAATGGCAAATCCTAATGTAGTAGCAGTAACATCAATTCTTGCGAAAACGGTTTTGGAAGATAACATCTCTACCTCAGCGGTGTCTCTTTTAACTTGTGCATCTGACAAACTGTGCAAGATAAACTCGTTAGTGATAGCGAATATCGATGGCACAAATGCGGCGTCAGTTGATGTTTTTATAACAAGAAGTTCTACTGATCATTATTTATTAAAAACAGTCTCTGTTCCCGCTGATGCAACGTTGGTTGCGTTGGACAAAAACATGGGTCTGTATCTCAACGAAAGCGATATACTCAAAGTACAAGCAAGTGCGGCTGGCGATCTAAGTGCTGTTCTTTCGTATGAGGAAATAGACGACGCTTAGTAGGAGCAGCCGATGACACGCAGAGGTGGATTCGTAGGTGGTCAGGACAATCTTAGTGTACCTGATGCTCCAACAATAGGTACAGCTACTGCTGCTTCTACGCAAGTATCAGTAGCATTTACTGGGCCTTCTGATGTTGGTGATGATCCTATTACCGAATATGCAGCCAGAGTAACAGATGGAACAAATACATTTAATGGCACTGCGTCATCTTCTCCTATTACTGTGACTGGCCTTTCAAACGGCACTAGCTACACAGCACAGGTATGGGCGATCAATGACTACGGTAATGGCCCACTATCTGATGCTACTGATAGTTTTACTCCTGTATTAGCTAGAGCTTTATTTATAGGAATGAAATCTAGTTCAGGTGGAGGTGCTAATAAAGAAATAAATTACATAACCGTCACAACAACAGGTGATGCTGCTGATTTTGGTGATACGATAGATGATGCCATGTTTTCAGCAGCTTCTGGATCTGACACAAGGGCTTTGTTTTATGAGGGTTACAAATCTGGTGGGTATTCAAATATTATAAGTTATGTAACGATGGCGTCATTAGGCAACGCCACAGACTTTGGCGATATATCTGAAGATAGAGGATACGCAACTTCTACATCTAATAATGTAAGAAGTATGCATTTTGGTGGATTTACTAGTGGTGGTAATGTAAATAAAGTTGAATATGTCACGATACCCTCAACTGGCAATTCAACAGACTTTGGCAATTTATCTGCTGCTAAAGGTTATGGGGGTGCTTGTGGTTCATCAACTAGGGCTATTCATGGTGGTGGTTATACCACCCAATTCACTGATGTTATAGACTATTTTACTATAGCGACTGCTGGAAATTCCACAGATTTTGGTGATCTTACAGTAGCTCGTACTTGTGGTGCTTTATCTAGTTCTACTAGAGGTGTGTGGGGCGGTGGTCTTGGAACTACTAGTAATGTTATGGATTATGTAACCATAGCATCTACAGGTAACGCTCAAGATTTCGGAGATCTCACCGTAGCAAGATTGTATGATCCTGCTGGAGCAGCAACGTCTACTAGAGGTGTATTTGCTGGTGGACAAAATCAAAATGTAATTGATTATATTACCATAGCATCCACTGGCAATGCGACAGATTTTGGGGATCTTAGAGGAGTTGCATCACAAAAAATAGGTGGTCACTGTTCTGATGAAGCAGCAGTACAAAACGAAGCTGGATTTCCTCCATCAGCTATGGGTCTATTTGCTGGTGGTTATACTAACCTAGCTTCTGGTGGAAGCCAATCTACCGTAGAATATATCGATATAGCAACAACAGGTAACAGTATTATATTTGGAGACCTTATTGAAAAGTCAGAATCTTTTGATGGTGTAGCGTCTTCTACTAGAGCAGTGTTTGGCGCACATTATCTTAGAAGCGGTAATTCAAAATCAAATATAATCGAGCATCTTACTTTCAGCACAAAAGGAAAAGCTACAGATTTTGGAGATTCTTCTCAACTACGAGTAGCGTATTCTGCTTTATCAAACTCTACCAGAGGTATATTTAGTGGTGGAGATACAAATTTTTCTGGTGGTACTTCTTTAGTAAATACTATGGATTACATAACTATTGCTTCTGCTGGTAACGCTACAGATTTTGGGGATAGAACAGAAAGTAACTATTATAATGCGTCAAGTGCAAATACAACTAGAGGAATAACAGCAGGTGGAATTAATTCTAGCACTAGAACAAATGTTATTGATTATGTAACTATTGCCTCAACTGGTGACTCTACAGACTTCGGAGATCTTTCTGGTACGAGAGGTTATCTTGGAGCAGCATCTTCAAACACAAGAATGGTTGTAGGTGGTGGAATGGATGGTGCAGGAAATAATGTTAATATTATAGAATACTTGACTATTGCTTCTACAAGCAACGCAACAGATTTTGGAGATTTAACAGCTACTAGAGCAGGTTTAAAAGCGTTATCTTCAAGCACAAGAGCCGTGTTTAACAGTGGAGACAGCACCAGTATGGTGATGGATTATGTGACCATAGCTTCCACTGGCAATGCTCAAGACTTTGGTGACACAACCTGTCAAGGTAATTTTGGTGGTAAAGCATCAAACTCACATGGAGGTATATCGTAATGGCTCCATCATTCTCAGGCGTTTGGAAACTACAGACAAAGTATCAGTATAGTTCTGCTTTTCCTGGCCCACCTGTAAATGCTCTTCTTGGTGGTGCTTTTATAGGTGGTGGTGTAGGCACGGTAGCACACACACAGACTATAGATTTTAATAATGGTAATGGTGCTGATCAAGGTGATTTAACAGTAGCAAGATATGATGCTGCTGGATTTGGATCTACTACTAGAGCAGTGTTTTCTGGAGGATATGGTGCTAGTGGAGTTGTAAACGTAGTAGATTATATAGAACACGCAACATTAGGAAATGCTACAGACTTTGGTGACGCAACTGTTGCAGCCATAGGTTATGGATCACATAGTAGTGATACTAGAGGACTTGTAGCTGGTTTTAATACTGCTGATGGTGTTAATACAGTAAATAAAACTATCGACTACTATACTATAGCCTCTGCTGGAAACGCTAGTGATTTTGGAGACTTATCAACCAATAGAAACGCTTGTGAAGGAGGAGGAAACACAACAAGAGCTTTATGGTTTGCTGGATATGCTTGGGGCAGTGCTGCTGTAAATGTAATTGACTATGTGACAGTCGCTTCAACAGGCACTGCTAGAGATTTTGGAGATACGTCAAATAGTATTTATGGTCATGGAGGAGGCATAAATAGTGAAACAAGATCTGTAATTTACGGTGGATATAATGGCTCTTCTCACTTAAACGTAATTGAGTTTATAACCATACCGACATTTGGAAACGCAACAGATTTCGGAGATTTAGATCAGGCTCAAGGTGCTAGAGGTGCAGGGGTAAGTAACGGCATCATTGGAATACTTGTAGGTGATAATGCAGGAGCATCAGGAACTAACCAAAAAATTACAATAGCGTCTGCTGGTAATGCCACTGATTTCGGAACACTGCAAACATATGGTGGAACATACTTTTCTTACAATGGTGCTGCTTCTCCGTTTAGCCCATCAGTAGATGCATTACCAGCTTTACCATCAGCAGGTAATACTGGGTTGATGGTGCAATCATTAGGCAGTTTCATAGAGTCTATTGACATAGCATCTGCTGGTAATTCTGTTGAGTTTGGAGATATAAGTTACACAAGTATAAATGGTGGATACGGTGGTGCAGCAAGTGCAACTAGAATGTGTGTAGCAGGTGGATTATATAGTGGATATAAAAACAATATAGACCTTACAATTTTTGCTACAAGAGGACTTGGTACTGACTTTGGAGATCTTACAGTTACTAGAATAACAGTAGGTGCATCAAATAGTACACGAGGAATATATGGTGGTGGTAAAGACAGTGGTGGTTCTAGAGTTGACACAATAGATTATATTACGATTGCTAGTGCTGGTAACGCTACTGATTTTGGAAATCTTGTAGAAGCATTAGAAACTCCTGGAATAGCTGGAAGCCCAACTAGAATGTTATTTATGGGTGGGCGACAGGGAGGAGGTGGTTACACCGATCAAATAGGATATGTGACTATTTCATCAACAGGTAATACCACAGATTTTGGCGATCTGTTAGAAAACAATGGTTTTGGTGTGGCAACTTCTAATAATACTAGAGTTGTTCATTGTGGTGGTTTTGACGGTTCAGATGGTTTGAACAGATTACAGTATTTGACTACAGCGAGTACTGGTAACGCAACGGACTTTGGAGATCTTTTAGCTAAATGGACACAAGGAGGTGCTTTTAGTAATTCTACTAGAGCATTAGTTCTTGGTGGGTACGACTACGTTGCCAGTGCAAGTTCAGACGTAATTCAACAATTTACAATAGCGTCTACAGGTAACTCCACAGACTTTGGAGATTTACTTGCTCCAAGTGGTGGATCAGGACAATCTAATGGACATGGAGGACTATCGTAATGACTGAACGATATTTAGGCTCCATAATATCTTCAAGCCCTGTTGAGCCATCTAGCAATCTTTCAAATGCAACTGCATCTGGTGTGTGGAATATACATGATCCACTGATATTTGGTCAGGCAGGTGATTGGCCTGATCCCACGAATGTTCCTAGTGTTGGTATAGCTACAAGAGGACAAGTAAACCCATTAGTAACAGACATAGATAAATTTGTACCTGAATCTGCTGGAAATGCTACAGACTTTGGTGATTTAACTGTAGCAAGACACGCATCATCATCTATGGGTAATGACACAAGAGCAATATTTGCAGGTGGTTGGGATAATTACGGTGGTAGTTCACGTAGTAATGTAATTGATTATATAACTTACACTACAACTGGTAATGCAACTGACTTTGGTGATGTAGCTGCAACAACATCTGATGCAAATGCTTCTGCTTCTAATAATGTCAGAGGAATTACTTTTGGGGGAAGGCTCTATAGTAATGGTAATTTAAGTAACTCAATAGAGTACTTAACTATAGCATCAACTGGTAATGCCATAGATTTTGGTGATCTGTCCGTTGATAGTTCTAATTCAGCAAGGCATAGACAAGGCAATGGTATGAGTGGTTCTACTACTAGAGGATTAGCTTCTGGTGGTTATACTCCTGCTGCTCTATCAAATGTAATTCAATATGTGACTATTGCTAGTACTGGTAATTCTACAGACTTTGGTGATATGTCTGCTTCTACAGATGAGTTAGGTTTTACGTCATCAAATACAAGAGCAGTTATTGCAGGTGGTTCTGGTGGTGGGGGTTCATTTAGAAATACTTTAGAGTATGTAACGATTGCTAGTACAGGAAATGTGACAGACTTTGGAGATATGACAGTAGCTAAAGCATTTTTAATGGGTGCATCTAGTTCTACCAAGGGTTTTATTCTTGGAGGTTATACTGGTTCTGCTGCTGTAAATACAATAGAAACAATAACATTTTCTACTACTGGAGATGCAACTGATTTTGGAGATTTATCTGCCGTAAGTAGATCAGGTTCTGCAAATGCTTCTAGTCATGCAGCAGTACAAAACGAAGCAGGTTTTCCCCCTGCTGCTATAGGATTACTTGCTGGTGGTGACGGTATAAATAGTGCTGGTTATCAAACGGCTGTAATATTTCTAAACATAACTACTGATGGTCAGAGTGGTATGTTTGGAGAATTGAGTGCAAAATCGTCACGGTTAGCTTTAGGTACAGCAGCTAGTTCTACTAGAGGAATTACTAGAATAGGAGGATCACCTAATTATACTGTAACAAATGAGCTTGAATATAATACTTTTTCAACTAAAGGTGCAGTTACAGACTTTGGCAATTTAACAAGTGGTAGTGTATTTGGTGGAGCATTAAGTAATTCTACTAGAGGTGTAGTTGCTCTTGGAAAAGCAGGTACAGCAGGGGGTGAAGGTACACAGTCAAATACAATAGATTATTTTACCATTGCTTCCGCAGGAAACGCCACAGACTTTGGGGATCTAACTATAACAAATCAATACTTGGCAGGTGTAGCAGGCACTACAAGAGGTATATTTGCAGGTGGTCAACCATCAGGTAGTTATACTGATGTAATTGAATATATCACCATTGCTTCAACAGGCAACGGTACAGATTTTGGAGATCTTATTGAAACCAATTTTAGTGTTGGTATGGTAAGTAGCAACACTAGAGCTGTCATGGGTTCTGGAGGTAGATCTAGTAACGTAATGCAGTATGTTACTATCGCCTCAACTGGCAATGGTACAGATTTCGGTGATGCAACAGGATCAGGATCTTATAATTATGCTACAGGACTTTCTGCTTCTACAATAGGAGTATTCCACAATTACAGTGGATCATCATACAACGTAGATAAAATTACCATTGCTAGTACAGGTGACGCTGCTGATTGGGGTGATTTAACATGGGGTGCTGGACAAGCAGGTGGTACTTCTAACGCACATGGTGGACTATCTTAAATACTTGATTGCGAAAACGCACTATTTGAAGTAAAATCGCAGTAATTCTTTGGGTGAAGAAATTAAACTGAAAGGGGCAACAACCAAGCGCAACATGCGTTTGCAAGAGGCCCATAGATGTCAAAGAATACAGAATTAGCAGTACAAACACTTAATATAAATTTACCTGCTAATGTAAAACCAGAATACAAAACAATGCTGGCTAACATTCAAGAGAAGATGCCAGCGGTTGCGCAAGCTACTAGTAACTTCCACAAGTCACACAGTCAGTTCATGGGTGTGACTCTCGATGTTACTGCTATCACGCCTATCCGTTCAATTAAACACACTCTTGCAGAAGTAGACCGCACTCGCGGCGCACTGCAAGAAGCATTCATCAACATGAAAAAGAAGGAAGTAGAACTTAAAAAGAAGCAACGTGAATTAGAAGAATGCACAGATGATCTCGACAAAGAGATGGTTGAGATTGAAATACTTGAATTAGAAAGCGGTCTTGCAAACGGTCAAAACAGTGTGCAAGGCGCTATCCGCAAGATGAACTTCTTTACAAATCAGTACGACAATCTAATGAAAAAGATTGGCAAGGAAGAACTGACGGAAGAAGACTACGAACTGGAAGAAGCGCGGTATCACATAATGACTTGCATGAAGCAAGCGTTGAACAGCGCAAGACCTCGTGGCGGTCAGATCGATGAAGGTAATCTCATATACCTCTTTGATTTGGGCATCAACGCTGCACAAGCACAAGCTGAAGTCTTTGCTTATTTACAATGGGAAAACCAAATAATCAGCGAAGGCAAAGCGCCGGAGCACGAGGCAACTGTTAAATGGTTGGAAGGTTGCGCTGACAAATGGGCAGCATGTCCAGCAAGGTTTGCCAACAGTCGGGGCTTCGATGTTTTCGATCCCTCCTCTCTAACAAACACACCACAACTAGCCGCAGAATAGGAGATGCTATGGCTTACAAAGTTTGTAAATATCGTCTGAATGCCGATGGCACTATTCCAGACTTTCTTCACTTCGGACACGACCCAATGGGTATGCACGGCGTTTATGTTGTGGTTGATAGTAGCACCGCAGCACCCAGAGACAACGTTATGGTCGGCATCGTCAAGGATGGTGGTAGTGGAGACTTTGAGGAGATTACTAGTAAAGATGCTCTTCAAACATATTTAACTTCAGTGAGTGGCGACTGGACTGATCCTGATCCAACTGAAGATGATCCAGATAATACAAAGGCATTTGATAACGCTGCCCATGCCAAAAGAGTTTGGGATGCGTTGGACGCTTGTAACGCAACGCTCTAGGTGATGTATGGCTAAAACCAACACCGCAGCTTATCCGCAAACAATTAAATACGACTATGCGGTAGCAACCGCTGCAACCGGCAGTCTGAATGACGATACACCAACCAACATGGTAACGTTGCTCACTGCTGGCGGTGAAGGTAATCGCGTTACAAAAATTTGGGCTGTACCCAGGGCAACAAGTTCAGCCGGTGTGCTTTATCTATGGGTCAGCACAGACAGCGGCAGTACCAAGCGATTGGCGCTTACGAAGTCTATAGCTGCAAATACAGTGTCGGCAACAAGTGCTCCAGTTTGTGTTGAGTTTTGTTGGAACAATGATGTTGCCCGACCCATCTCCGAGTCCGAACCGTTTGAACTAGAGAACGGCGCAATATTGTACGCCGGTTACTCGCAAGCGTTGTCTGACGGAATGGTTTTTCACACGATAAGCATCGAGTACTAAGTATGGCAAAAGCAAAAGTAAAAAAGAAAACGAAAAGTCGCGTAAACGAAGCTGGCAACTACACCAAGCCTGGAATGCGCAAGCGGATGTTCAACAGAATAAAAGCTGGAAGCAAAGGCGGTAAGCCTGGTCAGTGGTCGGGTCGCAAAGCACAGATGTTGGCGAAACAATATAAAGCTGCTGGGGGAGGATATAAATCATGAAGCATGGCAGAAAGCGAATTAAGAAAGTTGTAAGCGGTTTGCAGAAAGCGTCAAAGACACACGCCAAGCAAGCAAAAACGTTGTCATCAGTTTTAGCCGGTCAACCTAAAAAGCGAAAGAAGAGCAATGCCAAAAAGTAAATACAGTGCGAAGCAAAAGAAGTTGGCTAGAGTGGCTGCACCACGCGACAAGATTACTGGTGCAGATTTTAAAAAACTTAAAAAGTCACGAAAGAAACGTTGATGGCTCTGAAGAAGTCACAACGTTCACTTAAGAACTGGACAAAGCAAGACTGGGGAACCAAGTCCGGCAAAAAGTCTAGCAAGACTGGTGAGCGTTATCTTCCCAAAGCAGCACGTAAGGCGTTGAGTCCTGCTGAATACGCAGCAACGACACGCAAAAAACGAGAAGACACTCGCAAAGGTAAGCAGCACAGCAAGCAGCCTAGAAAAATCGCAAAGAAAACAAGACGGTTCAGAAGCTAATGTTAAATCGTGTTCCATTTAGATCCGGCATAAACAAAACGGACACTGAATATTCTCAAGAAGGTACTTGGGTAGATGGTGATCATGTGCGTTTTCGAAATGACAGGGCAGAAAAAATAGGTGGCTTTACCAGCGTGACCAGCACTGCGCTGGATGGAACACCTCGTGGTATGTTTAGCTGGCGCGACAACGACAGCATTCGTTACATCGCTATTCACACAAACTTGCGTAACTACGTCTGGACAGGTGGTAAGGCATATAACATCACACCGATCAGAAGCAGCGGTACACTTGGTACAAATCCATTTGCAACGACAGACGGCAGTACGGCGGTTACTGTAACGCATACATCTCATGGTTTGATTGCAAATGACTTTGTTACTTTTGCAAGCGGCGATGAAGTTGGTGGGTTGGATCTGGATACAACCTTCCAGGTAACGTCTGTTACAAACGCAAACACCTATGTCATTACCGCATCGTCTGCTGCAACAAGCACGACAACCGGTGGCGGGTCTTCAGTTACATTTAGCTATGAAGCAACAACTGGCAGGGCTGATGGTGTTGCCGGTTTGGGTTGGTCAACCGGAACATGGGATGAAGGCACATGGTCAACCGCTAGATCAGCAACTGGTTTACTGCTGCGCACCGTATCGTCAGCGCAGTTTGGCGAGGATCTACTATTTGCACCGCGCTTCCAAGGACTGTTCAAATGGCCGCTAAATGTTGCCAGCCGTGCAACCCAGATACTCACAAACTCTGAAAGTGAGACGATAGCGCCATCCGAAATAGGTGCGATGTTTGTTGATCCGAACCGCCATGTGTTTCTGCTAGGCACGAATATGGATGCAGCCGGAACAACTGGTACTTTTAATCCAATGCGTGTCATGTTCTCCGATCAGGAAAATTCAGAAGTCTATATTACTACGGCGACAAACCTTGCGGGTGACACGGTGCTCTCCGAAGGCAACCGTTTGATTGCCGGTACGTCAACGAGGTTAGTCAACTTGATCTTCAGCGACACAGCGTTATATACAGCAAGGAATATCGGTGACATTGATTTTGTTTACGAGTTTCAATTAGCTGGTACATCATGTGGTTTGATTGGCCCCAACGGCTTTGCGGTTGTGGACAGTCGTTGTTACTGGATGAGCAACAACAGACAGTTCTATGTCTACAACGGTGGTGAGCCGCAAGTGCTCCCCTGCTCCGTTCAAGACCACATCTTTGACAATATGTCAGTCGCGCAAATGGAGAAGGTTTACGCTTTTGCCAACAGCGCATTCGGTGAGATTTGGTGGCTCTATCCGCATGACACCGAAGAATGCGATAGATATGTCATCTATAACTATCAAAACAATACTTGGAGCATAGGAACATTCGACAGAGTTGCCGGTATTGACAGAGGCGTTTTTGATAAGCCTCACATGATAAGTAAAACCGGCATCGTGTTCTCACATGAAAACGGTGTAGACGCTGATGGCGGTGTGTTTGAAAGTTCTATCACCAGTGGCCCACTCGATATAGGCGACGGTGAGCGTGTGACAGAACTGCGCCGTATCATACCTGATCTGGTGTTGGGTGATGGCTCTTCGGTAAACTTTTCTATCAAACATAAACGATTTCCAAACGCAACTGAAACAACGGAATCAGCGCGGCAAGTTACAGCCAGCACCAGCAAGCTAGATTATCGTGTGCAAGCGCGGCAAATATCATTGCAGATCTCAACTGATGGTGTTGGCGATGATTGGCGGTTGGGTGATCTGCGAATGGATCTAACGGCAGGAGGCTTTAGATGAGTCGCTTCCCCGATGTAAATCCGGTCAACATGGTTGCGTGGGCCAGAAGTTTTGCAGAAGTCGCACAAAACGATAGTGATGAGCAAAGCAGACGCATCCGCATCCTAGACGGCAAGACGGTAAAAGAGTATACTTCGAATGAACGCGACTTACTTCCAAATGTAGATGTCGGCGCAATAATTTTCAATAAAACTAAGGGGGTGTATGAAGGATTTGACGGAGACGGTTGGAATACGTTTCACGTTAAACATACGCCTTCATTCACATTGCAAAGAACACTTGGCGGTAGGCATCTCTAATGCACGGTATTACTTCTCTCGATGGTCACGGTAAAGCAAGCGGCGATATGAACAAAGCAATGGAGCGTATGTCCATTGTGTTCAAAGGTAGGTTATCGCCAGAACAGTTGAACCAAATCAAATCAGACATACAGACCACAGCTATGTCAGGCATGGCTGGTGAGATGCTATCGGCTGCTGGTGAAGGCGGCGATACGATGATGGCCCATATGTCGCCAGAAACAATCGGCATGGCTCAAGAAATGGGAATACTTCCGCAAGGTCAGATGAACCCAATGACAGGACTGCCAGCTTTCCAAGGCGATAATCCAGGTAATGAGCCTGACGATGACAATGGTGATACTGGAACTGGTACAGGCTCTAGTGCTGGAGCCGAGTCGAGTGCTGGAACTGCCGGTGAAATGGGTGGAAGTGGTGTTGGTGGGGCTGGTGCAGGAATGGGTATGTCAGGCCCAGAAGGATCTGTCGTAGATGCTACTGCGGGTAATCCTACAGGATTTGCTGGCCCAGGTGCCTCTCTTAGTTCTGGATTAAATGTTTCTGGTTTGACTGGCCCCGAAGTTGCCATAGCTGATAGAGCACAAAAAGAAGGTGCATCAAATCCTATAGGCACAGCAAGGGCTGCAACATCTATGGGTTTCGTTGGAGTTAATCAGTTTAGTCCTGACGTTCCTGTTGATACACAAGTAGATCAAGCAATGGCTGCTAGAACAGCACTTGATCCTACAATGGCGCAACTTGCTTTAAATGAGAGATTGGAGCGAGGTTTTCAACAGGCAAACCCAGGCATATCGCGGGCTGTTGGTGTGGCCGGAACACTTGCCGGTCTTGCTGTACCAGGTTTTGGCTTAGTCTCTGGAATCGGTAACACCGTCAATGCAATGACTGGTAGACCAACGATGGTTGATATGGCACTTGGCACAAAAGCAGGTGATCCGCTTTCCGGCCCTACACAAGCGATTGCAGATTTTGCAAGAGATAGCGGGTTGATGTCTGGCATACAATCTTTGGTTGATGCAGCAGGGCCAGCGCCGACTGAAACAGCAGCAGATGTCGAAATGGCAGAGCAAGGGTTGGGTAACGAAAACTTTGTGCCGGATGAAAGTGAAACGCCAACTACCGAAGAAGAGCCAGCCCCAGATCAGTTCAGCGAAAAAGCAAAGCTGTTAGGCGCAGGTTATTCTGAAAGTGACGCACAAACCATTCTGGATAACTTCGGTACACTCGACACATTCCAGCAGCGCTTTGAAGGCAGGTTTGGCGTACCGCCCACACCAGCGCAACTCATGGAAGCTGACAAGCAGCAGTTCATCAACATTCGTCGTGGCAGACCGGTTGGAATGGGTAGCGGCATTGGGAGTTTAAGGACATGATGGGCAACGGAATAATGTCGGTTGCACAACGGATGCAACGCCTTGGACGCGATGGAGATACTATTCTTGCACACATCAATCCGCAAGAAGCTATGCAGTTGATGCGCATGGGTGGCCGAGGTACAACTAATCCAATGACTGGTTTGCCGGAGTTTGCACCAGTTGATCCGCTGTACTACTTGTCGGTCAATCCAGACGTTATGGCAGCAGCGCAACAAGCAACCAGAGCGGCAGGTATCGCTCCTGGTGCGGATTTTACTGCTGCAATGAATGAATATGCACAAGCGCATTACGATGCCTTTGGAGAGCAAGAAGGCAGAGCTGCAACCAAAGCAACGGCTGCGGAACCCACCGTTGATACCATCCAACGGTTCGAAGAAGACCCGCAAGCGTTTGCTGACTTCTATGCAGAGCGCAATCCAAATGTTGCTGCCGCAGTGGGGACTAATCCACGAGATCTGTTGCGTCATTATTTACAGTTTGGTGTCGGCGAGACAGATTTTTCTGGTAGCCCAGATGTTGGACGATTGACTGATCCATCACAAATCGTTGCGCCGCCGGAAAGTTTTGATCCGGCATTTTACGCTGCAAATAATCCTGATGTTGTTAGTGTATACGGATCAGCACCGGATCGATTATACCGACACTTCTTAGACTTTGGACAGGCTGAAGGTCGTTTAGGAGTAGCCTCCGGTTCTGACGATAATGGGTCTGACAACGGCGGGTCGGAAAACCGAACCATGCCAGGGCCGAGTGACGGCATACCGGCTGTTGTAAATCTTCCATCATCGCCAACTGGCCAATCATATTCTCCGAGAGTAGCTGGCGATACATTCACTCCGGCAGATTACAGCGGTATCGCAACCATTACACCGGAAAACATTCCTGACATATTGGCTGATCAAGGCGTCGGTGTACGCTTCTATATCCTCGAAGCTGATGATCAAGGCAACATGGTCAAACGCTATGTACCAGCAAACACACCAGGAGCCATACGCGAAGTGACCGGCGTCTACGGCACTTCTAGCGGCGAGTTTGACTTTTATCCCAACGAAATCGGCACGATACCAGAAGAACTTAACGTTGATGATATTTTAGGAATAAGCGATTGAGCGATGCAGTGAAAATAGAGGAAGCAACGGCTGAAGACGTTGTGCCGATTGCACGAGTTTTAGTTGATGAATTTCATACTGAATACGAAAATTACTTTCCTCCAGTAGACGTTAAAAAGACTATCGAGTATATTGGAGATCACTATCACCGTGGCAAAATCTTCGTTGCAAAGCGTGACGGAGAAGTTGTCGGAGTTACCATGGCAAAGCCAACAGCGTTTTGGTTTAGCCATAGTCAGTATATTAACGAGGGCGTATTCTACGTCAGTCCTCGCGCAAGACGAAGTAGAGCAGCAAAGCTGCTAACCACCGAGCTGAAGGCATATGCTCGCAGCCTCCATCTCCCGCTTATGCTTGGCATAAGCAGCGGTGATCGAGTTAAAGCCAAAGACAAATTTTTTGAATCGCAAGGCTTTACGCGAATCGGTGGATTATATTTATGTGCTGCGGAAACACACAAACAACAGTAAGCGCCCCAGAAGTCCCTGAGTGGTTAGAAAACTTTTACAAGAGGCAGACAGCGGCTGCGTCTGAACTCTATGATACTGCGCGAGACATATATCGACAGAGGGTAGACTTCCCTCTTTATACAGAGCCAAGACTACAACAACTTACCCCAGATCAGGTTGCGTCATTCGATCTCATCAGACGCAACGTAGGCATTGGCGATCCTGCACTTGAAGCAGCTACAGCAAGAGCCACACAAGCTGGTCGAACCTTCGCTGATATGGGCGGCACACCATACACCGCTGATCAAAACATAGGCATCGAAGGACTGACGGCTGCAAACTTAGCCCCCTACAGATCCATCTATGAAGATGACGTTGTTGACGCGACTCTTGCAGATATGCAGGAAGAGTTTCAACGGCAAGGGTTAGCACGACAAGGCGCAGCAACAAGAGCCGGAGCCTTTGGCGGTAGCCGCCATGGATTACAGGATGCGCTGGCGCAAGAACGTTACAATCGCGCAGTTGGCAGAGTGGGTGCAGACATACGAGACAGAGGTTTTGGTAGAGCGCTGTCAGCAAGACAAGCCGACTTAGAAGCTGGGTTGCGTGGTGATATTGCACAAGAGCAAGCTGACAGAGCAGCGGCTGCAATGAACCGTGCTACCTTTCAAGCAGATCAGGGCCGCATGCTATCGTCTGCACAAGTAGCCGCCGGTCTTGGTCAGCAGCAACAGCAACAGCTATTTAGAGATGCGGCTGCACTACAAGCGCAAGGCGCGCAACAGCAAGCATTCGGACAACAAGGACTTGATCTCGCTTACGGCGACTTCCAAGCGCAAACAGCATATCCCTATGCACAGCTTGGATTTCTACAAAGCGCGATACAACAAGCACCGTTTAATCCAGCGGTGTTTACCGGACAAACCACGACTTCACCTGGGCCGTCAACGCTTGGTCAAATCGCTGGCCTTGGGATTGCTGGGTTGGGTGCATTATCCGGTGGCCCTGGTATAGCAGCAAACGCCGCTGGCATTGCTGGTCTATTCTGTTGGGTTGCACGAGAAGTCTACGGCGAAGAGAACGTGAGATGGGTGCTCTTCCGAAAATGGCTGTTACATGCTTCACCGCGCTGGTTCAGAAACTTGTATATGCTGCACGGCGAAGACTTTGCGAAATGGTTGCGTGACAAACCGCGTATCAAATCACTCATTCGTAAGTGGATGGATCGCATTATCGACAAGCATAATAAAGAGGTGCTGGTATGAGTATTCTTCGTCAATTAGCCAGAGGAAGAGGTTCTCGCGGCGGCATAACTTCTTTGCCTCAAAATGCTATGTTCCGTGGAGATCCATTTGTAAATGCCTCCATGAGTCCAGTGGCTATGCGACAAATGGCAAGAAACAATCCAGGCTTAACATTGCCACAGATAGTTGAGTTTTTTACAAATCCAAGAACTCCTACAGGTGGGCGATCTGGCCGCGCTATTGAAAGGACGCGACAAGACACTGCCAATCAGCAAAACGTCATGGCTTCATTGGCTGGTTTAGACCCGACGATTGTAAATACATCTGCTCCCATGCTTCAAGTAGACCCAAGCGAAGGTGCAAGATTACCACCTACAGCAGACATCGGTGACACTATGCAGAGAGACAGGCAACCTGCATCTGCACCTGCACCGATAACAACAGATCGAATGTTTGGCAATCGTATGCCTCCAGCGATGTCACCAGCTAAGGCAATCCGGCCTGTCACAAGCGCCACTGCACCGGAACCTTTTAGTCGAGCAGAACAAAGAGAAGGCATGGAAGGGTTCACTTCTAATCCAAATCAGACAAATGAAAAGTTATTTGATATGCCGCCTACTAGAGCGCCAGATGCTATAGGCAGAATGCCGCGACGTTTGCCGGAAGCAGAGAGAGATCCTGGCACAGACGCAGAATTAGATGCCGGTATCGATCAAGCTGTAGATACGGAAAAGGACGAGTCATTTAAGTTTGATCCAGACATGGATCTTGTACGGCTTGGCCTTGAGATTTCTGCGGCAGCTTCTAAGCCAGGTGCTACATTCCTTGGGTCGCTGGCTCAAGGTGGACTCAACCATCTCAACAGAAAAGAAAAGCGCGAACTAATAAAAGAAGACCGTGCATACAAGCAGTCGATAATGAAGATGGAGCAAACCTTCAAGGCGTCTCAAAACCAGCTTGATCGTGCTCAACAGTTGGGTATAGCGCAAGATCGAATCAAAGTGCTCGAAAACCAAAACCAAATTCGTGCTGATAGTCTTGCGGAAACGATCCGTAAAAATTCAGAAATGCTTAAAATTGAATTTGCAAAGTTGGAAACTGACGAGCAAAAAGCCGCAGAAGGAAAGCTGATGGCGGCAAAAATAAAAGTGATGGATGCACAAGCGTTGAACTTCGAAGCGCAAGCCTCCGGTGAAAAAGACAAGGTTAGGTTGAGTGATGCGAAGACTGAGCGTGAATATGTGAGAGCGATAATTGATCTTATCGATGTTGATAAACTCGACGTATTAGGAAAATCAGAGGCAGAAAAAAACACCATATACAGGGCTGAAGTAGAAAGAGCGCTTGGTATGGTAGGCGTTATTCGAACTGGCCTTGAAAAGTTTTTGCCTGGTGTTACTGCTGGCGTAAAGAAAGAATTAGAAGGCGGCGGTGGCGGCGGCGGTGGAGGTTCTACAAAAGAGCCTAATCCATTCGACGCGATGACGAAGTAGTAAGGTTGCACTCATGGCAGAACCTACGCAAGAAGCCATAGATCTACTCAAATCTGATCACTCTCTTTTTGATAAATTCAACGAGACATTTGGTGCTGGTGCTTCTGCAAAATACATAACGCCTACTGATGAGGTGATAAATTTTCTCCGAGAGACTCCAGACAAGATAGATAGTTTTAAGCCTGTATACGGAACTGACTTTGCTTCAAAATTTTTGGAGGACGAAAGCGATGTATCTAAAGCCTTTTCATCTGGCCTTGCTCGTTTGGGTGTTGCTGGCAGCGTTGTTGGTCGTGAGCTTGGCGTATTAGACGACGAAGATCTAGCAGAGAGTTTACTAGAACAAGAGCGGCCAACATATTCTCCTGAGACACAAGCGCAACTACAAGAGATAGACGAGGCAGAAGGCTTCTTCGAAACGCTGGGTGAGTTCATTACTAATCCTCGCGCAGCCGGTGTGCTCACTCTCGAAACCATTCCGCAAATGGCAGTGTCAATACCGTCCTCTATTGTTGGCGGTATTGTTGGTTCGACAACCGGCCCTGCTGGTACAGCCGTCGGTCTTGGTGCTGGTATGGCTCTTCCAACATTGGGCATCGAGTACGGCAATGTAATGGCTGAACAACTTCGTGCAAGCGGTGCTGATACAAAAGAGCAGGTTATAGAAAAACTACAAGATCCAGAATTTATGGCGTTGGCAAGAGACAAGGCTGTAAAGCGCGGTGTGCCTATTGCTGCCTTTGAAGCGCTTTCGATGGGTCTAGCAGGAAAAGCGTTTGGTCTTGCGACTCGCGTGGGTGCTGGCCGAGTAGCTGGTGTCGGCGGTGAAATCGGATTGCAAGCTGCTACAGCAGCGGGTGGTGAAACAAGTGCGCAATTGTTATCAGAAGGTAGAATTACAAGTCGCGGTGATATAGCACTTGAGGTTGCGTTAGAAACCTTATTGGGAACACCAGTCGAAGTTGGAGTTGGTTATCTCACTTCCCGACGCGATGCTGATGCAGCGGCTGCGTCACCCGCCGGTGAGCAAGATCCTACGTTTGATCTGCCGCAAACTGCACAAGAAACACCTGATGATGCAACCCCTGCCCCAGCCGCGCCAACTATAAAAGATCCTCGCATTGTTGATGCTGCCGAAGAAGGTGTTGATCCAACCAGCGAACTTGATCGGTTTATAAACGAGTTAGATGCACGGCCAAAACTACAAGATGCTGCCAAGCAGTTGCGTGATCTTGATCTATCGCCGGTGCAAACACGGCAGAACATGGCGGCGCTGCAAGATGCTGTTGAAATAAATGATAAGGCAGAGTTTGATCCAACTATTAACTTTAGTACTGAAGGTCTTGAAGTCGGTGGTCGTCAAGCCAAGGGTGGATTCTTTGCAAGCAATAACGAAATACGAATAGACCCACGGCAAAATCCCCGCGCAGCTATGGCTCACGAAGTGCTGCATTTTCACGACACAATATTTTCACAGCAAGATCCGAAAGCCCATGCTGCATGGTCAAGTGGATTCAAACAAGCAAGCACACTCCGCAATGCGCTGTCACCTGCTGTCAAAAGATTACTCGATCCCAAACTACTTGCGCAGTACAACACTTCACTACAGGAACAAGGCGCAATCATCACGCCCAGAGAAGCTAGAGCCTATGCGCTTGAACTTTACAAACAAACCGGCAAGCCTGCAAAACGCAACGTCGTAAGCAGAGCCTTTGATTTCTTCAGTGATAGTCTGGATCGCATCATCGCAAAGATGAGTGGTCGCATGACGCAGAAACAGGCACTGTTGTTTGCAGCCGAAGGCAAGATTACGCAACAGTTTCCAACGACTGCACAAGCTACACCAGAAGCAGCACCGGCTGTTGAGCCACAAGTAGAGCCGGAACCAGCACCTACGCCAGAACCTGCACCAGAACCGGAACCTGTCGCGGCAGAACCTGTACCAGAACCGGAGCCTGTTGTTGAAGAACCAGCGTTACCTCCAGAGATACCCGAAGCCCCTATATCTGACATAGAACCAACTGACAGAATTGTTACACCAGCGGGAACAGAAGTCGGTGTTACCTACGAAGTCAAAGAGTTAAATGATCTCATCCCATCACAGACCGATGATTTGCAAGTCAATCCAAATTATGTTGCTGCATTGCAACCAAGGGATAGAACGAGAGCCGCAAGCGAACAGCAAGTAAATAAGATAGCACGAGAACTGAACCCTGCGTTTCTTTTAAAGTCTCCGTCGTCTGCTGAAGGTGCGCCGGTTGTTGGCACAGACAACATGGTTGAGTCTGGTAACGGTAGAATATTAGCGTTGCGTAAAGCCGCTGCGGGTAATCCGCAAGCCTATGCTAATTATAGAAGCGCTATTTCGGAAGCTGGGTTTGACGTAACAGGATTTAATAATCCGGTATTGGTTCGCGTAAATCGAACCGCAACAAGTCCAGACGCAAGGGCTGACTTTGTTCGTGAAAGCAACATGCGCACTACACTGGGAATGAGCAGCACAGAAATGGCGGCTTCCGACGCTGATGCTATGACACCGGAGATTGTTGCACAGTACCAGGGCGGCGATATAAACGCTGCGGCTAACAATGGCTTCCGTAGAGCATTCATGGGTGAGGTTGTATCTGAAGCTGACAGTGCGCAGTACATGGACGAGAAGGGCCGCATAAACATCGACGGCATCCGACGCATAGACGCCGCACTTTTTCGGTATGCCTACGAAGACGATAGACTTGTGGCAGATTTTTTTGAATCGCCAGACCCGACCAGAAAATCAGTGGGTAACGCTTTACGCGAAGGTGCATCTAAATGGGCAATGATGAGAAATGCCGCTGAAAGAAACGAAATCGATCCATTCATGGACACGACAGATAATCTGCGGGAAGCGTTGAATGTTTATCGAAGAGCAAAAGATGAAGGTCGCAGTGTTGCAGAATTTGTAGATCAAACGGATGCCTTTACTGGCGAAATGAATCCAATACAAAGAGGATGGTTGCGTACCTTTTTTACTGACGACACTTTCACAAAGCCAGCGTCTTCAAAAGCAGTCGCAGATAGACTTGATTACTATATAACAGAAGCAAACAAAACGAGTGCGGGTGCAGATTTAATTGGTGACAAGCCAACACCGGAACAGCTTCTTATTGGATCGTTACGTCAGAAAGAGCCTCCCGCACCAGCGGCAGAGCAAGATTTGTTTCCGTTACCAGATGTAATGGAAGCGTCTATAGAAACACCAGCACAGAAAGATCAAACGTCTGGCGGGAAAAAATCTTTCAATGTGATGGAGCCGTCGCTGGTTATAAACCGGTTTCCATCCCAGATTTCGACAACGCTTGATCCATCGGATCGTTCACGCCAACGAGAAAGAGTACCGTTTATATCCAGTGGCCCAGCTAATATTTCGCCATCAGTAGCCATGGGTTCTTTTGATGAATCTTCGGGCAAACCGCACCTCCAAGGTTTAAATAATATAACTGATTTACTCAACGAAGCCAACCGTGTGATGGACGATGTGAGTAGTTTTTTAACAGACGTTGCGGATGCAATTACTGGGGCATCGTTCTCCAAAGCGAGAGTGAAAGACAGCCCTGGCATGCAAGCCAAGGTTGCGCAAAAACGAAGACCAGCCAGCACAATGCCTGATTACATTGGCGCAAGAATAGTCGTTGACGACGGCACGGCGCTTTCAAAAGTCATTGATCAAATGGATCGATTGATGAACCTTGAAGTTGACAACTTCATGCTAGATCCAAAGCCAGGTGGGTATCGGGCAGTACATACACAGATAGCAGTCAATGAGATTGTTTCGCTTGAATTACAGGTTGTACCTGCGCCGATCAGCAAAGTACATAAAGAAGCACATGCGATGCGGCAACCCATCAAGCGGCTTCTTGATAAACCTACAAGTGAACTGACAGCAGAAGAAACAGCGCGATCTAAAAAAGTATTGGCTGATATTGAAGATGTTTTCAATCGTGCCATGGAGACATTTGATTACGGTACGTCTGTTGAAGTCGATCCCAACCTCACTGGATTTCCAGACGTTGAGTTCTCACTGGATACAAGAACCGTTGTTCCAAATCAAAGCGGAAAACCTTTTTTCGGCAGAGCGATAAATGCCAAAGATGTTCGCGCATTAAGAGCTGCGGCTCAAGGTGATTTTGGGCCAGGTCGCGTGATCTACCCTACTGGCAAGACCGGCACAGGAGATGCAGACATCGGCGGCTTTGGACAGCGGCATGTCAAGCAAAGAGGTCATGTTGAAGAACTGCAACAACTTGGTTTTCGTGACGACGTTGACGCATTGCAGTATGTGACTGCCAACCATACCGGTGCTGTGTCTGTGCCGGATGCAAGAGGCAACAAAATAAAAGGACGATTAGAAGCAACAAAGAGAGTTGCCGGTAAAGAATACCGCATACACGCACTGGTCACACCAGTCGTTGATCCACGAACACGCAACACTTATTACGCAACCGTCACAATATACTCTCCTGATTTAGCACAGCGAGAAAAGAAAACAGTTGATCCGGTTGTGCGTAACGTTGAGTTCTCCATGAATGTTGACAATGACATCATGGCCGCAGCCGACAAAGTGCATAGCCGTGACAATGGCAGCAGCTTCCGATTGCTTGGCTACATGAAAGATAAGTTTACCGGTTTCAAAAACGGCAACTGGATAACGCAGATATTCGATAGATACTATCCGGTTAATCAGCTAGAGCGAGAGCGCTTCGGCGGTGTGCTTCCAGACGCAGATAAATCTGCATACAAAATGATGCGACTAGCAAACGACGTATCAGGAACCGTTAGTTATTTTTTGAATAACGGTCAAGCCAGATATACCAATCAAGGCTTCGAAGTGCTGCCAGAGAAAAAGTCACTGCTGAAAATTATTGAACCAATTGTCAAAGAATATGGTGACGACGGACTTCATCTATTCGGTGCGTATGCTTACGCTGTAAGAGCCAATAGACTGCTGGCTGACAAAAGAGAAAGCGTGTTATCACAAGGTGAGATCAGCACCCTTCTCGATCTTGGCAGACAGTACCCGCTGTTTGAGCAAGCAAGGAAAGAGTATGTAGAGTTTAACGATAACATCGTACAGGTTGCGGTGGATAGTCAGGTGTTGTCGCAGGAGCAAGCAGACACATGGCGCAGCTTCGGTGACTATGTGCCTTTCTATCGTATCTTAGATCCCGATAGCCGTATTGTTACGCCGCCTTCAGTTGGGGGCATAGGTACAGTTGGTTCGCCTTCACGCAGACTTTTCGGCGGTGAAAGTAAAATAAATAACATCCTCGACAACATGGTGAAAAACACTGAATACCTACTTGGTAAGTCGCTCAAGAACCGTGGCATGCAACTGATGGTCGAGAACTTTGGTCCTGATACCGGCATGGATGTCTTCAAAAAAGTGCCCTCTTCTTTTGCTTCAGCAAGTAAGGTAACACCGGATGGTATTCGACAAACGCTGATTAGAGCGTTAGGTGATGATCATCCACTGGTGAACGAAACACGAAACATCGAAGGGCTGCAAACTATCTTCACCATGGAACCGATTATGCGTAAGCCCGCACAGAACGTTGTGTATGTGCGGCGCATAAGAGAAGTCGAAGACGCTGACGGTAATATGGTTGAGCAGCATGGCACTGATTACTTTGAAGTAAACGATCAAAATCTTTTTGCTGCGCTATCAGAGCTGCCGCCAAAATCCATGGGTGCATTCATGGATTTTATGAATACAAGCAGAACATTCTTTTCTCGTATGATCACCATGATGCCAGACTTCATGTTGGCAAACTTGATGCGTGATACGATGGCAACCAGAGCGCTGCGTGGTGGATACAACCCACTGACTGGTGTGTTCAGAGGATTGCAGCGAAGTCTTTCAGACGATGCTGTGATGCAGGAGTTGCGTGTAAACGGCGGTATGGCAATCGGTGGTTTTTACGGCAACGATCTTCGACGTTTCAAAAAGGTAACTGGTAGCAAAACTAATCCGATAATCGCAGCGCCAGCCAATGCGTGGGCGTTGTGGGATAAGGTAGGCCAAGCAACTGAACAAGCAAACAGATTGTCTGTATACAACAGTTCGAGGGAGCGCGGTGTTGGCGGCTTCGAATCAGCGTTTCAATCGCGTGATATTATTGACTACAGTTTATCGGGCAAACATCAGGCGGTGCAGCTACTGATCCGTACTGTGCCTTTCCTCAACGCCAGAGCGCAGGGTGGTTATTCGCTGGCAAGAGGACTCAACAGAAAGAACCGTAAAAACTTTTTACTAATGAGCACACTGTATGCCGGTGCGGCTACCGCGCTGTATGCAATGAACTACGATGATGAAAGATACAGAGAAGAAAGTCAGGTATCGAAAGATCTGTATCTACATATGTATCTCGATAAGTTTATTCCGCGAGAAGCACTTGAGTCTGTTGGTATTACAAATCCACACATAGCTATACCAAAACCATTTGAACTTGGTGCGGTAAGTATGACTGTACCAGAACGATTGATGGAACAGATCATTGACAAGGAAGCTGACGGCGAGGACTTTGTAAAAACAATGGGCTTCATCCTTGGCGGTATATTCAAGATAGATCCAGGTGAGGTAGCTGGGCCGTATATAAAAGGTGTCTATCAAGACATTATTCTCAAAGATCTTTTCCGTGGCCGTGATCTTGTACCAGCACATCAAAGACAGTTTGTTGGTAAAGAAGGCGAAGCCGACGCAACAATAACAGATAGAACGCCGCAGTCTATTGCTGCAATCGCAAGACAGCTTGATATGGCTCCACAGCGGGTACAGGCATATGCCGACGCATGGTTTCCCAAGGTAGGCTCCATGGTATTGCAAGCAGCAGATATGGTTATGCGCAGCGCCAACGGTATGCCGCCTTTACCGGAAGAGTTTAACGATACAATCTTCGGCAGGTTTACAGTGGGTCGCTTTGTGCCGTCAGAGTTTCCTGGCTACAGCGCGAGTGAACAGGAGTTGCGTGAACTAAACGCACAACTGAAAGCATACCGACAAGGCATTCGCAATCAAGAGAAGTTTAGAAATCCAGAACGTTATCGTGAACTGGTAGATGCAGTAGGAGATCAGGCGATGTTATCCAAGCCGGTGAGCGATACAGTAAAAAGACTAAATGAAATATCCGCACTCGAAAGACAGATACGCGACTTTAGCAATCTGCCTCTTGAGGAAAAGCGCAAGCAGCTTGAGAAGCTGAAAAAACAACGTGCCGAATTGTCACGCAAAACACTCAAAGCAGTAGATAGTATTAAGGATTAGAAAATGATTCTCACATTGTTGGGATCACTGGGCGGCTTTGCTGCATCAGCGGTTCCGCGCATCTTTGACATGTTCGATGAATGGCAAGACCGTAAGCATGAACGCGAGATGGTCAAGCTGAATATGGAAGCTGCCAAAATACAACACGAATTAAGACTGGAAGAAATAAATGCACAAGCTGACATCGCTCAAACAAAAGCTATATATCAACATGATAGTTCCATTCAAACAAAGCCAGGCGGTTTTATTAATGGTCTCCGTGGCTCGGTACGTCCTGTCGTTACCTACACGTTTTTATCATGGTTTATTGCGACTAAAGGATTCGCTTTATACGCGCTGGTTTGGCTCGAAGGAATGATGATAGCCGAAGCTATGCCGGTGATTTACGACGACGGATCGGCAGCAATCTTTGCAGCAATAATCAGCTTCTGGTTTGGCGGCAGAGCCATGCAACGGTTTAAAAAATAGGGCAGAGAAATGGAAGGAGTTGGGTTCCTAGAGATAGTGTCAACGCTATGGCCGGTGTTTCTTGGTTTTCTGGCGTTGGTCTTTGCGCTTGCGAAATCACACACCGACATCTCCGTATTGCAGGACAAAGTGCGGGTGCTCTACGAACTAGTAAACAAACTAATGCAGGATAAAAAATAATGTCGCTCTATCGAAACATCCAAAAAAAACGAGCCAGAATTAAAGCAGGTAGCGGCGAGAAAATGCGGCGCAAAGGTGCGAAGGGTGCGCCTACTAAGAAGCAATTTGCTCGTGCCAAGAAAACAGCCAAGAAAAAAAGAGCATAGAAGATGGAAATACCAAGCATGAACCTCAATGCGTTATCATTCGGCTTTCTCGAAATGCTACAGCCGTTGATGGCAATCACATTAGCTATGGTGGTTGCGTTAGCTTTGAAAGACTGGGCCACTAATCTTGTTGCTGGGTTAAAGTTTAAACTGGATCAAGCCTGGTATGAAGGGCAACCTTGCTATGTGGATGGTGAGCCAGCTATCATTATTAAGATTAGTATCAGTGAAACGATCTTTGCAATAAGCAACGGCAGAGGCACAGTCTGGCGGCATGTGAGTAATGATCGCATCAAATTTTTAAAAATAGAACGATGTATAGATAAAAAGCCGGTGAAAAATGCAAACAAGTAAAACCGGTATTGATCTCATTTGTCACTTCGAAGGATGGTCCAGCAAGATTTATCTATGCAGCGGCAACCGGCTGACACGCGGTTACGGTTTTACACGCGACATGAAAGGCAACCCGCTTACGCTGGATAGCGGAGAGATTACCCTGGAAGAAGGGCAGCAGCAGCTAAAGCATGAGTTGCAAAGATTTGAAAGAGCCATTGAGCGTTTGATTAAAGTGCCGCTAGAAGAGTGTCAAAATGACGCCCTAGTGTCCTTCGCGTTTAACCTTGGCAGTGGCGCGCTTCAGAGCAGTACGCTGCGTCGCAAGCTAAACCGAGGCGACTTTGATGGCGCACAGCGGGAGTTTCATAAATGGGTCTACGCCGGAGGTAAGAAGCTGCGCGGGTTGATATTACGCCGCGCAGCCGAGGCAAAGTTATTTGGCAGAGCTTAATGCTATCTGCAACGCAGCCTGCCTATTCTCAACCATCTTTCTCTTGATCTCATCATCTGGTCGTACATAGTGCGCAGTAGTTTTTGTGTCAGAATGTTGCAGCCCCTTTCCTATCTGCGACAACACCTCATGCTGATCTCGCTCAGACATAACCATACCAGCTTGCACCGCCGACCTCATCTGATCGGTGGCAAAAGCGTGACGAGTATCGTGGCCTCTGTAACGAGTTGTTTTTAAATCAGAGAGTTCTTGTGACAAATTTTTAAAGATAATTAACTCGTCGGGATGTAATTGGTTCACTGTTCGCTTCTTGAGTAATCGTCTTTTTTGTTTTTCTAAAAACTCAACGTCTCCAAATAAGCTAGTGCCATCTAACATAAAATGCCATTCTTTATCGAAGCTATCACAGGGTTTACTATTTATTCCGAACACCAACTTATTATTAGGTTCATCCCAAGCCGGACTGCTCTTCAATAAACGTGCTACCTCTGACGTGAAAGCAAACCTATATTCCTTCCTAGTTTTTGCCTGGTCTGCACGCAGCGTAAATGTGTTCGAATTGAAACACACCTGACTTTTTTCTAATGTGTTTAACTCTTTATTTCTTGTTCCCATGATGGCCTTTATTTCGAACAAGATGCCTAAACGTGTCCACTTCTTTGCTTTGTATCTTCCCACACCAGCAGAAAATTTTCGGCACTCTGCTATAATAATACCAAGTTCATCCGGTGGAATTGCTTTGGCTACCTTACTCTCTGGTTGCGACCACACATAATCAAAAAGCGGATCGAAACCTATCTCTTGGTTGCGAACTGCTATCTTAAACATCGTCTTTAATCTTGGAAGCGCTTTCTCAAACTGTCCCTTTCCACGACCACCATTTTCAGCCATATTTCTTACAATACGATCTAAGTAACTGGCTATTTTTGGGTCGTTTAAATCAACGTCACGCAATGTAGTTCTTCCAACTTGCTGATTGAGTAGCCAGTTCATTGATCCCTTGTCGCGCCTCACGGTGTTTGGTGCGTTGAGTGTCAGTCTACTCTTTTGATTTTGTTCCAGTGGCCTATCTACAAGGAACACTGCAAAGTATTCGCCAATAGTGTACGATTGTTTTTGTAGTTGTGCCGCTGGTTCATCAAAAACCTGTTCACCGTTTGCTGCCTTAAGCATGTAAGACATGGCTTGCTTACGAACCGACTTGTAAGTTTCAGACTCAAGCGGCATGTTTGAAATAAACACTTTATTGACCGCTTTTTGCATTGATGCCTCTCGCAGTCTATAGGCTGCTGAAACTTGGCCGGTTGCGCTTATCCTCCAGACTAATCCAAGTATGGTACCATCTGAACGCCGTGTCTTAATTTTGCTTTCACTAAGCTCTTTTAGATCTTTAAGTGTAATCATATAACTCCCTCCGGTTCACACAATGTTCACACCAAGTTCAGTTCTTAAAGAAACAAACTGATACAAACTGATACATTAATATTAATAGTGATACAAGCGAAAACCGCAGAAAACAGGGAATTTGTACTATTTACTTATTTTTTTTACTGATTTTGGAATCCGTCCCGGGGAGCCAAACCGCTTCTTTATTTCCAGCTAAGTCATTGTTTTTAAACGTCAATATCAATATGGACTCCTGGGCTACGAACACGGTTCACACCATGTTCACACACAATTAAATCACTCGCCGGATTCAAACCCCCTTCTTCTACTATCGCTCTTTCACCGTAACCAAAATTGCGGCTTGAATGTTTATCAAAGAAATCTGATTTAGACACCCAACCCATAACATCAATAACAGATTCTTCTGCGAGATAACAGAGAACTAATACGTCTGTAACAAAGTCTGTGAGTTTATCCAACTTCAATATTGGCGGTGAATACTTAGTCGTCTTTACTTCTACGCTTCGACGGCCCCAAAATAAATCTGGTTCATCACCATCGCCTGATGGGCTGATAAACTCTCCTATCGGATAGCGTAGCAGTTTGCCGACTGCTATCTCACCTTGCAAGCCGATATAATGCGACTCCCATGGTGTTGTGTTTCGTGTGTAACTCTTCTCGCCAACTGGCACATACTTGCTGCCCAGCCGCCTGTCTGCAAGGCGCTTGGCAAGTACCTGTTCTCGTGGCTCTAGAAAAACTCTGTGAGATTTACTCATAAATAAACGTGCCAGACTTCCGCTGGTTCATCATACCCCTCGTCCAGATAATCGAGGTATTTGTCGTGCTCTAAGACAACCCACTGGTAGCCGTGTATCGGCTGCGCTTTTCGAGAACTTGTCCACCAAGGTCTGAAAGTTAGCCGCACTAGACCGCTAAATGCTGGGTCGTCAAAAAGATACTGTCGGCGCTTTGCAAGATCCCAGCCGCTGCGCACAAGCATTGCCGCCAACTTAACACGGCCCTCTTTAACTTGCGCTAATATCTCACCGGCGATCTTGTCAACGACATCGCGTTTATATGGCGGGTTTGTGATGATTGTTTTAGCGTTGTGTTCGAAAAGACAGCCGCCTTCTGCGTCGTAGCCTTTGTTAATTAATTGAGTGACTAACGCCGACTCGCCATCCTTGCTGACGCAGGGATCGCAAATCGGCGCTAATATCTCTTCACCATAAATTTCTAAAAACGAGTCCAGGCAACGTTCATCTACGGTCTGATAGTTATCATCTGCCAGACGAGGATACCCGCTTTGTGTGTAGCTACTTGTCACTAGCCTTCGGCAAAGCTAGTTGTCGTTGTATCCAAGCATCGTAACCACACACTGGGTAGCGAATCATTTTTTCACTGATCTTTATAAACGGTGGGCCATCGCCGTTCTTGCGCATACTTTCTATATATTTACGAGAGACGCCAAGCCGCTTCATAAGATCCTTTGTTGATAGAAACTCTGGTTCAGACATCATCCATTGACTTCTGTTTGTTACCGGCTTGTGCTTCGTATGGTTCATCAATCATGCCGGACAGAAACCCTCTTCCGTCTTTGCTCTCTCGTTTCCAAAGCGAGATCTTCGTCATGTCTGGAAGCGATGCTATGTCTACCTTGCCTGATAGCCAAGGCGCTTTTTCATGCGTACTATCCGTTTCAAACATTGCGCCGACTTCTGCATAGAGCCGCCGAACTGTTTTGCCGTTCTTGGTTGTGACCTTCTGTACAACTGTGTTTACTCTATCGAGGTTGCCATCCAGCAAGTAACCGCTTGCTTTAAACTCTTCCTGACGGTCTTTACCCATCATCCAAAGCGTAATGTCTCCTGGTTTGTCTTGATATTCTGCCATTGTTTTTTCCTTTCAGTTAAAATTCATCCGGTGTGGTGCTGATCATCGAGCCGTTACTTTTAGGTTGCTCGATGGGTAATTCGAAAAACTCTCCTTCTCCCTCGTCCTCGTCACCTCGAAGACCTAAGAGCATGTAAAGACTGTTGCGGGTTGCGTAGGTGATTGTCTTTTGCCGCTCCATATGCGGCGTGTCCTTTTCCTTGATCGGTGCAAAGTGAAGCGGATAACGCTGCACAATTGTTTGACCGCTGCTGTGATGCAGCGTCGTTACAAGCTGTTCGCCTTCTATGTTATGAACAACAGCAAGACCGTGTTTGGCGAGGATAGGTCGTGTGACTTTGTAAACGCTAGCAAGCGATGCGTATTTGTTTTTATGATACCCCTTGCCGTCAAATGCTGGCTCAGTCATTTCTCCCTGCGCTGCGCTTAATGCAGCCGCTATTTCTGCTCCACCTGTTGTTGCTTTGCTTTGATTGGCAATTGCATAATCAACCGCAGCCGGACTAAAATCTGTCATGTTATCCCCCATATCTCTTTTGCTATTTTTCTTGCGCCGTCATCCCAGCGAAAACCGTGTATGTCGCGGGGCATGCTGACACGCATGGCATCTTCCCAGCCCATTCGATACAAACTCATCATATATTCAGCACCAGCTTTCCGTCTGCTAGCTCCACTGGCTCTTTGGTCTGCTGTTAAAGTGAAAACTTTAAATGGCACGGCGACGCTTTTCTTACCGCTCTTTGTTGTGCTTGAGACCGGCTTTACATAACAAATATGTTGCATACATCCGGTTGCGTCAGCGTAGTATGCAAGCTGTAACTGATGTGATTTACGGAACGAAAGCTGCGATGATCGTGTAGTTTTTAGATCCCAATACGCAAACTCATTGTCACCAAATTCTGCTTTATGTTTGAAATCAGTAAAGCCCCACCATTCCATTGGGCCTCTGGTCGTTTGGATGCTGCCAGTGTGTTTGTGCTGGGCATCAACAAGTTCGCCCAAACCAAGAGATGCAAACTCCTCACTGTCCAGCAGCGCATAAATATTTCTAACGTAGTGTGGTATGTCATCATACTCTCGCCGCTCTTCATCGTTCATCTTGGCAGCGCTAAGATACGCAAGGCGTTCTCTGAAATCTTTCTGGCAAATATTTATTGCTTCATCGAGTGACTTATTGTTGTGAAGTTTTTCTATGACAGCATTTTCTGCTGCGCTTCCCCTGTCTGCGGCTGGCCCGACTGTTGCTCTGTAAGTCCAGTGAGGTTGTCCGAATACCCCTGCATGTTTCAGCATCCATAAGAACGGCTCGTCTAATACGAGATCACAATCGGATGGTGAACTATGTTCAAAAGAAAATGCCATTGTTGCTCCATTTCTGAAACAACGTAGCATGTATCATTTAGTGATACAAAGTGTTTTTTTCTATAATACAGTGTAAAAAGCAGTAATACGGTATAATATACGGTATTCTAAGTTGTTTACGAACCAGCTTTGCACATTGCTAACATCTCTTGGTTGCGTTTCAAATCTTGGTTGCTCATCGCTACGGTAGCGCGCAACACGGATCTCATCGTTTATCTCAATAATGTAAATGCCACCGTCTTGCATGTTAGGCTGCGGCATAAGATAGGCGTAACTACCAGACGGAATAAACCCGCCAAGATCGTCAGTATTCATCTGGGTAATGTATTCGTACTGCGCCTCAACAAGAGCGCCGCCCTCGTCTGGTGGAAACTCACCTAAGTTGTGAAACTCAACGAAGCCTCGTGTGCTTTGTCCTCGCACTTCAGCTTCTGTAACATTGCGCTTCAATAATCGACTGTATACTTGGCAGATATTTCTCACCCACTCGTCGTTGAGTGACCGCTCACCCCGCGATACTTTGTATAACGCTGCCGTGCTTTTACCCAAGGCTAGGGCCATCTCTTTATATGTGTGATTTGCTTCCCATTTTAGCCGTTCAAGCCCTGCATGGACTTGGTCTTCACGTTTCCGCGCCAACTGTCTCATCCCTAAAAATTTCACCCATGTAAGCGGTAGCACAAAGTTGTATACAATTACAAGAAAAAATATAATAATGTGATACATAAGGGGAGAAAGCGATGCCCCTATGTTTAAGAAGCGGAAACGGTGGAAGAAATACCACGAAGGTTATCTTTTTCGAGATCGCATCATTAATCGAGAAGTTGACGATGTAGCACGGCAGATGTACCGCTTGGCTGAAAAAGGCCACGGCCATCTCGTCCAGAAAAAACACGCAGCATATAATTACAGTTACTATTATGTCACTGGCTGATATTCTCTATCAGCAGTATGATCTGCTATTTAAAAAGTTAAAACCGGAAGCTGCGATCTGCGTAGACTTCGCAGATAAATGCCGTTTCTACAGCCGAAGCGGTGAATTGCAAGCACTCTGGTTTACCGTGCCGAATGAAGCGAGACGCAGCATACATCAGCGAAGTATACTTAGGGCCATGGGGCTGTTACCAGGTGCGCCAGACTATGTATTTATCGGCAGCGAATCGGCAGTTTGCATAGAGTTTAAAACTCCAACTGGACGGCAAAGCATCGCACAAAAGACCGTTGAGAGTTACTGCGGCGAACTAGGTATAACCTATGAGATTGCAAGATCTTCGGAGGATGGATTAAAAATTCTGGAAAAAAATGGTTTGCTAATGTATCACAAATTGATACAAAAGAATGCGAAAGGGGCAAACTTATGGACTTCGAAAAATTCTGGGCAATCTATCCAAGCCGACATCCGCATGCCAATCCCAAAAAAACCGCCGAAAAAGCGTACAACAAAGTCATCAAAAAGTACGACGAGAAGCAAATCATCGAAGGCGCGAAAAACTACGCAGACTATGTTGAGAGTCATAAAGTAGAACGCAAGTTTATTTGTCAATGTGCGACGTTTCTCAATCAGGAACGATTTTTGGATTACCAAAACGCAACTGAAAAACCGTTGCGAATGCAGGACATTCTTTGATGGCGACGGAACAAGAAGTAATTGATGTTGTGTTGAAGCCTTTGTTAAGTCTCTACCGTCCTCCAGCGCACTGGTCGGATGAAGAGACGCTGCTTGCTGCCAAGCAGAATTACATCGACGCATTGACACCTTTTAAAGTAAAGGCACTGCAACAAGCCAAGGCAGCAGTTGTTGCCAAACATAACGGATGGGAAATGCCGCCGCCGTCGGCCATAGTGCGGGAGGCGTATAATGCAAGTTGAACTCCTTGCAAAACGTCTGAACGCAAAAGCGCAGCATGTTGGGAATGGCGAGTGGAAAACCAGTTGTCCTGTTAAAGAAAACCACAAGCACGGAGATCGCAACCCTTCCCTTACAATAAAGATGAAAGATGGCAAGCTGCTCTGGCGCTGCCATAAAGGTTGCAGCCAGCAAGAAGTCTTTGCCGCACTGCAAGAACGCGATCTCATTCCTAAAATAGAAAAGCGTGTTAAGGCTACACCGCCCAAACCAATAACTGCTGATGGCAGAGAATATTTTTACAGACGCGAACTATCAGACAAAACGATAGATGATTTAAAACTTTCTGCCGATAGCAAGTCTGTTCATTACCCATATTATATAGACGGCGAACTCGTCACCGTTAAGACGAAGTTTTTAAACGGCAGCGGATACACCCAAACAAAAGGCGGCGGCAGCTATCTATACAATTTGGATAACATCGATTGGAACCAGCCAGTAGTAATTACTGAAGGCGAAATGGATACCGCGTCGCTCTACGAAGTTGGTATACAAGCAGTAAGCGTACCCAACGGCGCAAGTCTAAGCGGCGACCCGCTGCAACGGCCATATATAAAAAACAGTATCGAACTCTTTGACACCGTGCCGCAGATTATTATCGCGACAGACAACGATGAGCCTGGAATAGCGCTGCGTGAAAAACTGGCTGATGCCTACGGCAGGGATCGTTGCGCATACGTCGAATGGCCCATTGGATGCAAAGACGCAAACGATGTGCTGGTAAACTTTGACAGTGATGTGCTCGAAAAATGTATCAGCAATGCCAAACAGTGGCCAATTAAACAACTGCAAAGAGCAGCCGATAGTCTTGACGCTGTGAAAAAACTATACAGGGATGGTCGTGCAAGGGGTATGTCAACCGGCTACAAATCAGTCGATGAATACTATACCGTGCAGCTTGGCGAGTTGGAAATTGTCACCGGACATCCAGGCACTGGTAAGAGTAACTGGCTTGATCAAGTCAATGTAAATCTATCAAAACAGTTTGGTACACGCCATGCAGTTTGCTCTTTTGAAAATCCAGCAGACCAGCACCTAGCTATACTTGCAGAAAAATATGTTGAAAAATCTTTTGTTGGTCACAACGGAATCCGACTTGCCGAAGATGAATTAGAAGAAGCTGTTGATTGGATCGACAAGCATTTCTTTTTTCTGCGGCTCGAAGACGATGATCATCCGACAGTCGATACAATATTGCGATTAGCTAGGGCGGTGGTCATGCGTTTCGGTATCCAAACGCTAACAATAGATCCGTGGAATTACATTGAGCAATCCCGCGACAGGGGCCAAAACGAAACAGAATATGTGTCAGCAGTGTTAGGCAAGCTGCGAAACTTTGCGCAGCGACTAGGTGTTCACGTTTATCTCGTCGCACATCCAGCAAAGATGATGAAAGACAAAGATGGTAGCATCCCCGCCCCTACTGGCATGGACATATCAGGAAGCAATAACTTTTGGACGAAGGCCGATGTCCTTACTGTGATACATCGTCACCCAACAGTAAACCCACATGCAGTTGAAGTAATATTCAGAAAAGTGCGGTTTAAAACAACAGGCACTCCTGGAGCAGTTGATCTAAATTATGAATTAAGTTCCGGTTGCTACCGTCAGCCGGATGTAGTATAAGAAAGAACCTCGTTGTGTCTGGTAGGCGCAACACCAAGGCGAAGGGCATCCATAACCCTTCGCCTTTTTTATTGGGCGAAACGTGTCCAGTTTGCAGAGGTGATTTATCTACTACAGAAGTAGGTGTAGGTGCAGTGCCACTTGCCAGCAAGCACTGGGTCTGCATGAATTGCTACCGCGATGAAGAAAAATTTAAACGCTGGGTAACAGATCAAGCATGTCTGGCAGAAGCGGAAGATTTATTTTCAGATTTTTGAATGTCTTTATCGTGAAAATCTGCAATGTGTAATATTTGCTTTGCCATCTTAACTGCCTCATTAAGAGGCATTGTGAAGCTATTATTGCTTAAATTTATATCAACATCTGGAAAATCATCTGCAACATGCGTGACAAAATTTGGTGAAGCAAGCTGAGTTCGCACCTTTGGAACAGCTATAGGTTCAATCAGTTTACTCTCTTCGCCAACTGGTGCTAATGCAATCGCACTTTCTCTGATTTCATAACCATCAGACCCAGGAGTGAAGTCATCGAGATACCCAAGTTCTTCGTAAAACGATTTAACCAGAGTGACATACTCTTCAAACGTGCCAGCAAAAAGCATAAGATTTGTTATGACATTTACATCTTTATTACCCACACGTTTTTTGGTAATGCGTTGGTCAATACTTTTCAGTATGTGCGGGTTGTCAGCAATATAATCGAGCACCACTGGCCAGATTTTATATTTATATATTGCGTCTTCTTCGTCTTTTAGCACTCTGGCTGTAACAAAAGTATTAAAATGATTCATGATTGATCGCCCCTTTCTTGTATTAGAATTTTGATTTCTAATGATGTCAACATTTTTTTACAAATTAGTCGAAACTGATACAACATCCGGTTGCTGCACGGCCACCTTGCCGCATGTCGGTATGCTCGGCTTACGCACCCAAACAAAGTAACCACGCTGTTCTTCGTGTACTCTTTCGCGGACTACTATTTTAAAACCGCGCTGTGTTGCGGCGCGACGTATGCGATATGCGCCCCTACCGCTTTTGTGAAACGGAACAAAAAAACAATCGTCAGTTCCTGCCCTCATTTTTTCGAAAGGGAACTCGGATGTTTTTAGAATTGGTTTTGATATAATTTCGTAACTCATTTTTTCTCCATAAAGTTTTCGCTAAAGAAAAACGCCGCAGTCTGTATTTACTGCGGCGTTGGTAACTGCCCTTTCCTTTGCGGGGTTTGACCACCCGCTGGCGATATTTGCTAGTGCAAAGTTGGGCTGCCAAAGGATTGCGTCGCTTCATAGTCTACCCCCAACACTTGATGTTCATATGCTAGTGCAAGATTTTTCATCTGACTCATAGTCATGGCCATGTTTTGATCGCCTTTATTAATAGGCGACGTATTGGCTGTTACCCAAATGGGAAGCTGCGCGACATCTAGCAGCAATTCGTGAAGTGACAGACCAGTGTCAGCCGAATATCGATTTATAAGTTCAGAGATGTTTTCCGCAGCTTCTCTGAGAAAAGCAACGCGATTTTGTTCTTCTTCAGTCGTCATTTTGATACTCCATTCTGACTGGTTTTTGATATGGAAACGGTATGTGTTGGCACCGCATGTCGTACACTCCCAGTTGTGTCTGTTCTAAAAGATCACTTGGGATGCTTTCCAACTTGCGTGTGATAAAATTCAAACATTCACTGCGGCTTCGAAAGTTTGTTTCACTCTCAACCGTGACAAGAAAGCCAAACAACGAAAAACTGATGATCGCGGTATAAAGCATTTTGCTCTCCCATTATAGCACAGTTTTACGAAATGTGCGCTGTTAGTGGTTGCGTTGACTTGAGGTGATAATCGTGAATAATCACGCCAAGAGATGGATCTCCGGCTAAACATTCTTTTACCCAAGTTCGCCTTATGCCACCTTCTTTTAAGCGCAGAACCCGCCAGTGGCCGCGACGAGTATGCTGTCGCTTTTTATTGCCGCGCCCTTTAAATATTTTTTCGTAGTGCGTTGTGCCTCGGGGCTTCGGCAGATCAACTTCCAAAACCTTCAATTCATTCTTCGGCAGCTTGCGTCCAAGATAAAAATCTCTGCTAGATGTCTTGGGCTGGTCACGTTGAATTATGATATGCGGATAATTAAGCAAGGCTAATGCAGAAATCAAGGTTCTTATGATGCTACCGAAAAATTGCGCTCCATAAAGAAGTATTCCTGTTTTTGGTAGCTGATTTTCCCGCAGTAATTTATCAATCGGCGGTTTGTTTGTTACCGCATCAATAGTAGAAATACTTATAGCAAATGATCCAGCAAACGCATCCAAACTTTCTTTGTGTTGTTCGTGAGTCTTGCAATATTTCTCACCAAGTAAATTGAGGTTAAAGTCTTTAGAGGCTGAGTGTATTCCAGCTTGCGAGAAGTTTATAGCAAGAGCCATTGGTGACACATCAATTTTATCAGCACTTATGCTAACACCTCGCGTTTCGCCATTATTCCCAGAGCTATAACCCATAATCATAAAACTATAGTCACCAAATCCTGGTTCAACCAAAGTCTTAGTATTACCTCTTTCGTATGCAACTGTGCTGAACTGACTATCATTCATTTTTCTGAAATGGAAACCGATTTTATCGGGCCATCGATTAAAATCTTTGTGATCGTGTCCATCTGGTAAATCTTCAATAGATATACCGTCTTGCAATTCCATAGCCCTTTTCATATAGTGATGTTGATCAAATTCCATCCACATATTGTCGAAACAGGGAATAGCGGTGGAAAGCATATCCAACATCGTAGCAGGTTTTGATAAAGATGCGGAGATTGCGTGATCAAGCATTTGGTTGCTGAGAATAAACCTTTGCGAACCTAACAGGTTGACTCGGTTTTCTTGTAAGCGGATTTCTGCTTGTCGCTTACACCACGACAACTCCTCGCGGCGTTCTGTTGAAAAATCATTTAGTTGGGCAAAGCCCTTTTTCGGTTGAGCATGGGCCGCGATAACTCGATTGAATAAATCCATTTTTTCTCTTCCTGTTTTTGCGTAAAAAAAAAGGGGCCACCCGAAGGCGACCCCCCTTACCCTGTATTGATTGTTTACTTAAAGACCAAGCCTAAACTTTATGAAATGTTCACACTCGTTTTTCAAAAATGATCTCAAGGTAGATCGCGTGACGACACCTTCATCATTAAGATAATCATCAAGCACATCTGTTTCTTTCATGTAGTTAATTACTTTTGAAAAGTCTTCTTGTGTGTTCAACTCAATTGTAAACTCGCACTTGATCTTCACAGCTCTTCCCTTGCAACTTCTAAAAACTCATCGAAGGTAGAATTGGTCGCAGCTTTGAATAATTCATTGGCTGCTGATTGCTGTTCTTCCGTCAGCTTCCCCCACTTACTAGCAAAATCGCTCATCTTATATTCATTGAAATTATCGTTGGGGTAACGATGTAAACTGTACCAAGCCCCTTCAAGGTTGTGAGGATTTAAAAAATCTGTCATCACGTTTCCTCCTTAGAAATATTCCACTCATCCTCATACATCATTGCAACTTGCCCTAAATCGAGTTCAAAGAGAAACCGCTCATTTGAATGTAGATCCATTACAAAAGGCGATTTGCCGTATGGAATTTGCCATTGAGATTTTGAGAATACATCGCCGACAAAGTATGTTGCCTTGTTCCGCACTCTCCCTGATTCAGATTTACTAAAAAACTCAGGTCGATAAGACCTCCAGTACACACAATTGACTGTGTGATGATCCTGCAATGGATCACCAACGTCCAAATTGTGAGACAAAGACAAACTAAAACGGTCAATGTAGCAAATGAAGATAGGCAAAAGACGGCTACGGATAGGTCTATCTTTATGCGATTTTAATCTTGCATTCCTTGCCCTTAACACAATCACATCATCTTCAAATACTACATTTTCTTCTACGGTTAGGTGACTACTTATCCACGCAACCGCATCCCTAGTTTCCTTTGCAAAATTTTCATCTACATTCATCACGTTTCCTCCTTAGTCCATGTGAGTGCGTGTAGTGTCATTTATTTCTTCAAGTATTATTTGAAGCATCTCTTCACATTGTTTTGCGTTGGATGCGTTGTTTAATAAAACAAGTGCCATCGCCCTGCTCAAACTAAGCAGCGCCATGAACCCTTCTTCTTTACGACTATCCACAAATTTTTCTAACACATCACAAGCCGCGTTGAAGGATTCTTCTTTATCGTAAGAAAAAGGCTTATCAACACCTTCAATTTGAAAAGTTTTTTTAGCCATAACATTTCCTTGTACCTCGTTGTGTTTAAAATCAAACCACCCTGCCCTAAATCGGTCAACGACAAAAATGAGTCCACCCTGCCGTAACTGATTTTTGGAAAAAGTGCTGCATTAATATTGGATACCTGACGCAACCGCTATCAGTATAATTAGGTACGGCAATAGAAATAGTATCGCCGCACCTGCCAACGTTTCGAGAATAACCCGCATGACTGCAAAAAACATCATTGTTCCAAGTTGTCTATAGTGTCGTAGGGGCTATCGACTGCCTCGCGTAGGTCGCCGCTCTTACGCAATTCCGTAATGCGTAATAACAGCGCTTCAAGTAGTTCTTCTTCTGAAGGGTAGTTATCAACATCCTCGCATGAACTATCAGTATCTACTGTAAAAGAAATACTGAAGGCGTGATTGTATCGCTTCATGGCTACTCCCTTCAAGTTTTGTTTGCTTCTATTACAGCCTTCTCGAAGCTGTCTGTTCTCCAAACATCCAACGATAAAGAGAAACCGTCCTCTTCACCCTTCCAGGTAAACTCCCAGCGACTACCGAAAGTTTCTTTTAAAAATTTCTCAAGTTTTTTTTCTTCTGTTTTAGTCATTAGCAATCTTTCCTCGTTGTGTTTTTCACATGGTGCGCATTAACACCGCAAAAGCGGCGAGTTACCCCGCCGCCTGTACGCTGCAAATACCTCCTTTAGTATGCTTCTAATGTTTGGGTTGCTTGTGAGTCGCTCCAGTACTGGGCGACGGTCTTCTCTGCTTTAAACGATGTGTCACGTTCAATTGACAAACCAAGACCACCCTTAACGGCCAGTATCTCCGGCAAGTAGGCTGGCCCCATTTCAACGTAACCAAGACCAAGATCAAACACGCCCTGTACCACGCCGTCGTCGTCCAGCGTCGATAGCAGCATGGTTGCCGCGCCGTCAGGCTGGAAAAGTTTTACAACTGGCTCAAGGTCTGCGTAATCAACGCCTTCTAATTTGGCATTGGCTCTCAACTTCTTTTCGATTTCTTTTGTAATGACTTTCATAATTTTTTCTACCTCGTTGTGTTGTTGCGTTGCGGTGTCTAGCACACCATGCAGCGCCAGCCGTGGCTGACGCTAGTGCTATGCTAGGCAGCAAAATTGCTTCTCTCTAATGTGAGGTTGTCCAGCATCAAGCCGACGTTCTCAACGTCCACAAAGTCACCGACAAAGTCTTTGCCGACAGTCTCTCTGTAAAGTATCGCAGCAGATGCCAGCGCCCTGTCTGAATAATCCCAGTCGCTGTATGCTTTGATTACTTCCGCAACAAACGACACGTACACGCCGTCGTTTGCCGCTGTCTTCAGTTCGTAGTTCTTTGTCATAGTCACCCCCAAATTAATCAACCTTAGTTACTCTCTCCACGCCGCAGTGCTCGACGTAAAAACCATCTTCCCAGCAGAAATAAGGAACGAAGGAAATTTCGTATTCCATCACTGGCACTGACTTGCCGCCGAAAACGTTCTCGACGACTTGCACCGTGTAAGCGTCATATCCGCTTTCACATCTGCCTTTGTTGATAACGTGGCCGATAAGGTAGCTGTCCTCTCGATCAGGTGAAGGCGCGAAATGATACGCCTTGATCTTGTCTCCAACATTTGCCGTAGCACTGAAATTGATTTCTGTATCTTCCATGTTCACCCTCCAAAAAATGAAGCGGCCAACACTAGAGCAGTGAAGGCCGCATTGATTAGCAAAACGATTTCCATTAGTGGTTACTGAAAACGTGCATGTTGCCAGCGTTATCGTAAGCGCTGTTGAAATCGTTTATGAAAAGATCTCGCGCATAGCTGCCGCAGTCAAAGTAACATTGTAAATGCTGCGGGATGTCGTTGAAGCCGCCGCACTCTTCGACAATATGCCAAGCAAAATCTTCTTCGCTATCCCAAACGCCATGGTGACTGTCGATGATGTTTTGCCATCTGTCCGATGGCTCGAAACAAATATCATTTAGCCACGCTTCGATAGCGCCTCTCTCCATGGTGTCGTAGCTTAACCATTCATAGATCAAATCAACGTTGCCGCTCTCGCTGTAGAGAAACTCTGGCAAGTGTTCATAATCTTGGAACATATATTCGGGGTCGCTCTCGTCAGAATGAAGCGCCGCGCAAGCCTTGTGAAACTCTTCCGCGTCGGCGTAATCTTCCAGCTGTAACCAAGCACCATAAATCGAACCGTTGTTATACTTGGCATAGGTTCCGACGTATAACGCAGGGCCGCTCTTCTTGGTCGTGTTTTTCTTGGTTATGGTTGATTCAACCATTTTTAAAACTTTTTCCATAATTTGTTGCCTCGTTGTGTTGTTGTGTATTGGCGGCTAATCCACCATGCCGCGCCGGAAGTATCCGGCGCTAGGTGCTGGACTAACGATAATTTGCAGCCTGCATCACTCCATTGATTGGGCGATGCCTGGACTCGAACACAAGCCCTAATCGAAAGGCTTGGTTCATCGTCGCGGTTGTCAATGTCTTGGTTCCGGCGATCTCTGCCAGCGCTCTGCTCTTCTCACAGTCTGGATAGTAGCGGTCTTCGCCGTAAACGTTTTTGACAGTCACATAAGCAATCGTTTTCACTAGAACATCTCCTTCTGTGTGTCGAACAGGCCAAAGCCCTCGACGCTTTCTTGATTAGGCTTTCGAATTTTTCTTTCGAGTTTCTTTACTTCGAAATGCTTTTCCTCGGCAGTCATCGGCTTG
>JAKUOW010000089.1 GCA_022451045.1 Pirellulales bacterium | reverse complement strand
AGTGGCTTGTTTTTTGTTTACAGTGGTAGCAGTCATTATTCCCCCATTGCAGAGATTACATACTTGCCATACTTCTTATGGAACTCATCAAAACTTTTTAGTTTGGACGGATCAAATGGAAGTTGGGCAATGGACGATTGCAGCCGGAAGAACTCTCTCGCGTGAAAACTTAAATTGGTCTATTGGTATTCTCAGTGCGAAGAACCGCATTTGGGGTAAAGCGATTCAATCCGATGCCAACATTTCACCGGACAACTACGGTGGCCCTTTGATTGATATTCATGGAAATATCATGGGAATCTTAGTTCCATTGTCACCACAAGGGCAAGGCAATGAGATTGCAGGTGCCGAGTGGTACGACTCCGGCATCGGCTTTGCTATTCCACTGGCCGACATCATGCCTCGTGTAAAACACATGGCCGAAGGAAATGACCTCTACCCAGGGTTATTGGGCGTATCCATCAACGTGAAGGACATGTATGCAGACCCCGTGGAGATCGGAGCCGTTCAGCCAAAATCACCGGCGTATAAAGCAGGAATAAAGACAGGTGATAGGATTACGGCGATCAATGGTAAGCCCGTCGTTCGACATGTTCAATTGCGCCACCTACTTGGTGCGCAATATGCTGGCGACACCGTTGAAGTGACCATAGCTCGTGACGAGCAGTCAATCCCTGTTAACGTGACCCTTGTGGAAAAACTACTACCTTTTGAACATGCCTTCCTGGGTATATTACCTATGCGGGATAAATCCGATGCCACGATACGGTTTGTCTATCCAGACAGCCCGGCTGCAACCGCTAGCCTTAAAGCAGGCTATGTAATCACTAGTCTCAATGAGACTCTCGTAGAATCATCAGACCAACTTCGGTCGATCATTTCCAATCTCGAACCGGGCGGACAGGTCAGCCTTACATTTAAGCGCGAACAAGCCACACAGACGGTAAACATTACGCTTGCGAGTCTGCCGAGTGAAACCCCTGAATCACTACCAGCCCCGCGATCAGAAGTGGCAAATGGTAATGGAGATGCGACGCGTGGTCGTATCGAAATCAAAATCCCGGAAGAACAAAACGATTGCATCTGTTATGTCCCAACGACGTATGACCCAACGAAAGCTGCTGGTTTGCTGGTTTGGCTACATGCACCAGGTGAACAGGATTTAGACGCATTATTGGATACATGGAAATCGCGTTGCAGTCAGAACAATCTGGTATTCCTGGCACCGCAAGCTGCCAACGAAGGCAGATGGACACCTGGCGAATCTGACTTTATCCGTAAGACGATTGATGAAGTGATTAAAACATATAGTATTGATCAATCTAGGATTGTTGTGCATGGTCACCAGGGAGGAGGTAGCATGAGCTATCTGGTTGGATTCGCCCATCGCGACATCGTTCGGGCGATTATTCCCATAGACGCAGTAATGCCGGCTCGCACACCTGTTCGCGCAAATGACCCGCTCGAACGATTGGCCGTGTATAGCATCACACCCGCCACATCTCGTTTAAAGGCGCCCATATCAGCTGGTCTCAAACGCCTCTCGGACGCGAAGTATCCGGTGCATGACCGCTCGATTGCCAATCCTAATGGCATGATTGAAGAAGATCAGATTCAAGAAATGCTGCGATGGCTCGATACGCTTGATCGCATCTAGTGTTCACCCCATCCGAATGCGATAAACTGTATAGACAATGATTTATGACTCGGCTAAGAACGTCCGATCACCTGTGTAGATTTACCAATTGAGGAGCAGATTTAATGGCAAAGTGGCCTATTGGAGTATTCACCAGCATTGACGCCGGGCTCGGCGTGAAACTTGAAGTTGCCCATGAACTTGGCATACCAACCATTCAGCTACATGCTCCGGCACAAGAAACGCGGACTGCGGAAAACGCTGCTGCATTCCTAGCTCGTCTTGATGAACTCGACATCGAATTAACGGCTGTATTTGGTGGATTTGAAGGTGAGAGCTATGCAGACATCCCGACTGTCGTTAACACGGTTGGACTCGTACCGCCTCAAACCCGAGCTACGCGCACACAGGAAATGAAAGAGATCGCAGACTTTGCCCGGATGTTGAACTGCGACGTCGTCGCATTGCATCTTGGATTCATTCCACATGACACGAGTGACCCGTTGTATGGTGAAATCCTGGAAGTCACACGAGACTTGCTCGACCACTGCAAAGCCAACGGTCAGAACTTGCATCTTGAAACAGGCCAGGAGACTGCTGACGGTTTGCTTCAGTTCATCTCAGATGTTGGACGAGATAATCTCTTTGTGAACTTTGATCCTGCAAACATGATTCTCTATGGTACGGGAGAACCGATTGAGGCTCTGAAGAAGGTCGGTGCGTTTGTAAAAAGCGTTCACTGCAAGGACGGCACCTGGTCTGATAACCCTGGAGTGGACTGGGGTGCCGAAGTACCGCTTGGCCACGGTGATGTCGGAATGGAGAATTATCTCAAGGCACTTGAGGAAGTCGGTTACGAAGGTCCACTTACCATTGAGCGAGAGATTCCTCAGGAACCGGAACGTCAAAAGGCTGAAATTGACCACGCGTCTTCACTGCTTTCAAGCATCAAAGCTCAATTAGCTTAGTTGCATTAATAGAGTATTGATGCAACTGGCAGTAAGCCTTCACCACGAATTTGTAAGTATCAACAGATGCAAACACGCGCACTTATTGGTGCCATTTTAACGACGCTTGCAGCAGTTCTTTGTTGGCAATTTGGTCCTTCAGAATGGCAAGCCACCACCGTTAAAGTACTTTGGCGAGTCTGCATAGTCTTTTGGGTGTTTTGGCTTGCATGTCCGCAGCTCAAATCACTTGGTGACAGCCTAAAAGGCGAAACAGGAGTGCTCGTCGTCTTGTGTGCGGTAATCGTGGTGGTCAGCAAACCGTCGGCCAAAATAATTGTCCCGATGCTTATCATCGGACTACTAGCCATGGGCGCACTAAGATTCATCGCAAAAAAGATTACCGATGACTCCTAGCAATTTAGCCGCTGGTAAGTTGCTGACGAGCTGCTGTGACATCGCTACCATCTGACGTTTCATCGCTGTTGATGTCGTACCATTCGTCTTTGAATTCAATAAAGCCACCTTTGCCTGAATTCGCAGCCTTAATAGCAACATTGGTGGTCAGTGCGATGACCGCATCTCCAAGTGCAACTTCCGGTCGACACCGCGGCACGTTTTCCGGATCCGGATTTCGAATACAGTAAGCCCAGTGCTCGATTTCCTCGGTATAACCACGACTGACTGGACCAGTTTCTGCAGCCTTGGCAACCGGTGCAGCTTCTCCGCTAGCCTGAGTATCCATCGTTGGACCACTATCGGAATCCTTAACTCCAACACGTGTTGTCGTATTAGACCCCTGATACATCAAAACGTCTTTTTCTTTTTCAAGAACCAACGTGCCTTTAGTACCCATGACGATTTCGCCATAACCACCGAATCCATTTCCATTAATGGACGAATAACTTACGACGATTTTCTTATTGGGGTTCTCAGCATAACTGTCTACACCGTTTTCTGAGTCATTTCCGATGCCCATGATCGGATCACGATAACCGACATCGAATCGTTTCTCGTAACCCGGGCCCGGGAATTCAAACATGCAGTAAACATGATCGTCGACATCACGATCTTGGCCGAACAGATGACGACCACCAGTTGCGTGCACGGTAAGTGGATGGACCTTCTTGCCATCCTTATCTTCTCTCAACGCGTTAACAAATATGCCTGCGGCGTCGAGTTGATGACTTCCCAACTCTGCCATCAAGCCACCGCCGGTGCGATCCCACAATCGCCATCGACACAACTCTTCCATGGCGCTTCGCTTATGCCCTTTTGGCATTTCAAACTCACGATAACCGTATTTGGTCGGGTCCACAAACTGGTCTTTGTCCCAGGCCTCCCATTGCGCTAACTGCTTGGTGTACAGAGCAACCTGAAGTGGATCACTGTTCTCATTGAGCTTTGACAGACGCGATCGCAGTGAATTAATCTTGCCTGCAATCTTATCAACACGCTTACCATCTGGCGAATTGAAGGGTATTTCACCACCGGGGATCGGTTGTTGCCAACTATCTCGCCCCGGCAAATTACCACGGTGCCACTGGGCGCGAATATGATGAATCTCACCAAGTACGCCCCAACGGATCAGGTTTACAGCATTATCGTAAAGAACGCTGTAGTGACGCTGGTGACCCGTTGCAAGATGCAGGTTTTGCTCAGCAGCGACCCGTGACATAACCTTACATTGAGCGACCGTCTTTGCCATTAACTTTTCGGTAAGAACATGCTTGTCTTTCATCATAGCTTCCACAGCAACCTTAGCGTGCAAGTGCAATGGCAGGGCAATGATGACAGCTTCGACGTCAGGATCGTTCAACAGGTCGTGATAATCGTCCTTATAGACTTTCACGTGCTTTCTAGCTTCGGTTTCACTGTTCCATTGGTATTTCGTGATCAGACCAGGACGAGCGGCATTTGCAGCAGGGCTCGCGTGATCACCATGAAATGCTCTGTGGATGTTGTACGGCCTGATATCCGCGATGGCCACAACCTGAACGTATGACGGATTTACCGCGCCGATAAGCACACTACCTTCATCGCCAGTACCAATGACTCCGACCCGAACCGGTTTCGCAACTGTGCTGTAATCGAAGTACATTGCACCGAGCCCACCACCGGAGACCGCGCTCGCAGCGGAAACCTTTTTTAGGAAGTCACGACGGTTTTCACCGATCGCGTCGTAGTAGTTTTCTTTTCCAACTTCTTTTTCTTCAGGCGTCAGATTCATTTCTTATCCGCTCCCAACTTCTTTTTACAGCAACGTGCACAAAGTGAATTCAGCAAGCTATCGAGGCCGAAATGCCTGCCGGCACCGGCAGCTGCGACAACCAATAATGCACACGCTTCCACTGCTTGATTATAGGTAGGTGTTGCTCCAGCGGCTCCCGGAAACTGGGAAATCACCACTGAAAACAGGAATAACGCACCAGCCACACTGGCAACAGGCGTTAAGAAACCAAATATAAGACAAATCCCAATGACCGTATCAAACCAGGGAATGAATGCATCGATTGTATCTGTAGAGATTGCGGGGGCATTTAAGGGCTCTAGCTCAAGTACGCCCTTTTCATTTACGTTCTTTGCAAATCGATTCAGGTCATACTCCACCCCGGACCAAATTGCGTCAACTGCGGTTAAGTGCTTTGCTCGCAGGGTATTAATCTCACCATCAAGCCGAGCACCCTGACCTTTTAACGACTCGACATTTGCCATGTCATTTTGAGCTAGTTGCTGGTCACGACGGTCGATTTGTTGAAACAACTGTACGAGTTCCGGTGCAATTTCAGGATCCTGAAAATAAGCGTTTAGCTGTCCAATGCGTCTTTCCAGAATTGTTCGGGCGCTTTTAGACTGCGATTGGTCCCATCCAAAGTGTTTGGTCGCAGCAGACCAGTACTTCCTCCAGTGTGCGATGGTAGGTTCGAGATTTGGAATAGGAGGGTCAGCATCTGCATCGTATCCTAGACGGATTTTACCATCTGCATCCCAAACGAAATCGTGGAACTGTCCTGCGAATGGCCCAGTAGCACTACTTAGAAACCAGACAGATGAAAATCCGTCGTTAAACTTCGTCGTGCCTTCCTTGAAAAAATGCCAGCCTATCACGATCCGCAAAACAACTATTGCAATAATGAACAGTTTCGCAGAGGAAAGGATCCTAGCACTTTTCTTGCTTGAAGTACTCAGTTGTCTACTCCTAGTGAATCGTCATCTTCGATTCTGTACGCGTCGTATATATTCTTTTCCTCCGTTTCGAGAGGCGGTCGCGTACTCAAACAAGCATTATCCTCTTATATCCATTTCCTGCCAACCATATTCATCACACGATATTGCTGATTTATGGGGTTTGCGCTTACTTGTCAACATCGACCGTCACAGCCATCATGAACGACATTAGGAATTCTACTAAGTCACTACCAACAACTATGAACTTTTTCTAGATATGACTACGCGAATTGCCCTGTGTTTTCCGGTTGAAGATCATCATGTCGATCAGTTGGCTGCTGTTAGCGACAACATCGAAGTGGTCAACGCCGGACAAAAGTCCATTGCAGAGGAAATACATTCAGCAGACGTGTTTTTTGGCCATGCCAAGGTACCAATTGCATGGGAAGACGTCGTCTCCGCTGGCCGTTTGAAATGGATTCAGTCGTCTGCCGCAGGACTGGATCATTGCTTGAAACCAAGTGTGATCAACTCTGATATCATCGTCACAAGCGTTTCCGGGCTGTTCGCAAACCAAGTAGCAGAAACCACTATGGCACTGTTGTTTGGTGTCATTCGCAGCCTGCCAACTTTTTTCAATGCGTATAAGATTCGAGAGTTCGTTCGCCGACCAACGATGGACTTTCACGGTAAGACCGTCGGTATTATCGGATTTGGAGGTAACGGACGTCGCATTGCAAAAGTGCTTGCGCCATTCGGAAACAAGATCCTTGCAACCGATATGTTCCCCTGGGACAAGCCGGATTACGTTGATGAACTGTTGCCGGAAGATCAACTGGAATCGGTCCTCAGAAGAAGCGATATCGCAATCCTATGTATGCCACTTAATGATCAGACCCATCACATGATCGACGCCAAGATGCTTGCCGCTATGCCATTCGGCAGCATCGTGATAAATGTCGCGCGCGGACCTGTAATGAACGAGGATGATCTGATTGCAGCGCTTGAATCCGGACATATTGCCGGAGTAGGACTTGATGTCGCTGAAGTGGAGCCGTTACCAGCAACTAGTCAATTATGGAATCTTCCAAACGTATTGATCACACCACATATTGTGGCTCAATACGCCTTTAGAGTCCCTGATACTATCGACTTCGGTTGCGAAAACATCCGGCGTTATCTCTCCGGCGAAGAACTTATAAACGTTGTCGACAAAAAACTTGGATTTCCCGCGAGGCATAATCCGAAAAGTGGTGTTTAGTAAGATGACAGTCGTCTGTATATTCTTGGCTGTTACTTTGGAACGAGAAAATTGAGAACAGGTCGTGTCATATCACATGACATGTCCATTTGGTGAGTCGTACCTGGAAGATGTCGCAAACGGAGCATATCAGCCGACTGGTAATTCACACAACGCAGCATGGTGAACCTCCCACCGTGACGCTAGTGAATAATGCGCCAGCGCCGACATGTGATCCCAAACTGCTCAGTGCTTATAACACCGTCGCGGATTCCCAACGTCTTAACTGGACGTCTCACCAACGCCTGACCAGGAAACTCGGAGCAGGTGGTCAAGGGGTTGTCTACTTGAGTGAGCGACGTGGCTCTGACGGATTCACGATTCCACTGGCCATAAAGGTCTTCTCACCAGAGCGCTTTGCTGACGAAGAGTCGTACGCCGCGGCAATGCGACGTAATGCAAACATCTCAGCACGGATTGCTCAAATCCAACATGACAACCTTTTAGTCGTGCACAATTTTGTCGATCGAAATCGAATACGTATGCTGGTCATGGAGTGGATCGATGGCTTCGACTTAAGGTATCTTCTCAACAACAAACGTGTTGAAAAAATGGGTGAGTCGCTCGAAGAAGAACAACGCCAACACGTCCATGACGTCGTCATTCGTCCGGGTCCGCAGCAGGCCATTTTCAAACCAGGTATGGCAGTAGCCGTCGTAAGGGACTGTTTGGCTGCCCTTAAGTCACTTCATGAAGGCAACATTGTCCACGGTGATATAAAACCTGCGAATATCATGATCAAACGTAGCGGGATGGCCAAGATCATCGACATTGGCTCCGCTTATGCCTTAGATGATGTGCCGGAAAAACGCACTTGTACACCCACTTACGCTGCACCGGAAGTGATCGAAGGTGGTGAAGCAACAGCGAAAAGTGACCTAGCATCTCTTGGATATGTGCTGTTGGAGTTGTTATCCGGGAAGACTCCATTCCAGGGATTAAAATCGTATGGCGACCTAGTTCGGGCAAAACGGGAACTGCCCGATCGCATACCAGAATTACTACCGCCGGAATTGTCTGAAGACAATCGACTGGTGAAGTTCTGTCACCGCCTGGTAGCCTATGCACCGGAAGAACGATTTAACACAGCAACTGAAGCCAATCTCCTTGAAGAAGGAGCATTGGGCATTCACCGACAGCTAGTTGTATCGCAACAGGATAGTGACTATGACCATGAGTTGCACGAGTTAATTAACACCCTGATGTTAATCGACACAGAGGACTGATCGACCTCGTCTAGAGTCGAATACGTTGCCCCGTACGACTGCTCTCTCTTGCAGCATCGACTACTCTCAACGCCTCGTATGCATCTTCAAGATCCCCGAGTTGCCGAACCAAGCTCGTCACAGATCGATGAAAGAGTGTGAGCATCTGTTCGCCTACAGGGCGCTCTCGTTCGAGCGATTCCACATGCTGCCCGGCTTTATCAAACCAAATGATTCTTGATGGCAAATCAACAAAGGCAATACCGTTTTCACAGCTCACTTGTAAATCTGCCGGAGCACGGAATGACACCGCCTCCTCACCATGGGCAGCCATGTAGTTTCCCGTGCTGATCTGAGCGATCACCTTAGCGGAATCCGTTCCATATTGCTCCAAATCATCGTTGGCAAATTCCAGACTCATCATTTGATAATCCGGAATGCTATCGTCCGCTCCACCGTTGGAGCCAACACCAATGACACTGCTTGGACGCCGCCCAACCACATAGGAGCACCAATCGACTAACTCCATCAGGTCGTGCGTGACGATTTGTTCTCCGGCGGAACCATAGCGGCTTCCATTTCTGCGCACGTGATCACTCTGTGGTCGACCTACACGTCCATGGCAAAAAAGTAATTGCGGCTGTCCCAATCGCGTTGCAATTAACTCCTTGAGACGCATCGTGGCTGGTGCGTGTCGATATGGAAACTCCGCCATGAACGCTACACCGGACTCTTCGACACGACTCTTCACCTCACCAGCCTTCTGCGGGTGGATTTCGAGTGTTGACGCACAGTAAATGGCTTTTCCTTGTTCGCAAGCAGCGAGAATGGGGAGCGGGCCGTACCACTCCGGTGCAAGCATCAGTACGGCGTCCACATCCTCGCGCAATGTCAACGCCCGCACACCCTCCACAGCTACGGCATCAAAGTCCTCTGCCGCGCGTTGGGCAAGTGACTGCACCTCGGCACAAACCGCGCTGACTTCAAAGCGGTCCGCTAAAGCCCGAAGAGCAGGGCGGTGACGGTTTTCCCAGGCATCCCCAAGGCCGACCACACCAACACGAAGCTTCATCCAAGTAGTCCAAAGATAGTTATGAAGGAGAGAGTTATGACCGGTATGCTCTCCACCGGTCGTATAAACCGTTATTATAAACTCGCCGGTTAAATGGCAACGTTTAAAGTTGAAGTATTCGGCAGATAGATAACATCATCTTTAGTTTCATGGTCCAGGAAACGGCAATACGCCGACTCTACCCCCATCATGCCCACCGTTTCGGTCATTATCCCAACTATGAATGAGGCAAGTGTAATTGCACGATGCATCCAAAGCGCCTGTGATGCGGATGAGATTATCCTTGCCGATGGCGTTAGTGATGATGAGACTCTCGCGATTGCTGAAAAGCACGCCGTCACAACCGTTTCCTCCGAAATCGGGAGGGGAATCCAACAAAATACAGGGGCCGCCGCCGCATCATCTGATGTGCTTTTGTTTTTGCATGCTGACAACTGGTTATCAAGTAACTGTATTGCTCAGATCCGCGAGGCAGCAGATGTGCCCCATCCGGTCGTCGGTGCATTTAATCAATGCATCGATGCTCGTGGCATCAAATATCGATTGCTCGAATGGGGAAACAGATACCGTGCCCGACGTCGCAGATTACCGTTTGGAGATCAGGGAATCTTTATATCCAGAGTACTTTTTGAACAGCTTGATGGCTTCGCTGATGTACCGTTCCTTGAAGATGTCATGCTGATGCAATCCGTTCCGAAAAGCCAAGAGATTACTGTGTTACCCGGACCGTTATATGTCGATGCTAGACGCTGGAAACGCAATGGTGTCATACGTCAGACGCTTAAAAACAGATCGATCCTACGGCGTTTTAATAATGGGATGTCTCCAGAAGCACTACTAGCCGAGTATCGACGTGATGACCAGCAACGTCGCGGCAATTAGTCATCCGAGCGTCTAATGTTGTAACGCTTGATTTTGCGATCAAGTGTAGATCGCTCCACTCCAAGAATTGTCGCGGTGCGACTTTTATTCCACTCGTTATGGTCAAGTGTTTGCTGTATATGAATTCGCTCTATGTCGGACAGCGACATCGGGCGATAGGATCCCGAGTCAAGTGGATCGATTTCCGTCGACTCCGAAGCCGTCGACAGATTACTTAGTGTCAGATTATCCACGCCGATTTCGTCACTGCGACAGAGGACCACGGCTCGCTCAACCATATTCTTGAGTTCCCGTACGTTTCCCGGCCAGCGGTACTTGAGCAACTGATCCATTGCAGCTTTTGAGAATCCCGACAATCGTCTTCCAGTTTCAGCTTTGAAACGATCTAGGAAATGATAAGCCAGCAATTCAATATCTTCCGGACGCTTCCTGAGAGGCGGAACTAAAATTTCGACTACGTGTAATCGAAAGTAAAGATCCCGTCAGAAGCGTCCTTCAGCTACAGCCACTTCCAAATCGCGATTCGTAGCTGCGATAACACGGACATCTACTTCAATAGGTTGATTGCCTCCGACACGTTCAAAGGGATGGCCTTCCAGCACTCGGAGGAACTTTGCCTGTATCGATGGGCTCATCTCGCCGATTTCATCGAGCATTAAGGTACCCTGGTCGGCAGACTCAAACTTTCCGATCTTTCGTTCGGTTGCGCCGGTAAACGCGCCTTTCTCGTGACCAAATAACTCGCTTTCAAGCAGCGACTCGGATAATGCCGCACAGTTCAGGCAAACAAACGGGCCATCCTGCCGCGGGCTTGCAAAATGTACCGCGCGGGCTATCAGTTCCTTACCTACACCGCTTTCACCGCGAATCAACACCGTCGCACGGCTTGGGGCTGCCTGGATTACATTTTGTTTGACCTGTTCCAAAGCTGCGCTCACTCCGACGATTTCTGACTCTTCGCCAAGCTGAGTGCGCAGCTGTTGTATCTCGTTACGTGACATTGAAAGGCCTTCTTCCAAATCACGTTCGCGGTACAAGTTGTTGATTGCCAGACCGACGTTATCAGCTACAGCAAGTGCAAACTCCAAATCGTCGGGTTCGAGTTCCTGATTGGAATCCAGCGAGTAAAGGTGCACGAGTCCGAGCACAACTCCCTCAAATCGTATCGGAGCACAGATCACGCTGGTTAGTAGGATTTCACCCTTGCTGTCGCGTCCAGCCAATGCACTGTCGTCGCCAACGTTGCGAGCTAATACTGCTTCCCCCCCTTCAAGCACCGTTGCTGCAAGATAGCCAGTTACCCGTTGATACTTCTCGTCGTCCTGGCTCTTACAGCTTATTACTTCCAGATCCGCACCTACTAGGTCCGCCTCATCATCTCCTGTGCCCAGCAGTATGCCAGCTGCTTGTCCGGCCGTGCCTTCCAACAATCCATTGATCGCAGTATTTGCGATGCCAGTAGCGTCCGGTTGTCCAGCGAGATCAAAAGCAATTCTACATAGTGCGGCAAATGCTTGTCCCATCTTGTCTGACGAATGGGCCTGAGCACGCTCAAGCATTTTCGTCTGATTCTTGCGATTGGTAATCGTCGTCGGCGGCAGATATTCCAGCACATGACTATCGCCTACAAGATGATCATCCGTGCTATCTCCCAAATGGTCTTTAAGCACGCCCGTATCCGGTTCGGGGTTGTCCGGAAATGCAGATGACAAATCTTCGACGAACGAAATATGGTAATTGGCAACGTGAATTCGATCGTTTGAATTCAGCAACATATCACCGTGAATCGGTTCATTATTTACGATTGTGCCATTGCGACTGTCCAAATCACGAAGCACCCAATTGCCTTCGGTATAGAAAACTTCTGCGTGAGCACGACTTGCTCTTTCGTCATTAATAACGATTTGATTCGTGGACGCACGACCCATCGTGATGGTACGGCCAATCGTCAGCCGTACGACATCTGTCCATTTAGCGCCTTCGCGAATAACCAAGTAGGGCATCTTAACTCGCTATAATCGTTTTGATCGGCTCAACAGGAATTCAGTTTTTCGAATCGCCTGCGAAATATCTCCACCATCAGCTGGGGCTGATGCATGGTATTAATCGGCCGACTTATCGTCAAAATCACTACTATTGTAACCAAAACAGCTTTGGCAAGGTGTCTAGTGAAATGGCAATTCAGGTCGTGCGGGTTACATGCTGCAATTGAAGTGTAAAGTTGTAACGATTGAGGGGACTTTTCTTGAATAGTTCCCGTGACAGGATTATCCTTAATCGGGATTATTCTTTGTGTCGGAAGCACTTATTTGACGAAGTTTCTTAGGAGTGCCTAAGTACCAGTTGTCTTAAATTGCAACTGGTCTTAAGGGACCGAGGACATATCGAAGCTATATATAGAACAAGCTTAGTTACAAAGAGCTGTTAATTAGGAGTAGTACCATGTCGAGCCAACTTTCTCGACACAACCGATTGGCATCCGCAGCAACCGCATTAGTGCTGGCGTTTTCATTTGTTGTGCTAACTACCACTGAATCAGTCGGGCAGTTAATCCGAAACGGCGCGGTTGGTGGTATTGATATTGATCCTCAGGGGTTTGTCCGTGACGCAGATGCAGCAAGCACTAAAGCGCTGCTTGAAGAATTGCGTGATGAAATTAAGCCAGCTGAAGGCGCTATGGCCGTACCAACCGGTTTACGCATGGTCTCGCTGCGTGGATTAAACAACGCAATTAAAGATGCAATGCAAAACAATCTAAGTCAGCTTCCTGAAAGTGTTCAGTTTCTGGCCGGTCTGCAGCGTATTCAATATGTACTCGTTTATCCGGAACAAAACGATATCGTATTAGCTGGTCCTGGCGAAGGCTGGAAAGTCAAAGAAGACGGAAATGTCGTGGGTATCACAACAGGTCGTCCAGTGCTTCGACTAGACAACCTTATTACTGCCCTACGCTACGTCGATCAGGCTCGACAGGTTGGTATCAGTTGCTCAATCGATCCAACCGAAGAAGGATTCCAGCGTGCAAACGTCTTGATGAACCGGGCTCGCCAAAGTGGTGGAAACGTAAACCTTCGAACCCTCGAACCAGCATTGAAACAAGCATTTGGTCCACAAAACGTCTCAATTACCGGCGTACCTGTCGACAGCCACTTCGCTCGTGTTATGGTTGCTGCAGACTACAAAATGAAGCGACTGGCTATGAACATTGACGCATCGCCGGTACGCGGCATGCCGAGCTTCCTTCATATGATCCGAAATGCAACCAATATACGGCCGGACGTAAATCCGCGTTGGTGGTTGGCGTGTGACTATGAGCCACTTGCTCGCAGTGACGACGGACTAGCTTGGGAAATCCGTGGACAGGGTGTTAAAGCCATGACGGAGACCGAGGTCGTTAACGAACAAGGTCAGATAGCACAAACCGGTAAAGTTGATCCGCGTGCTCAGAAATGGGCTGACATTATGACGGAGAAATACACCGAGCTGACCGAAAAGACTGCTGTCTTTGGTGAACTGCGAAACATTATGGACATGTGCGTTGTTGCCGCACTCATCCGGAAGCAGGGATTGTTTCAAAAAGCTAATTGCCAAGTGCCAATGCTTGTGGATGCAGACCAGAGCGAACTGGAAATCGCCAAGTGGCATGCACCGAAACAAATTGCACCGCATTGCAGCTTCCTGAGAACCAACAAAGGTATCATCGTGACGGCATCCGGTGGTATCCAGATCGAATCATGGCAAACTATTGATCAGGAACGAATGGACAACGCAGTTAAGTCGATTTGGTCCAAGGGTGTTGAAGGCAACAGTAGTGGCGAATTCTGGTGGAACTAACACTAGATACGTCTTAACGACCAACACAAAAAGCCCCTCTGAAATTCAGAGGGGCTTTTTTCATGCGCCTTTTGGGATTACGCTACGTTTCGGATTCTGATTCAAATCGCAACGGTGATATATATTCAAATGGAAATCGTCGGCATAGATATTGGTGGTGCAAATATCAAGGCAGCAAGCACGTGCGGCTTCGTGCATAGTGTGCCATTCCCGATGTGGTCCCGTTATGACGATCTATCAGAGGCCCTGAGCGACGTACTTCGTCAGGCACCACCAACGGAGTATCTGGCAGTTACGATAACCGGAGAGCTAGCTGACTGCTTTGAGACAAAAGATGCTGGCATATCGCATATCCTTAATTCCCTTGACCAATCAGACACTCGAACGGCACGAGTTTATTGCACCAATGGTAGCTGGAAAACGCCTGACGAATCACGCGATGACTCCTCTTTGGTGGCAGCATCGAATTGGCATGCCCTGGCTAGATTTGCTACTGCATTGAATGCCGATTTTGATAAATCTGCACTCGTACTTGATATTGGTTCAACAACCGTGGATGTAGTGCCCACCGTTAACGGCCAACCTATCTTTGTTAGTGCAACCGACGTGGATCGGTTAGAGAATAAGTCTCTGGTATATGCTGGAATACAAAGGACTCCGGTATGCTCAATCGTTAATGTGCTTCCATTTAAATCAAGAAATACCCCGATTGCACGCGAAGTCTTTGCAACAACCGAGGACGCGTTCATCATCCTTGGCGACTTGCCTGAAGATTCTGAGAACATGGACACAGCCGACGGAAAGCCAAGAACAAAATCAGCCTCCAAGGATCGATTAGCTAGAATGATTTGTGCGTGCCCATCTGAAGTAACAGATGAGGATGCGAAACTGATGTCCGAATCCATTGCTGAAAGCCTAGCAAGTTTAATTGCACAAGCGATCAATCACCAACAAAGCCATCATGGAGTTGATACGTTGCTTTGTACTGGCCATGGTGGATTTCTCCTGCCAAGAATTCAAGAGAAACTCGACGCACCAATTAACGTATCGTCTCTCGCGAGCTGTCTAACACCTGAACAACTCCGCTGTGCACCGGCTCTTGCAGTTGCCACGCTACTTCAACAACACTTCGTTGCAAAGTCGATTACGTGATACAGACCATCATTAAAGTCGGCGGCAGCTTATTGGATCTCCCTGACCTGAACAATCGAATGCAGACTTGGTTGCCGCAATTCGATATCACTCCTGCTTGGGTAATGTGCGGCGGTGGTGAATATGCTGATTCCATTCGTGCCAGACAGCCCTGGGCAGGATGGTGTGATACCGAAGCACACGATCTTGCAGTGCTGGCCATGGATGCGAATACTTATGAGACGTCTGAGCTGCTCGGCCTCAAAGTTGTCGAATTGACTTACCCACAATCGGAACGCCATCTGGCTGACTACACCGCCATTGCGGTGTCGCAATTTTTAAATGACGCCGAACCACGGTGTGAAGGGGTCACTCTGCCACAAAACTGGTCCGCTACAAGCGATTCCATTGCAGCCCGCATTGCAACAATCTTTGACATTCCAAATGTGGTGCTGCTTAAATCTGCATCACCCCCAAGTGAAGATCTTGAAACCTTACAAAATTGCGGTTACATCGATTCCGCATTCATGTCGATG
>JAKUOW010000088.1 GCA_022451045.1 Pirellulales bacterium | reverse complement strand
TTGCCTGTGCATATACCAGCATGTCCGGCTGGTATAGCTCGTCCAGTGGCGCCCCCAGGCTCTCAATGGGATCATCGTTGTGATAGGTAACCAGCGCGATAGCCAAAAATACCGTAAAGGCAGCCAGCCCAAGAGCAGTAAGGTCACGTTTGAGATTTCGGTCTTCGAACATAATGCTCGCTGTGAATGGGGACAAATTCAAAGGTACGAGATAATGCCGTACCACTGTCCAGCATCCATGCCAATCTCGAAAACCCGGCTTCTTGCCGTGTTTGAGGGGATTGCATGCACAAAGCATGTGCTTGACCGGGCAATCCGTTGCCGAGACTGCTATCAATTCCATACGTCGCAGTCCGAACCAGCAGCGCACCGAAGTACGCATCCGTCTCAATTCTTCGGCCTGTTTATCGAAGAGAATCCGCCATTCATTTACATTTAGCCAATTAATCCCTAATGTTGGCCTGAGGTCCGTGCACAATACGCACAACTGATACAACCGGCTGAAAACAGAGCTTTCGTCGGCTGGCGGCTCCTCGACATATGGTGCGGTTGCGTAGCACGTGATTCTCTACCGACTATTCCTAACCGCAACTCCCGGCTGACAAGGCGATAGCCGAGGATTACAGAGGATGCGGGATAATATACGGTGTTGCCCGCTTCCTACAGACCAGCAATAACCTGCTCAGCAGCTTGAATCGTGTGGTCTATATCCTGCTGTGTATGTGCCGCTGAAACAAAGAGTGCTTCATACTGGCTACACGGCATATAGACTCCGTTTTCGATCATTCCCCAAAAGTAACTGGAGAATTGCTTGGTATTACATTCTGCGGCTTGATCCCAGGACTTCACCGGACCGGAATGGAAGAACAGTGTAAGCATACTTCCGACGCGTTGTACGCAATGCTCGACACCTGCAGACTCTGCCGCAGCGGATAAACCGTCGCCTAAACGCGATGCAAGCTGGTCGATCTTTTCATAGGGTGATTCATCCCGAAGCGCCTTGAGGGTCGCAATTCCCGCAGCAGTGGCAATTGGATTACCACTAAGTGTGCCAGCCTGAAATACCTGACCAGCTGGTAGTACATGGTCCATTACATCTGCTCGACCTGCGTAAGCACCAATGGGCAGTCCGCCACCGACGATCTTGCCCATTGTCGTAATGTCAGGGGAAACATTGTAGATTTGCTGAGCACCACCAATACTGACTCGGAATCCGGTCATCACTTCATCGAGGATCATCAGGCTTCCATGCTGTGATGTCACATCTCTCACGGCTTGCATAAAGTCGGCATCTGCAGGAACACATCCCATGTTTCCCACCACCGGTTCCATAATAACGGCGGCGATTCTCGAGCCATGCTCATTGAAAGCTGCGATCAATCCATCAACATCGTTGTAATTTAGGATAAGTGTATCTTTACTGGTCCCCGCTGTGACACCGGGTGAATTTGGAACACCAAGTGTTGCCGCGGATGAACCAGCAGCAACAAGCAAGCTATCGACGTGTCCGTGGTAATTCCCTGAGAATTTCACGACCACGTCGCGCCCGGTGAAGCCACGTGCTAACCGAATTGCACTCATCGTTGCTTCGGTACCAGAGTTCACTAGCCTTACTTTTTCCACCGATGGTACCAGGTCAATAATCAACTGAGCCAATTCGTTTTCTGCGGCAGTGGGTGCACCAAAACTAGTTCCGTTTTCCATTGCCACACGCAGTGCTTCCAGCACACCAGGATGCTTATGACCGAGAATCATCGGTCCCCATGAACCGATGTAGTCGATAAGTTTGTTTCCATCGACGTCATATAGATAGGCGCCTTCGCCACGTTCCATGATCAACGGTATGCCGCCGACGCTACCAAACGCTCTCGCCGGGCTATTCACTCCACCTGGCATTAGGGACTGAGCGGTTTCGAATATTGACTTGCTTTGAGAAAAATCCATAGCGTTTCACTTGGAAGAAATGATGTGTGTTGATTAAGTAGTTATTCCACAGTTGGCCGTAGATGACCAGATATCCAATTAAAACAAGCGTGGATTAACAGCTTGAAAGTTGTTCGGCGATTTCGATAGCCCAATAGGTAAGAATGATTTCCGCCCCGGCGCGCCGGATCGCAGTCATGGTCTCCATGACGACCTGTTGCTCATCGAGCCAACCCAATGCTGCTGCGGCTTTAATCATGCTGTATTCACCGGAAACATTATAGGCGGCCAATGGAACGCCCGGAAAAGTCTGGCTAACCCGAGTAATAATATCCAAATATGCCAGTGCCGGCTTAACCATGATCATGTCGGCACCTTCCTGCAGATCCAGCTCTACTTCACGCAGCGCCTGAGCAGCAGCAACAGCTGGGTCCATTTGATATGTCTTGCGATCACCTGACTGAGGTGCACTCTCCGCAGCCTCGCGAAACGGTCCGTAGTAGGCACTTGAGTACTTGGCGGCGTAACTCATGATTAGAGTGTCTTGAAAACCGCCGCCATCAAGGGCTGATCGAATGGCACCAACCATTCCATCCATCATACCACTTGGCGCTATGAGGTCAGCACCGGCCTGAACATGGCTTACAGCCTGTGCTCCGAGGCCCGGTAACGTCAGGTCATTATCAACGGTCACTTGACCATTTGATTCAGTCAGAATGCCACAATGGCCGTGGTCGGTGTATTCGCAGAAGCACAAATCGGTGATTACCAGCAAATTCGGAGTATCAGACTTAATAGCCCGGATCGCTTCCTGCACGATTCCATTGTCGTCAGAAGCTACTGCTCCTTCCGTATCCTTGGAATCCGGTATTCCAAAGAGGATCACACCGCCGACACCAAGTGAATCTGCTTTTTGTGTTTCCTGAAGCAGTTGGTCAACAGAGAGCTGAAATTGTCCAGGCATGGAGGATATGGGTTGCCTAATTCCTTCACCACTTCTGACAAACAACGGCATGATGAAGTTAGACGGCCGCAAATGTGTCTGTTGAACCAATCGTCGTACTGCCGGATTCATACGTAAACGGCGCATTCTCTGGATTGGAAATTCACTCATGCTTGTTTTCCCGAACTAATCGATGCAATGCTCACCCGCTGAGGGAATGACGACCTACACTTCGGATTTATTTCGCTCATTCATAAAATGTGCGTCCAAGTGTATTATGCTTTGCAATTGGCAAAGAGAGAGTACCTTTTTGCTTTTGATTTTTCTGATACCGCCTGTTACCACGTTACTAACCCGCATGCTCGGAATCCTCAATCTAAACAAACCACCTGGTATGTCGTCGAGAGACGCAGTTAATGCCGTTGTAAGATGCACAGGACGCAAGATTAAAGTTGGCCACGCTGGAACACTCGACCCCATAGCTCAGGGTGTGTTGATAGTCTTAATTGGAAAAGCTACGCGACTCGCGGACTTTGTACATAACTACCCAAAGTCATACAGCGGTACGTTTAGAATTGGTTATCAAAGCAGCACCGATGATTCTGAGGGGGAAGTAGTCCAAGTCGAAGACGCACCACAGATTACACTTGGCGACCTACAAGCCGCATGTAGCGAATTCATTGGTGAAATCCAGCAAGTACCACCACAATTCTCCGCCGTGAAGATCAATGGCAAACGTGCCTATAAGCTCGCGCGACGCGGTGAATCCGTAGAGATCCCATCTCGACAAGTTACGATTCACAATCTCGCAGTGAGTCGCTACAGCGAGCCTGAATTCGACCTAGAGATGACCTGTAGCACAGGTACTTACGTACGCTCGTTAGGTAGAGATTTAGCGAGGAGCCTCGGATCGCAGGCTGTTATGACCAACCTAACACGGTCGTCAATCGGGCCATTCGGAATCTCGGTTTCGATATCTGTTGACGACCTCAAGAAACTCGACGCAACTTCCCTCGAACAAAAATTACTTTCACCATTTATGGCTATTTCAGATACGCCCGTTATCAAGCTCAAACCGGAACTTGTAAAAATGATCTGCAATGGCCGATTTATCGATGATCCAAGCAGTGGCGAACAACCCTGGCTCGGATGTACTGATGAATCCGGTAATCCAATCGCCATACTTAAACGCACAGATGATGGTCAATTGAGACCAAAAGTTGTGTTAAAACCTGACGTGTAACACCAGACTCACTTTCCAATACAGAACTGACCGAAAATCTGATCAAGGATATCGTCGGTATAAACGACACCAATGATTTGGCCCAATTGGTCAAGGGCAAGACGGAGGTCAGCTGCCACTAACTCTTCGCCAAGATTACTCTGTGCGACAGAGATGGCCTGTTCAATAGATTCCACTGCCTGAGCGAGACTGTCTCTGCATCGAGACGATGTGCTAAACAGTAACTCACCTTGATGAGAGTATTCCTCAAGACGCTCTGCGATCAATGCAATCAATGCTTCAGTGCCTTCATCGGTAACGCTACTTGTGATTACGTCGATTCCAGCAATCTTCTCACTTTGGATACTTACGAGATCACTCTTGGTTCCTACTGAAATGCTTGGGATACATGGCGTATCGGACATATCCAGAGTACTCAAACCCGAATCCGTTGAGCTTAAGTCTCTACAAGTTAGAACCAGATGAGCACCGCTTGTTTGCTTTGCCGTGCGCGACTGGGCACTATTCCTAACGACTGATAGAAACCCATCATCGGGAATCGTTTCGACACCTGCCGTATCGACCAATTCACACGGGAATCCACAGATATTGACGGCCTTCTTGATATAGTCGCGAGTCGTCCCGGCCTCTTCCGAGACGATTGCAATATCATCACCTGCAAGAGCGTTCATGAGACTACTTTTACCTGCATTGGGTAATCCGGGCAGTACAATCTGATACGCTTCCGTTTGAGTCGTACGGCTTTGCATTTGCCCTAACATCTCTGTTAGTTGTCTTGCGATACCACCAAGCCGATTCTGCAATTCAGATGAGGAAATAAACTCAATATCCTCTTCCACAAAATCCAGCCCGGCCTCTAAATGAGCAAGTAATTGAATCAGCTCATCTCTCAAGACGTTGAGTGTTGACGACAACCCACCGGCAAGTTGGCTAAGTGCTCTTTTTAGTTGTTTGTCATTATCCGCATCAATAACTCCCAGCACTGCCTCAGCCTGGGGCAAATCGATTCTGCCGGCAAGAAACGCACGCATGGTGAATTCCCCGGGTTGCGCGATGCGGGCATCGCGTTCGCAAAGCCGGCCAAGCACATCATCAAGTAGCGGCCGCGAACCATTCATATGGATTTCAACCGACGGCTGCTTTGTATAGCTGCGTGTACTCGGCCAAATGTAGGCATCAGCTTGAATCGAGCGATTTTCTTCCAAGGCGATTTCAATTGGCACAACGCAGGATTGGCTCGGGAGCTCAAAAGGCCTACAGATAGCAGCAAGACGTGAGAGGGACTCCGGTCCGCTAAGCCGAATAATGCCACGTGCTGCAGTACCAGGAGCACTCGCTATGGCACAAATGGTATCGTCATTGACGTAAACCACCGAAACACTCCGTACTGAACATGAAGACTCAGGATCACATGCGGCGACGCTGAGGTTTACTCTTGCGTTGTTTTTCCTGCATCATCTGCAGTCTGCGGTCACGACGTTCGGCATCAGTCAAACTGCTTAAATCATCACCGCCGTCGCCATCACCGTCCGAGATTGACTTAAAGTCCTTTGGTGGCTCGGGCTTCGGTATGAGTTTCCGCTCTGCAATACTCCAGGTACTCGATGCAATGAAGTAAATGCATAAACCACTAGGCACTCGATAGAACAGAAAGCCCATGAATATAAACATGAATTTCATAATTCGCTGTTGCATGCGTTGCTCAGGATTTTGAGCTGGCGGAGTAAATAATTTCTGCTGAACAATAAAGAGCACAATGACGATGATAGGCAACAGATTGAAATATGGTCCGAGGAATCCACCTCTCGCACTCATCGGCACCCAACTGCCTTCCCAACTCATGAACATATCGGGACCTGCCAGGTTGGAACACCACTTGGTGGATCCGAGCAGTGCACGTTGTCTCAGATCGACATCAAGCTGGATTGACCGGTAGAGCCCAATGAAAATTGGAAGTTGCAGGAACATGAGTAGGCAACTACCAAACGGGTTGTAGTTATATTTTCGAAATAAAGCTTGTTGAGCCGCCATACGTTTCTTGGGATCTTCTTTGTATTTCTTGGCGATCGCGTTTAGCTCGGGGCTGATAATCTGCATCATCTGAGCACTCTTAGTCGCCTTGCGACTAACCGGCAGCATTGCAACACGCACCAGGATCGTTAGGAACAGAATGGCAACTCCGTAGTTTCCAACCACACCAAAGAAGATTCGCAATAGCCCGGACAACGGACGTGCAATCCAGCCAAACCAACCGTAATCAAGTACGCGGTCGATCGCGTACGCTTCCAGAACATCCTGGCTTTTAGGACCCACAAACAGCGTGTATTCGACCCGCTCCGCTTCACGCGGCTTAATCTCGATCAGAGGCGACTCGGTGAAGAAGGTTGTATTGAGTGTTTTCACATCACCCTTGGCGAGTGTATTTACCTGTTCGGCGGGAATAGTTGCTGCCTCGGACACTTCGACAAATCTGCCTACATCACCTGGTTTTCCAGCAATCAGGGCCGACGCGAAATACTGAGAATCCACAGACATGAATTGAACACGTTGATTTCCCTCCACTTCTTTGTCCAACACACTAAAGAAATATGGTGAACTGGTATCGACAGCATCCGAGTGAATATCCGGCGCCGAACGATAATCAAATTTGCCTTCAACAGACCAATACACGTCGCGTGTCTTCGTACTGCTGTACCACCAACCTTCTGTCGTCAGATTATTTGGGCCGTCCAGACGGTATTTGAGAAACTGGCTGGCATCTTCACTGATGTTATTAATCTGTACGGCAACGCCCAGATGGTAGTTTGCAGCAGCGTGATCTTCACTGCCATCGCCGACAGTCACCGGTAATGTGAACGTCTTTAATACTTCGAGGTCCGTAACCAGATCATCATGAGCAGCGGCAGGCAACGCAAAGCTAAATGTAACAGACTGATCATCTACCTCTTTCACGTTCCAGTTACCTTCACGCATGGACGGTAGAGATCCAAGTTCTGTCCGATTTGGTAAATACCCTTCTTTACCCAGTTGGATGATGGAGAACAGCATTGAGTTCTGGCTTGGCCGCGACTTCATATCATCCGGATCCGGATCAATTACTTCCAGTGGCCTACCGGTCAACTCAGCCGTCAGTGTCTGCTTTGATGATTCATCACCTGTTGTTCGTGTGACTTCAATATTGATACTCGACTCGGGTACCGTATCCTCTAACGCACTTTGGAAGGACTCGATATCGATAATTGAAGCATCACCTAGCTTTGTAATAATGTCACCGACCTGCATGCCTGCAAGCGCCGCAGGAGTTCCTGGTGCAACGGCCTGGACTTTGACACCGTCGTCAGATTCAATCGGTGCAAGGTATCCAAGATACCCGTACTTATGCTCAAGCACGCCAAAGCGAAATGCCCCGTCTTCATTTCTCTCGGTCAGTTCAACACGATCAATGGATCCACCCCGATTGGTCAGGTAAACAACCAGGTTTGTCGATGCGTTCGGATCATGCGTACCAAGCACAACGTATTGATCGGCGACTTTTTCAAGCTCAACGCTGGATGTTCCTGAATCTTCAGATTGTGTGTCGATCTGTTCAGCGTTTGCCTGATCATCAATGGATTCCGGCTGTGCCTGATTTTGCTGCTGCTCTCTTACCGGCGGTGGAAACAACTTCGTCCACACGACCAGAATCATGAATGAAATCACGACAAACAGAATGATGCGTCTGACTTCCACGTGGACATTGCCTTACTGTAACAGGGGTGTATTGCTTCGCAGGAAACTTCCATTCTTACTAACAGTGGACAAGCTGTATAGTGACGACGATCGATCAAGTCACGATTGCCATTGAATGGTCAATCGAAGTATAAGCCGATTTATTACCCGAGCTTCTCTTCTGCAGCACTCCGTCGGTAATAACGAGGCAATAGTGCAAACGCCGATGATAGCTCTGCACTTACTTCGTGTGCGTCTTCCTTCGCGATCTGCACTAGTTCCGGCTGCAAGGCCAACATGCCCACCCATTGAGCCGACGGCATATTACAGTCTTCCACTACGGCAGCACCGGTATCGCTCCAACACACTGCATCTAGCATTGATGGATCTTGATTGTTTAACTTCTTCAACAAATCACCAGCGACAAATACCTCTTTATTGATACCAGCAAGCCAGGCTTCAATTCCGACTGTTTTAATCTCGTCGTTTCTCGACAGGCCGCCTATTTCGCAGTATTCATACTGTCCGAGAAAAACCTCACGTCGTTGAGCATCCATTACACAGTCGATCCGACCCGGCCTTTCAGCAGATCCTCGCACAACACCCAACGCCATGGCATCGAGGGTATTCACTCCTACAACATCGATACCCAGAGAATATGCCAAGACCTTTGCTGTAGTGATTCCTACTCTCAACCCTGTGAAAGAGCCCGGCCCCTGAGCTACAGCAATCCCGTCAATATTTGACATGGATTTACCGTGTTGCTGAAGAAGCCGTTGTATGCCAGGTGCAAGCGACTGGGCACTTCTACACGATGTGTCTAGTGATTCGCACGTTAGCAATTCACAATCATCGAACAAGGCGATGCTGCCGTGAAATGAAGTCGTCTCAATGGATAGTAATGTGCTCACACTTCAAATAGACAAGAGCTTTGTGATACCAGCAAGGCCGCTAATCCTCAGATTTCGCTGATCGCCATAGAATTCAAAACCTCTCCATGCATAGACGTTGAATTATACGACCTAAGGCAATCTTGACCGCAATTGTACAGGCGCCTAGACTCACAGTTTGGGTTCACTAAGTCTCCCTCAAACCGTATCCACACACAGGTTTTAAGGTACATCGATCGTGCAACGAGCGCTCATCAGCGACATTCACGGAAATTTTGAAGCACTCACCGTAGTGTTGCAAGATATTCGCGAGCGCGGAATTACAAAAATCTTCTGTCTTGGCGACATTATCGGGTACGGCCCAAATCCACGAGAGTGTCTCGATAAAGTTCAGCAATTATGTGACATCACCATCTTAGGCAACCATGATGAAGCCGCCCTGTTCGACCCGGACGGATTTAATCCGGTAGCTCTGCGTGCGATTTACTGGACACGCGACGAACTGGAGAAAAAGGTTGGCAACATATCAAGTGCACATGATCGCTGGGACTTTCTTGGTTCCCTTCCGCGGTTTCATACGGAAGGCCAGTTTAAATTCGTACACGGAAGTGCTCGAGAACCTACTAATGAATACGTTTTTCCAGAGGACGTTTATAACCAGAACAAAATGAGCTCTATTTTTGGACTGGTCGATCAGTACTGCTTTCAGGGTCATACACATATTCCTGGCGTATTTACTGCAGATCTGGACTTTATTGCGCCGGATGAATGCGACTATCAATTCCAGCTAGGTCCGGAAAAAGCATTGATCAACGTGGGCAGTGTTGGCCAACCAAGAGATGAAGACCCACGGGCCTGCTATACCGTATTGGATGATGAATCGATGACCGTTTCATTTCATCGACTGGCGTACCCCTTCGACGAAACGGCCGCAAAGATCTACAATATCTCAGATCTACATAACTCACTTGGTGATCGGATTAAGGCAGGCCGTTAAAACTACTCGGCTACTGCTACATTTATCCAAGAGGATTTATCTACGTTGAAACGGGCTGTCATAAGTGATATCCACGGAAATCTCACCGCGCTAAAGGTGGTACTGGAAGATATACGCGATCGAGGTATCGAACAGATCTATTGCCTTGGCGACGTTGTTGGCTATGGCCCAAACCCTCGTGAGTGTATTGATCTGGTCATGGATTTTGACCTCTGTATTCTCGGTAATCATGACCAAGCGGCACTATTCGACCCGGAAGGGTTCAGTAGTACGGCAGAGAAAGCTATCTTCTGGACCCGTGAGCAACTCGAATCTCGTTCGGAGCACGACACGATCGAAGACCAGCAGCGACGCTGGAGCTATCTGTGTGAATTACCCCGTACACACCATGAAGGTGATCACCTATACGTCCATGGAAGTGCACGCAGTCCAGTAAACGAATACGTTTTTCCTGAAGATGTATACAATCGCAACAAAATTGAACGAATTTTCGGCATGATTCCAAAATACTGTTTTCAGGGACACACCCATGTACCCGGCGTATTTACGGAGTCCTTTCAATTCCTGTCACCACAGGAATTGAATTTCAAGCACGCGCTTGGCGACCAAAAAGCAATGGTCAACGTGGGCAGCGTGGGCCAACCCCGCGACGGGGATCCACGAAGCTGCTATGTCATCATCGAAGATGACACTCTGCAATTCGTGCGAATTGAATATCCGATTCAGGAAGTTGTTTCCCAAATCTACGCAATTGAAGATCTGGACAATTTCCTTGGCGATCGACTGCTTGAAGGCAAATAGTTGTAATCTCTCTCCTGCTCATCTTCACACTTGATTTGAACATACTGTTTAGCTGTGTAATTTAGCAGTGTAATTGGAGGTTTAAAGTCTCGAGCCCGCAAAGAATACCGACTTGATTACAGGCATAAAAAAACCATGTGTCATGCTATGCATGACACATGGTTATCGTCCTGTTTCACGTCACGAGTTACCTGTGACTTACGACTCTAGTAAAGGTCGTAGTCGCCGCCACTGTGATCGTCCTTTGGCTTCTCAGCGACGAGAGCGTCACTTGTAAGCAGCAGCGTTGCAACACTAGCGGCATTGGCCAGTGCAGTTCGGGTGACCTTCGTAGGATCAATCACGCCAGCAGAAACCATATCTTCATAGGTATCTGTTAGAGCGTTGTATCCGAAGTTACCCGATTCATTAAGTACTTTCTCGCAAACGATTCCACCGTCGTTTCCAGCATTGTTGGAAATAATGGTCAACGGTGCGCGGGCGGCTCTCACTACGATGTCGTAACCGATTTGCTCGTCCTGTTCGAGCTTCCGCGATGGCTTTACGCTGTTTGAGGCACGCAGGATTGCGACACCACCACCAGGTAGGATACCTTCGCTTACAGCAGCACGTGTAGCATGAAGAGCATCTTCAACACGAGCCTTTTTCTCTTTCATTTCACTTTCGGTTGCGGCACCAACGTTGACTTTTGCAACGCCACCGGACAGTTTAGCGAGACGTTCTTCGAGCTTTTCACGATCGTAATCACTTGTGGAATTCTCGATTTCACGACGTAGCTGAGCAATACGTGCCTTGATGTCAGCACTCTTACCAGAGCCTTCGATAATTGTCGTGTTGTCTTTATCAACAATGATTTTCTTTGCACGACCCAGATCAGTCAGTGGTAGTGATTCCAGATTGATTCCAAGTGTTTCGAAGATCGCTGTTCCACCAGAGAGTATGGCAATGTCTTCCATCATTGCTTTACGGCGGTCACCGTAACCTGGTGCTTTGACAGCAACACACTGGAAGGTGCGTCGCAGGCTGTTAATGACGAGAGTCGCAAGTGCTTCGCCTTCAACGTCTTCTGCAACGATCAACAGTGGCTTGTTTTGCTGTGCTACTTGCTCAAGCAGTGGCACGAGATCTTTAATGTTTGCAATCTTTTTCTCGAAGACCAGAATGTATGCGTCCTCTAATACGCACTCCATGCTGTTATGGTCGGTCACGAAGTATGGCGAGAGATAGCCACGGTCGAACTGCATACCTTCAACCCATTCAACGTCGGTATTGAGGCTGTTGCTTTCGTCGACGGTGATAACGCCGTCTTTACCAACCTTGGCCATTGCATCTGCGAGCAGTCCACCGATACTGTGATCATTATTGGAAGCGATGGCGGCAACATTTGCCATTTCATCACGATCCTTGATCTTAATGGACATCTTTTGAAGCTGAGCTGTGATATCTTCAACGGCCTGTTCAATGCCGGTCTTCATCTGCACCGGGTTTACACCGGCCACGACAGCTTTGAGTCCTTCATTGAAAATCGCTTCCGCCATTACGGTTGCTGTTGTGGTACCGTCACCAGCAACATCACTGGTTTTGCTAGCCACTTCGCGTACCATGCGGGCGCCCATGTTTTCATAGACATCCTCTAGGTCGATTTCCTTAGCGACTGACACACCGTCCTTCGTAACGGTCGGTGATCCAAAACTCTTCTGAAGAATAACGTTTCGACCTTTCGGGCCGAGCGTTACTTTTACAGCCTTGGCCAGCTTGGTCACTCCACGGCGAATAGCTTCGCGGGCTTCCTGTTCAAAGGCAATGATCTTGGCCATCTGTTACCTACTCCTGTTAATGGAAATACACGCCCATAGATTCGAGCGCGGTTATTGTTTCACTCGTTGTTTTGGTTGATTACTCGATAACTGCCAGGATGTCGCTTTCCCGCATCAGCAGGTAAGAATCGTCGTCCACAGCAATCTCTTCGCCAGCATAGCTGCTAAAGATCACGCGGTCGCCAATCTGTACCTGAAGTGGGGTTCGCGTACCGTCGGCAAGCAATATGCCATCGCCGACGCTTACCACCGTGCCACGCGCTGGTGCATCTTTAGCACTGTCTGGAAGCACGATTCCACCGGATGTTACCTCTTCTGATTCGTCACGCTGTACAACAACACGATCGTGCAGCGGTTGCAAATTAACTTTGGACTTTGCCATCGGTGTCCAATCCCTCCAACAGTTGTCTACTTTTTCTCGGATTTACTGGCGGCACACACTGAAAAACAGTATGCACAGTCGTTCATGTTTATATTTTTGGATCCCTGAAACTCGCACTGTCGTCGGCAAAGGCCGTGACAAGCGATCAGTTCTCCCACTGTCATTATTGCGCGATCATTGACCACACACATAACTAAGGCAACTCCCGTGCCAAACCCGTGCGTTTATTCCACGTGATTTGCAGCAAAAACAGCCAATTAACCTGTTTCCACTAGCAATAGCAGCTATAAGAGCTAACCTGTAAAGGATTTAAGATAAGACAAAAGCTGCCCCTTTTCTATGGGGTACTTGGCGAGATTTTTGCAAGATTCTTTTCGGCGTCATCGCTCATGACAGTTACTGCCAATTTGGCAGCAGTCTGGGTTAATTGGGATGGCATGATCAAAAAAGTTTTGATTTATAAGAATCTACTCATACAATCTCATTAGAGCTTTGGTTCTTCTCGCGTTGGAATTCAGATTTCAATCGGGTTTTGAACAGGCTCCGTGTTGTCTGCGTAATTGCAATGACAACTGTGCGACTCATCATTAGGTACGCTTTTCCATGTTTGTCCGTCGCCTAAATCTCGATCGCAACCCGATGCCGGGCCACTCCAGGTCTGGGCAATTCGTTGAAATACTTGCCCCAGCCAAGATCAATTTGTTTCTGGAAATCCTTGGGAAACGTGGTGATGGCTTTCATGACCTGGACATGGTTATGACATCGGTGGGACTATATGACACCCTAAGCTTCAGCGAATCAGCAGATCAACAGATTCAACTCACCTGTAAGTGGGAATCCACTGGTTGCATGAATTGGCAACCGGAAGAGATTCCATCCACGCAGGAGAATTTGGTTTATCAAGCTGCTTTGGCACTTCGGAACCATGCTCGCGCGATTGGCAAACCTACAACGGGTGTGGAAGTCACATTACTCAAACGTATCCCAACACGTGCCGGGCTCGGGGGTGGATCGAGCGACGCTGCTGCAACGCTCATCGGGCTTAGTTATCTATGGGGGCTTTCACTTGAGACAGAGCAGCTCATCGACATTGCTGCTGAGCTTGGCAGTGACGTCCCCTACTTCATTCGTGGAGGCGTTGCTCGTTGCCAGTCACGTGGCGAGCAGATCACGCACGTAGAAGACCATTGCCACCTCAACATTGTCCTCGCCCAAGCTGACTCGGGCCTTTCAACTCCTGACGTATTTGCAGGATGCGAAGTTCCCGAAAGCCCGACCAGAATTCAGCCAATGGTCGATGCGGTCTCATCCGGAGACCCGGCACGCGTATCTAGCCAACTTCATAACCGGCTTTATGTACCAGCGTCGCGCCTCGCTCCATCTGTCAGAGGTATTGAGAAAACCATGATGGACGCCGGCTGTCTGGCGGCAACGATGACCGGAAGCGGCACCGCTGTTTTCGGTATATGCAGAAACGCAACCCAGGCACGCCGTATCGCCGGTCTCTTGCGATCGCGACAGATTGGATGGGTACAAGCTACTTCGACAATACCCGTCACCAATTATCTGCCACTGCTTGCAAGTTAGCTTCGATTTTCTCGATGGCACTACGCTATCTCGATCTGCGACCGGCCGCACCGTGAAGACCACGCCTCTTGTAACAGAATTCAATGAGTTAGAAAGCTTTACCATGGAAATCACCGAAGTACGCGTCAAGTTGATAGATTATCCCGACGATCGCCTGCAAGCATTTTGTTCGGTGACTTTTGACAACTGTTTCGTCATCCGGGACCTGAAAATAATCGAGGGCAGCAATGGACCATTTGTGGCTATGCCAAGCCGCAAGCTGACTTCACATTGTGGCCGTTGTAGATGTAAAAACCACTTACGGGCTAGCTATTGCAATCAGTGCGGAATCAAGCTGAAGCTCTCAAAAATGCAACAAGACAACAATGGCCGAGTAAAACTATATGCCGATATTGCCCATCCGATTAACTCAGAATGCCGGGAACAAATTCAAGCCAAAGTGATCAAAGAGTACCGCGCTGAGTTACAGCGATCATCTCAAACTGGCTATGAGTCTCGTTACGATGAAGAATACTCTGAATCAGCACCATACGTGGCGCATAAAGTTCGAATCGGAGAATCTGTCGTTGCCGGTCCACATAAAAAAAACGGGGCAAGCCGTCAAAGTGAAATCCATGCCGAAGCAGTGGAACGTGGCCACGATGAATTTGGCGCCGGAATATTTTGATAGAATTGTTTTGAATTTCAATAGCGACCGGTAACGCATCCATATCCCCCAATCTGTACAAAACATGTGCATATCGTCGGAAGATATCATCGTTGCATCACTGAAGTCTGAGGTATACTACAGGAATCTTGACTTTCTTTTTGCAATCAACAGGATCGCTGTAGATGCCAATTCCCGTAACATGCCAATGTGGTTACCAGGTAAACGCACCAGATCAATACGCCGGACAAACGGCTAAATGCCCTGCTTGCCAAGAGCCCCTTCCAATACCTGCACCGCAACCGACGAACTCGGCAATTGCAGATCTACTTGATGATGCAGGTGTGTCCAAAGTCGATTTTGGCGGCACTAAGTGCCCGGAGTGCTCCGAAGCAATCGCCGCCGGCGGCTTCATTTGCATTAACTGTGGATTCAATCTACAAACTCAGGAGTTCGTAAGCGACGATGCACGTATCGAACGCAAGACTGGTCTAGCAGCAAAAAAATACACACACCGTTCCTACGGCATTGGTGCGCTCGACCGAGCAGCAATCGAACTGGAAAAGGATGAAATCGAATCTAAGAAATCAACCGACCCCACACCCTACTGGGTCTGGCTGGCCATTGCGTTTAACTTCCTGGCATTTTCCATTGGCGGTGCGCTTACATCCATTCGCTACTTTGCACTGGCAGCCGAGAATCTAAAAACGGCTGACGGGATTATCGCTACCTTTAGCGATCCAAAACGTAAGGACGATCTGAATAACGAAACGACGCTAGACAATTCTTTTGTGATTACCTTTAAGGCGGAGTACGGTTCAGCTCCAGGATTTGATGCGAATCGTGCATATAGCTAAGATACCGGCAAGAGCAT
>JAKUOW010000087.1 GCA_022451045.1 Pirellulales bacterium | reverse complement strand
AAAACTGCCAGGATGGGTTTTCATGTCGCCGTTGGATACGCTGATCCTTACAACCGGTACATGCGGACTTCTCATCCAGAGGATGATTTATGCGGCCGGTTATGAAAACGGGTTCTAGAGCTTTACTGAATAGACAGTCCAATGCCCGGAAAACCCTTGGGGGTCATTCATTCGATGGCTTTGGACTCGTAATTTGAGAGAATTTACCGTGCCGCCATCATCGATTTCCAGTTCGTACACCTGGAATACACGAGTCGTTCCACGGTCTTCCTGATAAATAAATCTCGTTAGAGAGTAGCTTTAACCCATCGAGATCCCAATGATCCGTGGTAGCAACGAGGACATTAAGTGGCTCTTCTTCAAAGAAGGACGTTAGCTCGAGACGATGAGTCCGATCGTTTTCATAATACTCATGGAGCGTTACAGGCTCTTTTCCTCGCGTAAAAATCGTCTGTGATAGCTGGTGAGCCTTACGTAAGTTGTTGTCCTTGATCAACTGCATCCAGTTTCGAAAATTCGCTTCGCTAGTGCTATACATGTGATGTTCGTAAGCCTGGCGTTTGGAGAAGGCCCAACTGATCAGCACTGCCGAAACAATTATGCCGACCATGGCTATTTTTGCTCCGGTGACTTGCGCCTCATCGCCGTGGCATGCCTTTAATGCCATAGCACCGGCAATAAGTGAAACAACCGGAAACAACCAGAATACTGAGAATAGCAGTGCGAGTGGCGACGGAATGGCACAGCCAATCGCGACGACGGCCCACGGAGAGATTGCCTTGGAGCCAGTCGATTCACCCCAATCATCTGTTGTTGATTGAATGTCTACTTCGCTACTCGCCATCTGTTGCAGTCTCGGTTCTTGAGCATTCTATAGGCAAAATATCTGTACGCTGTGGTCGAATCACCGTGCAGGTTCATTAGCCATGCATAGACGATTCATGCATCCACCTTAATCTATATTGACTAAGGTGATTTACACCCATCTTGTTACGTCAGAAAGGCAAAAGTGTTCAGCTTATGCCAGAGCACGCTGCAGCTCCTGCATGGAAGTAGTTCCTTGTGCAAGCTGAACAACACCGTCCTGCCTCATCGAAACCATACCACTTTGTTCAGCGATTTGATGGAAAGTTGCTGGATTTGGCTGAGAAATAATTGCTTGTTTGATGTGGTCATTTACTTCAAGCAACTCAAATAAGCCAATCCGTCCCTTGAATCCTCGACCATTACATTGTGGACAAGGTGGTATCTCACCCGTTTCAGCAGGATTTGGCTGATACTGCTGGTAGAGTTCCTGCACATGTGTTTGCGGTAAGCCAAGTTGTTGCAGTAGCTGCGGATGTGGCAAGAAGGGCTGCTTACAGTTAGAGCACAGTCGCCTTGAGAGCCGCATGTTCAAGCTACAGGAGAACACTTCTGCAATCTTTTGACTGGAGACTCCAAGAGCACAAACTTTTGCGAGTGCTTCTGCGGCGCTATTTGCATTGACGCTGACAACCGCCATCCGATCCATGGTCAGAATCTGATCGCATAATGCCTCGAGAATCGCAGGATCCGAAATCTCCGGAACTGCAAACCCATCTGGTTCTTTTAAGATCGCTTTTTCAATTGTCGGGATCGCCTCGAGACCCGATTCAGCACCGTAATGATTGATGGAGATGTTTTCCACCGAGGTTTCATTACTACCGTCTGGTTCAAATGCGACAAAGTCACGCATGAAGCGATCAGCGGCACTCAGTGCACATCGCCAAAGAGTTGACAGCCCACCACCATTTTCAGGTGCTGACACGATTAGCAGGCCTTTCGTAATTGTTGGGCCTTCTTGCTGATAAACACCAATCCACTTCTTAAAGCTGTTTAGGGTACTATCTCGGCAGCCCAAATCTGAAAGTGTTTTAAGAGGATCCTTTTTCACTCGGAACTTAATCAGGACACGTTCGCCGGTAGGAGTACCTTGTGATTCAATACTACAGATTTTTTCTATCTGCTCGAGCTTCGCAGTAAACTCACCTGTCTGTTTACTTTGACGATCAGCAGGATCGAGGTGAGCAAGTGTTTTAAAGACAGCGAGCATCATATCGCCGTTCTGACGATCGATGATGGGCAAGTTTTCCCACATGCCGTCCACTTCGAGTTGCATGGCTACTGCCTGAGCGGAATAGTCAAACACGATTCTCGAGGCATCCCCGGAAAGGGCCTGCGCCATAATGTGTTTGGCTGGCACACTTCCCGGTGACTGGCGACAACGGATTGTCGCTGTTTGGTTTTCTTCATTTCCGCCAGTTGTCGCTTTAAATTCAACTGGTGGTCCCATTTCACTTGGATGCAAATCCTGATTTTGCTGCGATTTCGCCATGGATAGAGATTATGCCTCGTCTCGATGTAGTTAGTCTGTGCAAAGCGAATTGGTGACGGCGTTAATTCGCTGTTTTGATCTGGTTTAAAGAATACCGGGTTGCGATACGTTGATACCTTTAAGTGCCATCTTCAAAGCATCACGGTTGGGAGCAACACGGAAAGCTGTTTCGCGATCGATGAGTTCTTTATCAATCAGGCTTTTCAAGCTCATCGTGAAGTCTTGCATACCGTCTTCTGCACCGATCCGAATAGCATCAGGGAGTTTTTCATCATGCCCTTCAAGCACCAATTTAGTGATCATCGGTGAGAACGTCATGACTTCAACGGTTGGCACACGGCCAACACCTTCGGCAATCGATGGTAGAAGTTTCTGTGCAATGATTCCCTTCATATTAAACGCGATGGCACTTCGAATCGCACCATGCATTTCTTCCGGGAACAAGTCGAGAATACGACCGATGGTTGTCGGAGCACTCGCAGCGTGAATCGTTCCGAACACGAGGTGACCGGTTTCTGCGGCGTGGATTGCCGTCATAAATGTTTCTTCATCACGCATTTCACCGACAAGGATGATATCCGGATCTTCACGCACGGCATGCTTCATGGCGACAGCAAAGTCGACAACATCCATACCGATTTCGCGTTGGTTAATCAGACACTGTTCCTCGGTGTAAACAAACTCGATCGGATCTTCAAGGGTCAAGATATGCTTTGTGTAATTTCGGTTAATCCAGTTCAACATAGATGCGATTGTTGTTGATTTACCGGAACCGGTCACACCGGCAAGCAGCACCATGCCCTGATCAAATTTACACAGTGACTCCATTACAGGAGGAAGGTTTAGACCTTCGAAGTTTGGTATCCAATTGCTCACTCGACGAGCCACCAAACCGATGTTGCCAAGTTGTTGAAGCATGTTGACACGGAACCGCCAGGTTACGCCGTCCACGTCGACCGTGTATGCAAAGTCTGCTCCGCCTTCATCTTCAAAGATCTTACGGTTACGCTTGTCCATCATTGGGAACAAGAGGCGTACCATTTCCTCTTTCTCGATCGGTGGGCGACTCAGCGGCTTAAGCGTACCATCTACGCGAACGATCGGCGGCCGTCCAACTTTCAAGTGGAGGTCCGAACCTTCTAGCTTTACAAGCGCACGGAAGATCTTGTCGACTTCCAGTTCCTTGCGCTTTTCCAGAAACCGTTCAGCACCTTGATCAATATCTGGTGCTACTTGTTCCGTGGATGCCATAACAAAGGCTCCTTTTGCGAATGCCTGATGAATTATTCAGAAAAGTCTAGTGGTAATGCCATGCTTCAGCCGCCAGCAATATCACCTAAGAAAGTATAGTACACAACTTCGTCTCTGTTCAGCACCTTCAGAATGACTTCAGAAAAAACCATGTCCAATAGATAAACCGGTCGTTATATGTACTCATATCCAGACAAGTTTTCGGGCCGAATGTCCGATTAGGCAAGTCTTACGGGCACATTATTAGCCGCCATAATTGCTTTGGTTTCCTGAATCGTGAATTCACCGAAGTGAAAAATACTAGCTGCAAGGGCTGCATCTGCTTTTCCGATGGTAATCGCATCTGCCAAATGCTGTGGATGTCCCGCCCCGCCGCTCGCTACTACCGGAATGGAAACAGCTTCACTAACAGCAGCAGTCACCTCCAAATCATAGCCATCCTTAGTTCCGTCACAATCCATACTGGTAAGTACAATTTCACCTGCACCGAGTTCCTCGACTTCCATTGCCCAAGATACGGCTTCCAATCCTGTTGGCGTGCGTCCGCCATTGATATGTACCTCCCAGACCTCCTCGCCGTCTTTGTCGATTCGCTTAGGGTCGATATTCACGACGATGCACTGACTGCCAAATCTTCTCGCAGCTTCCCTTACAAATTCCGGATCCTTACAGGCCGCTGAGTTAATGGACACTTTGTCGGTACCGGCATTTAACAGAGTACGGATATCTTCGATCGTACGAATGCCACCTCCGACTGTAAGCGGCATAAAGACTTGTTCAGCTGTACGTTGTACAACGTCGATCATAATGTCGCGTTGTTCATGGCTAGCTGTGATATCAAGAAACACAAGTTCATCAGCACCTTCGCGCTCATATCTTGAGGCGACCTCGACCGGATCTCCAGCGTCTCGCAAGTTTAGAAAGTTGGTTCCTTTAACCACCCTTCCCTGATCAACGTCGAGACACGGGATGACGCGTTTTGCCAGCATGATGTTTTCCTAAATCAAATGGATGAGGCGGGAGGCCCATCCACGCCTATTAAGCAACAAACGGGAAACACCCATTACCGGATCTTTCCCGTTTGATACCTGTTTCATTACTGCTCGGTCACTTGACCTTGGCAATACATTCCTTGGCGACTTCAAGACATTCTTTCATGTCGTCGATAGGATTCTGAGGATTGGCTTCGTATTCCAGCGAAACGCTACCATCGGCTGGGAACTTCGTATCTTTAAGTGCCTGGAACAAACCAGTCACATCAAGATGTCCTGCACCAATCACGACATTATGAGATTGCTTCTCCTGTTTAGCCTCATCCTTTACGTGCAGCGCAAATACACGACCTTTAAGGCGATGAACGGCTTCAACCGGATTTTCTTTGCTGCGGATGAAGTGACCGGTATCAATACATGCACCAAACAGCGGATGTCGACCTTTGCATGCATCTACGACAGACTCAATCTTGTCGTACAAGGAGTCTGGACCATGATTATGAATGGCGATTCGAATCTTGTATTTCTCGCAGAGTTTATCGAGACTCTCGAAGGACGCCTTTTGTGGATTAGCCGTGAGGCATTTAACTCCTTGGGCTTTGGCATAGGCAAAGATCTTCTCATTCGCAGCATGGTCGCCACCAAAACCATGCACACCATGAGCACTCATGCTGATTTTTGATTTTTTCAGCAATTCGTTCACTTCTTTGATCTTGGCAGCATCGTCTGCAACGGGCACGTGTCCTGGATAAAACTCGACGAAGTGAAGCCCCATCCCCTGGATATGACGAACGGCCTCAAGCATGTTAAATCCACGCAATGAGTAGCTTTGTACACCGACGGGGAATCCACCGTAGGCATCTGCACCTAAGATTGCCGGTGCGTCAAAAAAAGTAGCTCCCGTTGCTGCGGCAGTGGAAAGTAGCATCTGTCGACGGCTAAGTTTCATATTTCTATTCCTGAACTTTAAGCGGAGAGGGCTTGCAAGCCCTCATTATGTATCACAGATTTATGCTGAACAATGAGTGTGTCGTTTCAATTCACTTGGCATGGCTTAACAGCCCACAAATTCAACACATCTACTCGAAGCTCTGTTGCACACTCTCTTCAATAATCTGACACGTGGGCAAAGATTCGATGAACACCCTGCCGTAACGGCGTGTATACACTCGCGGATCCAACACAACGACCATACCGTGATCCTGTTGGGTACGTATAAGCCGACCGAATCCCTGGCGGAATCGAATAATAGCAGAAGGCAGGGAGTAATCAGCAAATGGATTTCCGCCTGACTCCTCTATACGTTCGAGGCGTGCTTCAAGCAGTGGTTGATCCGGCACACTAAACGGCAACTTGGGGATTATTACGTTTTGCAACGCATCGCCCGGCACATCGACTCCATGCCAAAAGCTCTCGGTACCTAGCAGTACAGCAAATGGATTTTCCTTGAAGCGGCGGATCATCTCACTGCGTGGGATTCCATCACCCTGGCTATATAATGCCAACTGCCGATCTGCAAGCCAGGGTGTTAATGCTTCCTGAGCAAACCGCAGCATGCTATAGCTTGTAAATAGAACGAATGCATGGCCGTCGGTTTGATCCACGTATCGCTTTATCTGCTCGACCATATGCCTTCGAAATTCCTCGGCTTGTTTCTGAGGATCGGGCATACCCTTAACAAGCACCAACCTTGCCTGCTTCTCATAGTCAAATGGACTTCCAAGTTGCTGAGCAGTGGATTGCGTAAGACCAATTCTCGAACGGAAGAAATCAAACGACTGGTTATTCCCTACAGCCAGTGTCGCACTGGTCATGATGACACTGGGCACTTCCTGAAATAGTTCTTCGCGAAGTGTTGGGCCAACGTCCACTGGTGCCGCACGCAGTGACACGCGTGGTTGTGAGCGACCACGTTGATAACCTTCGACCCAATACACCATGTCGCTGAGTGCTTGCTTATTCCATGCATTCACAGAATCCGCCAACACTTCAAGTCGATTGTGAGCAGCCGTGAAATCCTGCCGCTTTGTTGGATCTTCTATCGTCGAAGCAATGCGACGAGTGGTTACGGCGAGCTTACCGAGTACCGCGGTTAGATGGTTCCTTAGGACCTCTGCCTGCCGGATTCTCCCGTTGTTTCCCTTGCCCGACTTACTGGTCTGCGCTAAATACCACTGGTACGCCTCATCAAAAAACTCATCAGCTGCTATATGGCATTCAACGGTTTCTTTCTGAGCTTGTTTATGACCACCACTGACGAATAGACCTTTGTTAGTGCGGTCATTAAATAGGCGATTGAGAATGTACCGCACTTGGCCAGAAGTCACAGAGATACCAAGATGATCAGCAGCCACCGCTTCGAGAGTATGGGCTTCGTCAAGGATTACGGCATCGTAATCCGGCAATATACTGACATTGGCTCTTCGTAAAGCAAGGTCACTGAAAAACAACGCATGATTTACCACGATAATCTGGGCGTGCTCCACTCTCGATCGCGCCCGGTAATAGAAACAGTCCTTATAAGTTGGGCAATTTCGTCCCATGCAATTGCTGCTATCGCTAGACACTTCGTCCCACACAACCGGCAACACGTCGAACATCAAATCGCTTTTGCTGCCGTCACCAGTTTCTCGCACCCAAGATCGTAGATCACGAAGCTGATCGATTTCATTATCATCAGTAAAAAGGCTCGCGGCCCGCTCACCAGCAGAAGCCAATCGGCGAAGGCTTAGGTAATTACTCCGCCCTTTTGCTAGCACAGCTGTAAATTCACGCGGAACAACACTATTTAGCAATGGGATGTCCTTTTGCATCAGCTGCTCCTGCAAACTGATGGTGTGTGTTGAAATCACAATACGTTTAGGGCGGGGGGGCTCGGATGATAGTCCTTCTCTGTCCGGCTCAGTTGCTGCTAATACAGCGGGGACTAGGTATGCAAAGCTCTTGCCAACACCTGTGCCTGCTTCCACGATGAGGTGCTGGCGGTTTTGGATAGCCTGGCCAACCGCCTCTGCCATCTCGATCTGTTGAGGTCGCTGTTCATATGACTTCAGCCGGGCCGCAATCAACCCATCAGGGCCGAGAATGTCGTTGATTGTGAGCAGATCAGTCATGTGTGTTGGATATACTTATAGATAAGGACATCATCTTGAACGGTGGCCCAATTTCTCTTCCAGCTACTTTACAGCACATATGAGCAAATCGCTCGGCGGACTAATCAATAAATGGCTATTGAGTTTCTGTGTAAAACCTGTCGCGAGCCGATTCAGGCTCCTGATTCCGCAGCAGGGAAACAAGGGAAGTGTAGCCACTGTGATACCGTTATGGGAATCCCCGTACGGGATTTTCAGGGCAATGAGGATCAAATCAGAGCCGGCGAATTACAATTCCTGATAAGCACCGCGGTCCGTGACTCTGCTGAGAGCGACGCAACATTACGGTTTCAATGTGGGTTGTGCAGTAAGCGTTTGCAGGTTCCCGCGGCTCAGTCTCATAAGAAAGTTGTTTGCTCAGAATGTCGCGCAGTGATGCGATTGTCTGTCAACTGTATCAACTCCGAGCCAATATCAAACGCAGCGGACAATCCGTTGCCAGCGGATGATTTGACACCCGAAAAAATTGAGTTTGAGTGCAACAACTGTAACTCCATTGTTGCAGTGCCGCAGGAATTCGCTGGCAAGCAGGGCAAGTGCCCGTATTGTGACCAAGTTATGCTCATTCCGGAGTACTCATCGGTTCGGCGATTCCGCGATGAACCGCTGTCCTCTCTTGCAACAGGCACGATGCCAAACGCTGCCGGCCCGGACAGTTATGATCCACTGGGCCTACCTGCATCCAACACAATTCCAACAACTGCTGGCGGTTCCACTCGCTCCCATCGTTCGACTCCAAAACAATTTGATGAGTCCAAGGTGCTACCCTGGGAGCAGGAAGAGTACGACGGCAAGCGATTCTGGGATTCAAGTAAAGCCTTCCTGTTTTCGCCATCCCGGGCTTTCGGCAGCATGAAGTTTGACGAGTCCACCACCAAGGCAATTGGCTATTCAACAAAAGGCCATTTGATCGGCTGGTTACTAACTGTCCTGACCGCGATACCCTGGATCGTATTTCTATTGATGGCGGCGGAGCAAGCATCGGATGAGCAGTTTGATTATCCACAGATTTATACTTGGATCGGCATCGGCGCCGGCATCTGGCTTGTTGGCTCCCAGTTATTGAGCCTGGTATTTGTGTTTATCTTCACGACCACATTTCATGGCGGGCTACTTATCACCGGTAGTTCACCAAGGGAAATTGATGTGACATTTCGCATCACCGCCTATATCTCCGGCATCATGGGGTTGACCACCGTGTTATCGCTACCCATAGCCATTATCAGCAGCATCATTTGGATACCGGCATTGGCTTATCACGGTGCTGTTGCAGTACATAAGACTCCACCGCCACAAGCATTTCTCGCTGCAATCGCCGCTATGATACTTCCTATCTTGATCATTGGCGGCTTCTATTTGGTGATGTTCGGCTAACTCTCATATATTCCGCTTCACGCACCACGATTTAACTGCGTAGAATACACTTAGGACAGAGATCTGATCTCTGTGTCGACTACTGCGTAGCACAACCATCTCATCATTGAGAATGACCGTATCTTTAAGACAACTTGTTGTATTGCTTGCCATAGCGTTAACCGCTCTCGGCACAAATCAGGATGCCCAGGCGCAAGTGGTTATCCAGGCACCGTACGGAATATATAACGACAGCTTTTATGAGCACATGGGCTCAACATGGAGCCTCTCCAGCTGGGGTCGTCGTGGTGGCTGGTTCTTTAACGGTCCGGGTGCAGCATTTCCACCATTTGGCGGTTATCACGGATTTGGCGCTGCTCGATTTGGATTCGGCGGACGGTTAGGAAATACAAAGTTCCGGTTCAACATATGGTGCAGTCAGGCTTCATCGCGGAGCATGGTAATGACAGCACCGATGATTACCATTCCCAATGGTGGGTACGGGGTCATACAGAATCTAAGCTGGCGCCCATTTGTGACTGGTTGGTCACCTGTGGTTGGCGGGGCTCCGCACGCACCAATGATATCGCCGGTACAGCAGTACGTCAGGCAGGCAAGCTCCGAAGCGGAAGTCTACATAGTAGCACAACCTCAGACGAACTCACTTATCCGGCGGCAAGCTGCTATCGAGGCTGCCAAAGTGGAGGAGCCAAAACGACCACCAGTCGTACCTAAACAGCCTGTACCAAAGCCTGCTGCAGAAGACGAAGATCCACCGCTAATTCTAAAATAGAATTCCTAGCGCAACGGCTTGTTCTAAACCCGTGCTCTACTATGGCGAAGTGGCACCCATGCACCATTCTCAGCACTGCTAGCTACGCACTGCTCGATAAAGTACATGCCTTCAACGCCGTCGTTAACATTTGGATAGACACTATTTACACGATCAAACTCTTCCCCGGCCGCACGCTTAATCATGTCGTCATATGCTGATCGATATACATTGTCAAATGCTTCAAAGAAGGCTTCCAGATGGCCACTTGGCAAGCGACATGCTCCGGCAGCTGATGCATTCATAAATGGAGCATTAGGGTCGCGGGTATAGATTTTGTGTGGCTCGCCATTGCAGCGAACAATCATCTGATTCGGCTCTTCCTGCCGCCAGCTCAAGGCGCCTTTGGTTCCATCTATTTCAATAAACAGATCGTTTTCGCGACCGTGGCTGATTTGCGATGCCGTCACCGAACCGAGACCGCCATTCTCATAACGGATAATTGCAGTGCCATAGTCATCGAGCTGACGTCCTTCTTCAAACGTCTTGAGATGACAACTCACTTCTGATGGCAACAAGCCTGTCATGTATCGACCTAGATTGTAGGCGTGTGTTGCGATGTCGCCGAAGCAACCAGCAGCACCACTTCGAGATGGATCTGTTCGCCATGCAGCCTGTTTTTGATCTTCCGATTCTAGCCGAGTTCGTAACCAACCCTGAATATAGTTGGACCGGATCGCCTGTATTTCACCAAGCTCGCCATTGAGAATCATCTCACGGGCTTGTCGAACGAGCGGATAGCCGGTGTAGTTGTGGCTAACAGCAAAAACTACATCTGATTCGTCAACAGCGGCAGCAAGTTCTTCTGCCTGTGCTAAATCAAATGTAAGTGGCTTATCGCAGATGACGTTAAATCCGGCTCGCACGGCGGCCACAGCAATTTCAAAGTGTGTGAAGTTAGGTGTGGCGACTGACACGAAATCGATGCGTTGATCTTCTGGAAGAGATGACTCCGTATCAAGCATCTCCTGATAACTTGTATATGCTCGGGATTCCGAGATATCGTATGCTGGTGCTGATGCTTTTGCCCGCTCCGGATTCGATGACAAGGCACCCGCAACCAACGCAGCACGATTGTCCAATACGGCTGCTGTCGCATGCACGCGTCCAATAAAAGATCCCTGACCACCACCTACCAGTGCCATTCGCAGTTTTCGGTTAAGGCTTCCATTGGTTGTTTCCATCTCTTGTCTCCATCGATATTCAGAAAGTGTCAAATGCGTTCCCAAGCATAGCCACCCGTTTATGGAGTAAGGTGGCGAGCGGTTGTGTTACTTGGATTAGCCAACCTTGTTTTTACCATACTCGACCGCGCGCACAATCAGACAGCTTGAATTCAGAATCGCGGACTACGGGAATAACAGACGCTACGACTCACGCTTATACGGATGCGTAGTCACCAGCCCTTCTTCCGGGCTACTGGCTGAGGCATAGAGACGCTTCGGGATTCGACCTGCCAGAAACGACTTGCGGCCTGCCTGGATAGCGTCCTTCATCGCTTGTGCCATGAGCAGCGGATCACGGGCATGGGCAATCGCCGTGTTTAGCAACACACCGTCAACACCCAATTCCATAGCTCTGGCCACATCACTGGCGCTACCAACACCGGCATCAACAATGACGGGGTAGTCTGGGTTATCACCTTTGAGGTACTCAAGGATAATCTTGATGTTGTTGGGGTTTAGAATACCTTGTCCGGATCCGATTGGGCTTCCCGCGGGCATAACACTGGCAGCACCGGCTTCTTTCAAACGACGAGCACTGACAGGATCATCACTTGTGTAACAAAGCACATGAAATCCGTCGTCCACGAGCATCTCGGTTGCTTTAATTGTGGCAACAGGATCTGGTAGCAGCGTCTTGGCATCCCCAAGAACTTCGAGCTTTACCCAGTCGGCTCCGCGGTTGCCTAGCGCTCTGAGAATCTCTCGTCCCATTCGTGCAACCCGGACAGCATCTTCAGCACTGTAACAACCAGCGGTGTTGGGTAGCAGCGTGTATCGATCCGAATCTATGTAGTCCAGCAGGTTTTCACCATTTGGATCGTGGAGCCGTTCTCGTCTTACGGCAACTGTAATGCAATCAGCGCCCGACAGTTCGAGTGATTGCCGCATCTTTGTGGCATTCTCATATCGTCCGCTGCCGACGATGAGGCGACTATTGAGCGTAAACGGGCCAATCGTCAGCGACGAATCTTGAAAGGTGTCGTGTGCCGTTGTCATGTTCGTTTCTGTTGCCATGCCAATCTCCCTAGCCGCCACCTACAAGTGTAACGACTTCCAGCTCATCGCCGTCTGAGAGTTCATATTCCGAGTGGCGATCAAACGGCACAATTTTAAGATTCACCTCAACAGCTACCGGCTTGCCGGAGAATCCCAGAGAATCTAACAACTGCAAAACAGTCTGCGGAGGATCGACCGGAACCATTTCGCCATTAACGCTTACATGCACTGGCGTAATCCATTACTCGTTAAGGTTGAGATTGCGGGCTGAGCCACGGTGGATGATTGCCAGCTGACCGGCTTGTGCTTTACCTGTTGCCTGAGCTTGTCGATTAAAAGGAATTCCATACACCGCGAAATTTCCCGTGGCGGAATCGACAACATAGACAACGCTGTCTGCTGGCCTCGTGTTAGCACTGCCGAGAAAACTGACCTGGCCGGTAACCATCAGTAGTCGCGGTTTCTTACTCGGCTGAACTGCGAGGTCGGCAAATACATTGCGTTTGAAGTGTGATGCAAAAGCTCCGCCTCGCGGGTTGTATCCTATTACCTGTAATTCACCCGTCAAAAAGTCCAGAAAAAACGCGCCTTCTGTTCCATCTGCAAGGGGTCCGGTTGCGACGGCAAAAGTCTCTGAACTATTTGATGCAGTCGCCTGAACACCATTGATTTGAACCGTTGGTTCCTGCAGATGACGCATCGTGACCAAGCCACCAACTAACATACCCGCACCGATAAGAAGTCCTAGTCCAAGCCCAGTCGTAAACGACCACTTTGAATTCTTATTTTCTGACATTCGCGTCGATTCCTATCTTAAAACTCATCGCCTCAGCAGGTATATACATGGCATTAAAACTTGCGCTGTCTGCTATTGCTCACCCATATTGTAACTCTATTCGCCCACCGGTCACCGGCAGTAACGTTATTTTCATTAAACGAATTATGCCATATCACACAACTTCGATGCGTTTTTGGGTGCTGTATAATAGGAAGCGAAAAGAAATGCACCGGCGATCTGTTTGATTGACAGCTAGTTTCCCTGACTCAATGTCGCTCTCAATTTATCTCGCCTGAAAGGTCACCGATGAAAAAGATCCTCTACAGTATCGTGATTCTCTTACTGGTTGGAACAACGAGCCAATTCATTGGAAGTTCCATCATCAGTGCACAACAGCAAAGAGAGATTACTGATGTTGCACAAGTGCTGCCGGAATCCACGATCGTAGTGGTCGGGTTGAACAATCCAGCCGAATTGATGGAATCGATTGATAACCATCCTCTATTTCAACGCTTAAAACAGTTGCCGAATTATCAGCAAGCACTCAGCAATCCGCAGTTGCTGCAGCTCGAAAACTTCATCGAAACACAACTTCAAGTGGAGTGGGAAGAAGCCTTATCAAAGAGCACACACGGTGGGATCTACGGAATGTTCGACGCCGAATATCAGGCGGGCGCGATGTTGCTTCATGGTGATGACGATACGCTTACTCAGGTTCAGGATACTATCGTCGGATTTGTTCGATCCGTTGGAGCGTTGGCAGGACAAAATCCTGTGAAACAGGGTGAGTACATGGGAATCCAGGCCTACCAGATTGGTGAAACTCGTTTTGCCACTCATAACGGCTGGGCCGTAGTCACTAACAATGCTGAGTACGGTCGCCAAATCCTCAATCGACTGGCTGGTATGTCAGCTTCGTCACTTGCCCAAACAGATACATACAAAAAAGCTTCTGCGGCGAGAAAAAGCGGCGCGGGCGACGGCTGGATATTTGCAAATATTGCCACGCTGCAAAATAACGGTCAACTTGAGCAAGCCGAGTTGGGCATGCAAGAAAACATGCTCGTCGAATTGCTCTTTGGCGGTACACTCAGCCAGCTAAAGTACACACCCTTTCTGCTTGGTTCCATCGACCTGGAAGATTCACATATACGCTTTGAAGTTGACTCCGCTTTTGACAGTAGTCACATCCCCGACATCCGCCGATACTATTTTGGACCAGATGATTCAAAAGGGGCACCGTTATCGCTGGATGTTCCCAATCAAGTGCTGGCTATCAACACTTACAGGGATCTCGGACAGTGGTGGTTGTTAGCACCGGATTTATTTAGTGACCAGGTCAATGAAGGCATTGCCCTGGTAGATGCCACACTATCGACATTCTTTGGTGGCAAGGACTTTGGGCAGGACATTCTGGCATCACTTGAGCCGGAAATACAAATCATTTCTACCACTCAGTCATTCGATGGAAAGCCTGAGCCTGAAATCAAAGTCCCTTCGTTTGCGTTGGTCGCAGCAATGAAGGATCCTGAGACCATGAAAGCGGAGTTGAATCGCACATTTATCAGTGGTATCGGATTCATCAACATCATCGGTGCTATGGAAGGTCAGCCTCAGTTTGATATCACCCTCGAAGAAGTGGACGGTGCCAGTCTTGTCTCAACCAAATACCTAAAACCTCTCGACGGCGAGCCTATTGCCATTCAGTACAACTTTTCACCAACAATTGCGTTCTTTGGGGATAACGTCGTATTCTCTAGCACTCGGGATCTGGCGCTTGCTGTTGCAAAGTCCAAACCTGCGTCGCCTTCTGATGCAAACGCAAACCGAAAAACCAACTTCGAAGCTATTTTGAATGCGAAGCCAATCCGCGATGCGATTGAGGCAAACAAAGAACAGTTTATTGTGCAAACCGTGTTGAATGACGGTTCCTCCCGCGAACAAGCAGAAGCTCAGGTTGATTTATTACTCGAAGGAATTGGGCTCGCCAAACAATTCTTTGTGCGATTGGATCACTCGGAAGACAATCTCAAACTTACGTTTGAACTTCAGTTTAAAGATCAATAAGGCACCATGATCACCGACATCGTGGAGTGTTAGTCATGAGTCAAAAACAAATTGATCCCAATTGGGCCTGGAAGCTGTATGCGCCATCGACCGAACAGCCTTGGAACTTGCAACGTGTAACCCACTTATACCGTCGGCTTGGATTTGGTGCCGATTGGGAGACTTTAAATGCGGGTCTAAGCAACACACCAGATCAGTTGGTCAATGATTTAGTCTTCGCATCACCAGAGTCGGACAGCTTTCAGGTCGAAATGAAAGCGATGAGTCGCGCCATGGTGGCTACTGGCAATCCACATGGATTGGCATCGGCCTGGTTGTATCGCATGATCAATACGACCAATCAACTTCAGGAAAAGACGACTTTATTCTGGCATGGCCACTTTGCCACCGGAGCTCAAAAGGTTCAGGACGCGTTCATGATGCAACAGCAAAATGAACTCTTGCGCAAGCATGCACTCGGTGACTTCAATGAAATGGTCCAGAGTATTTCGAAAGACCCCGCCATGCTTCTGTATCTGGATTCGGCTACCAATCGCAAAACGCATCCGAATGAAAACTATGCGCGTGAATTGATGGAATTATTCTGCCTGGGTGAAGGCAATTACACAGAACAGGATATCCGCGAGTTGGCAAAGTGTTTTACAGGCTGGGAAGTGCGTAACCGACGATTTAGATTTAACAAGTATCAGTTCGACACCGGAGCCAAGTCCTTTCTCGGCACGACGGGTGAATTGACTGGTGAGCAAGCGGTAAGTCATGTTTTGAGTCAGCCGACTGCCCCAATTTTCATTGCTCAGAAACTGGTGCGGTTTTTCGTCATGGACGAACCACAACCATCAGCGGAGTTGGTCGCCCCACTCGCACAGCAACTTCGCGAGGATAATTTCAATGTGGCCAAGACCCTCAAAGTCATCCTTGGAAGTAATCTCTTCTTCTCAGATCTGGCAATTGGGATGAAGGTTCGAT
>JAKUOW010000086.1 GCA_022451045.1 Pirellulales bacterium | reverse complement strand
GAAAAGTCGCAGGAGCGTGTCAGCTGGTTTTTTCCGATTCCATTGTTCTGTTTGTAGTATTACGACACCAGGCACGGCAACTTCAAAGGAAAATATATCAACGTCTGCATCGCCGGCATCAAATCTGCGGCCATCCTTTCCAAGGATGCCGGTATACGTCATAGCCTCAGTTGGATCGTTCTCAGATAAATTCCATCGCAGCGGCAAGATTGGGCCAAGAAATGCGCCATCGATAACTCCATTTGAATCACCGCTGTTTACAGCATAGCGATCTTCTCGTGAGGTATGTGATTCCATGAGCAATTGAACGGAATTGATTGCATTATGCACATTGATCCGCGGGTAAGTTGTTTCTGTGTAAGAGAATTCAATGCCATCTACTGTTGTGATTGAAGTTTCATCATCGCCGTCATAGATAAAGTCTGCTGAGGTTCGATTGATATCCTGTACCTCATCTGGTGTTAGGTAGCGACCACCAAAGGTCATTGCCGCGTCCTGCATCAGTGCAACTGTGCCGGAAACCATGGGAGCCGCCAAACTGGTACCAGCTTGTTCGGCAAAGCTGTTGTCAGGCATTGCACTTAAAATGAATGCCCCCGGAGCAAACACCACATTAGGCTCATTGGGCGGGCGTTGGCTGAAATGAACAATACGATCTGATGCGGTCGTAACATCGCAGACGTTATTTCCCATACAGATACCACCACCTTCGGAGGCTTCCCAAACAGCTCCGACGACGAGTGTACTGTAAATACCTGGAGCGGTTGCATGCTGTGACATACGGGTTAAGCCACTGCGGTCTAGGCCATACTCGTTGCCGGCTGCACTAACGACTGTAATTCCCATATCTTCTAGGGTAAGTATCTCTTGGTAAACGTTTTGGGTAACGGCGGCTGCATCATCAGCGGATGCGAAAAGCCCGCCGCCAAGTGACATGTTTACGACCTCGATATTGTGTTCTTGATGATGTTCCCGAACCCATTGAAGTGCGGTCAGGACTTTCACCCAGGTAGAATAGCCATCTGTTTCAGAAAAAACCTGTAAGGAAATGATGTTTGCCTCGTTAGCGACCCCAATATTCGGATGTGACGACGCGGCGACTCCAGCCACATTAGTTCCATGACTGGAGGTGAAAAAATTCCCTTCTCTACCATAAAACAAGTCTTCGTTGGCAATAATTCGATCGGCAAAGGTGTTATGTGATATATCAATTCCGGTATCGATGATCGCGATTCCAATTCCATCACCGTCAATCTCTGCATATTCTCGCTGCCGACGCATTTCATATAAATCGATAAGATCGAATGCCGCAGAGTGATCCGTGATTCCACTCAAGACAATCCGATCCTCCAAGCATTCAAAACTTAAATGCTTATTAACAACCCGACTTCTTTTACGCCCCGACTTGTTTGTCATCAAAATGATCCTAAACGAACTGTATAAGGTATCAAAAAGAGGTCACATTTACTTTGTTGTTAAGCGTAAATATGCTTTTTGTTCTCGAGTTAATGGGACCTGAGGGTAGATTATGCAAATATGGTGCCATAATAGCTGTGGCCTTATTTACATTATGTGAAGCAATTTCCAGCAATGTGAAATAGCTTTTTGTATTAGGGGTGTATCAGAATCGGTTAGTCCTATGTGGTGCGCAATACGAATTGGTAAAACATTTGTTGAAGTAAGATAATTAAAAGAGTTATGTAGATTCGCAATGATTGGACGTGAGAGAGATATGAAACAGGCAAAATTCCAATATCTTTTATTGATGGCTTTCATCCTTATAAATGGCGGTGAATCCTATGCTGAGCCTAACCCGGAACCAAAAACAAAGGATGAACAACTTATAAGCTATACGTTAAAGATGAAGACGGACCCGATTGTAAATCGCATTCACGTTATGAAGGTGGATTTGAGCTCCCAAGCTGTTAAAGCAGCAGTAGTCATTGGTCCAGATCCTGATGGTGAAGGCCCCGCCGACGTCGCCCTTACGGATCCTAGGGTACTTGCGAAAGGTAAGTCCGTTTTAGCTTTTGTAAACACCAATCCGTGGGATAGCATCCCAGATGCTCAGGGTAAGAAAAATAGAACCTGGTATCCGGGCCAGCCGGTGGTTATTCATGGTCTTGCTGCTACTGGAGGCAAGGTACGTGCAGGCAAAGCTCCAACTGCATCATCCGTATGGTTTGATGCAAATGAGCGTGTTCATTTTGGGCATAAGAAAGAAGATACGCCACAGGAAGGCACAGCTGGATTTCAATTAATTCTGTCCAAGAATAAAGTGCTCGTACCTGAGGATGGGGCGCGACATCCTCGTACTGCTATTGGCTCTGATGAAGAAGGTAAAGCACTTATTCTTGTTGTGGTGGATGGTCGTCAACCCGGTTTTAGCGAGGGAATGAACTTGTATGAATTGGCCCAATTGATGAAAGAACTGGGTTGTTGGCAAGCAACAAACATGGACGGCGGCGGCAGCAGTGTTATGGGTATGGTCAACAGCGAGGGCGAGATGAAAATAATGAATAGCCCGTCAGATCGATTTTTGGGGTTTACGCGAGTTCGCCCTTTACCAATGGTTCTCACGTTCATTAAAGCTGAGCCAGCTAAGTAAACAACTTGGCCTGTTTAGCGAGTGATACGAGACTTCTAAAGTCAGTACCACGAGCGAATGCCAACGCCAACTATTTACTGATTCGATAAAGATGCGTAGTTGAACGTAATATAAGCGACTTCCCACTAAGGGCAGGTGAGGCAATGAAACTACCTTGCATCTGATTGCGGGCAAGAATCTGCGGATTATTACGACTTGTTGACATGACGGTTACCATGCCTTGTTTGTTGCTAAAGTAAAGTTTTCCATCGCCGTACACCGGAGAAGCCCAATGGTCACCTCCGAGTCGCTTAACCCAAAGCTCTGTCCCCGTGTTTGCATCGAGGCATCTTGCAACTCCTCCTTTGGCTGTAACCAGAAAAAGAGCGTCATTAATGATGATGGGAGATGGGATATGAGGTGTGCTTTTGGTAGTGATCCACTTTAAGTGGGTATCTGTAATATCCCCCTGTCCTGTGGGATCAATAGCCATTAAATAACCCGTCAATCCACTGGTGAAGATATATACTAGTCCATTCGCGAACACAGGCCGAGCGGCGACGTTGAATCCACCTGGGTGCATTACCCTCCAGATCTCCTTACCAGTATCTGGATCATACGAGATAGTTGCTTCTGCGGCGGGCGCGATTAGTTGCGAATGATTTCTTGTTGTCATTCGGCTTTCCACCGCCTTTTGGTGAGAACCCTTTCGTTGCAAGTGTCTTTGCCCAATCAGTATCTATTTCACGTTTGGCTTTCCATTTCGTATCACCGGTGGACTTGTAAAGAGCGATAAAATACTGCTGGTCGGTTCCATCAAAAGCCACATATAGGGTGTCAGTATCAACAATTGGTGATGAACCTTGACGCACCGGCTGGTAGATCCGTAAATCTCGTCTTTTCCAGAGCGTAGCCCCAGACTTGCGGTCTATACAAGCTATACCCTGGGAACCGTAACTAATAAACAAACGATCCTCTTCAACAACTGGAGTCGGAGTTGCGGGGCTATTCAGGTGAGGTGAGTCATATTTGTAGGCGGGGTCACGCGGTCGTGGCACCATATCAAACACTTTGATGTTTTTGGTGATCTTTCCTGTTTCAAAACTAACGCAGATCGCGCGTAGTTCTTTGGATGCTGCGTCTCCACTGCTAATCCAGATGTCGTCTTCCCAGATTACAGGAGATGACCAGCCTGTGCCTGAGACCCTTGTTTTCCATGTTACGTTGACTTCTTCGTCAAAGGACTCCGGTAGTTGCTTGACGGTGCTGGTTCCATCCCCTTTCGGTCCACGAAATTGGTTCCATTGATCTTTGCTGAGGCCACTATTTTCCAGTGGGCATAGGATGGCTGCACTTATAACGAATAGGATTTTAGTTTTATGACTACCGGATGATGAATATGACATAGCTTTGCAAGCTTTCGTAAGGAAACACCTATTTGTTAATTACGGGCACTTAAAATTCATCGTTTTCGCTGTTTAACGACTTGCTTGGATTTGTTATATCCTGAAGTGCGTTGTTATTTTAGTGGCTTATAGGGTTTCTCATACATATCCGGCATGCACTTTCGGTATAGCATTAAAATTGTACTATCGATGTTGGTAAGCGTCCCTGTCCTGGGACAGTCGCCCTTGCAATACCGATATGAAGACAGCGTTGCCCACGAAGAGCCAGAAGAATCAGTTTCAATTACCCCTCTTAAACGTTACAAGAGTCAGGCTTTGCAGCGGTTAGGTGTCAGTTCTGGCTACGCTCAAGGTTTGGCCTCAAAAAATTCTCATAAATGGCTTCAGGCGGAAGTTGGAGTTGGAGTTCCACTGGGATCATTTTCAAATATTCTAAGTGCGAGGTTCATTTTTCGAGAAGATTCCATAACAGTGCCATCCTTAGATTTTAAGCACAACCATTTGTACCAACTTGGAGCTTCATTATTCTGGCGCAAAGAATTCACTGACGATGTTAATAGGAGCATGCTGATTTCCGTACAACCACGCTATCAAGGTGATATGGAGGCGGAATCTAACACGTTTGGAATATTTGCGATGTGCCTAATAAACCGTAAGATTCCAGACACTGGCATGACATTCTCATATGGCTTAGTTCACCTAAATCATTTGGACAATGCGATATTTCCCGCGTTAGGAATTTCATGGCAACCAGAATATTCGACTAAGATCGACTTGCGGTTTCCCGAGTCTGCGGTCTCTTGGCTTTTGGTGAGAGAATCAAATCAGATGGAAAAATGGTTACGGCTTAAAGTGGGTTTTGAAGGCAACCGATGGGGTGTCAATTTGGATGGAGAGGACACGATAGTAACTAGTCGTCATTGGAAAACGGCTGTGGTTCTGGAAAAGCTATTAGCGGGAGGTGGTGGGTGGACAGTCGAGTTGTCCTATTTATTTGCCCGAGAATTTGAAATAGGCCGTGACTTCTCGGATCTTGGCGATGGAGTCTATTTGTCCTGCGGTATTAATTACTAGTATCTGAAATGCCTTGAGCTTGTATGACACTCGCTGGCAAGTAATTTAATTCGGTTTAGTATTTTCGGAGATCTGGTTTAGTCTCCTGTTACATTAAAGTGCCGGTCACACGTTTTGCATGACAGCATCGAACCCTCCAATCGAAGATGTTATTGTGCAGATCTGGTAATTAATCGTGTTCAAGGTCATGAAGGGGTTGATATGGTTTTTAGTAATCAAAACTGGAATGTCTGGCTGTTATCTGGTTTGGTGTTCTTAAACATCGTTGATGTGCAAGCCTCTGAGGAGGCATACGAGGTTCTGAAAAAAGAGATGAATATCCGTGAGACGGGTAGCTTAATCTTTGCGAATTACAGTCAGGAAAACCTGAAGGCTCTCGACGCGTTCCTTACCGAGCATAAAGATTCCCCGGTACGAGAAAAGGTTCTTTACCTAAAAGCTCATATGCTTTGGAGCTTGCATTACTACACGCGTGCCCCAGAGGCATACCAGGCATTCATTCGCGAATATCCCGAGAGTCAGTATGTGCGGATTTCGCGATTGCGAAATGGAGCGGCTTATCTGTTTAGTGGACAGCCGCAAAAGGCTCTGCCAATCTTAACGGAGTTGAGCGAAGATTACCCAGAACGCCCGGAAATGTACGGTCGTGAACTAGCGTATACGTTGTCGAGGTGCGGCAAACAGAAAGAAGCTGTACGGTTTATGGATGCTGTTGAAGCGAAAATGAGTATCGGGAGTGCTTCGCGTTTTCTACCTCGACTCAAAATGCACTTTGACATTATTCGTATGGTGGGTCAGCCACTTCGCAAGATCGAATTAAGAGATCACCCTACGGGCAAACTGGTTACCAACAAGAAATTACGAGGTAAAGTTGTCTTGATTGATTTTTGGGCTACTTGGTGTGCGCCTTGTATCTCTGAGTTGCCGTTCTTGAAAGAGGCTTATACAAAGCATAGGGCGGACGGCTTTGAAATATTGTCTATTAGCCTCGATGAGAACCAAGGCGTCTTTGAACGTATGATATCTGCGCGAGAGATGAACTGGCTTCATTTTTACGATGGCCAGAAGTGGGAAAATCGCATTGCTAAAGCCTTTGGTATCCGCAGTATTCCAGTAAATTTGCTGGTGGATAAAAAAGGGATTGTTCGTGCGGTTAATCTTCGTGGTGCGGCTGTATCGGATGAAGTCGCAAGGCTAGTCTCACCATGACCTTGATTTTCGAACGCCTTGTTCTACCGTGGCACCACGCATCTATCGAAATTTATTGCTTGCGCATGCGAATCAAAAGAAATAAAGCCCGAGCCGTGGAAGCTCCTGAAACGAGGGCATAGCCCGTCCGGAAAACCATCGCGTTTTCAGTCGGCTCAAATGATGCCAAGAAGCCGAATCCGCTGAGGAGTGTAATGACAAAGAGAACCAACACAAACCAGAGTTTTCCTGTCGCGATAAACATATGCAGTCCTTTTCATATTGTGTGTCGCTGAATTGGTAATGTTAGTGTGTAAGAAAACCTATGGCAATTAAGCGGCGTCGCGCACCTTGAAGCTTTAGTAGTCTGCTTATCTCAAGGTAGCTAAGGAGGGTCGGTGAGTCGCCGTCACTATCGGCTCATAGTAAGATCTCTTAGCAATCAAAAATATTACCAAGGAAACGGCAAGAATATTTGTTGCAAAAGAATCGCCAGTTGCATGAATGCAGTAGTGAAACCAAACATTACTTTGCCTCGGAGAGAAAAATGAAAAAGGCGACTTTATTTCTTGCAGCGTTCAGTTTGTTAATCCCGTCTCTTTATGCAGCTGAAAAGGCTCCAACAAAGAATATTGTCGAGACAGCTGTAGCTGCAGGAAGCTTTAAGACATTAGCAACGGCGTTGACAAGTGCTGATCTTATCGATGCGTTAAGTGGAGATGGTCCATTCACCGTTTTTGCACCTACGGATGAAGCGTTTGCAAAATTGCCTAAAGGCACGGTCGAGAATTTACTGAAGCCTGAAAATAAAGAGAAGCTTATCAGCATCCTTAAATTTCATGTTGTCTCTGCAAAGGTACCCGCGTCAAAGGTTGTAAAACTCAAAACGGCTAAGACCCTTAACGGTAAAGCAGTTAAGATTTCAACGTGTGACGGAGTACAGGTTAATAATGCAAAGGTGATTAAGGCCGACATCATGACATCAAATGGAATCATTCATGTCATTGATACAGTGCTTTTGCCTTAGCTCTCAAGTGCCCTCGGAAAGATGCTCCCTTTTCGAGGGCTTTTTTATGCGCGAATCCTGGTCAGTTATTCGTTTAAGTTTGTTACGCATTTCTGACAGAAAAACATTATAGAGTTACTCGAACAAATCCCCGAAGAAGACTAGCACGGCGGCTAAGCTACGTCGCTCATCTCCTGTACAGCAATTCGATGCGGAGCCCCACAAACTGCCCTTTTTACGAATTGTTCCACTCGAATCGATCTGACCTATGAGAGTTCCTTTTTTGCGTAGGTTGCCATTCTCTTGTATTTCACCAATGAGAGTACCTGATTGTCGTAGTCGGCCATTATTGTCAACGCTACCGATGAGCGACCCATTTTTCCGCACCGAGCCATTGTCCTCAACTCGACCAATTAGAGAGCCATTCTTCCGGATATCACCGCGTTCACTAATCGTTAAAAAGATCGAGCCCGATTTGCGTATGACCGTCTCCGCATTTGCATTGGTGGTCATTAGCACAGAAACGAAAAACATTGCAACCATACGACTTATATACGACATTGTTCTCTCCAGAGCGTTTTCAATTGATGAACCACTACAAACGATCGTTGCAAAATACATGCCAATCATTAGATCTCGTGAAATATGGTCATTCGTTTTATGTGTGTAATCAAAATGAGTTCAGGTTTGTTATCCGATCTGTAACACTACTAGATCGAAGTCGCCAAAAATCGAAAGTGTCGAATGTCCATATTGGAAAGAGTGAAATCAGCAGATCCGTTTGCTCGACAAGAGCAATCCATCAGCGATTTTACGCTAGCTAGTTATCCATTCCCGGGCCAGTTGCTTTAGACGGTCCGAGCTATATTCTGCCAAGCGTTCACATTTTTCCGATTTTAGACAGCTGCATAGAAATGCATGTAACTCATCGTCTAGATCGGGGCGAATGTCATGTTGATTTGGCAGCTGCCATTGCAGTCGCTGAGTTAACATTCCAACCAAATCACGACCATCAAATAAAGGTTCTCCTGCGAGCATTTCGTAAAGGATGCATCCCACGGAGAAGAAGTCTGATTTAGGGCCAACAGATCCGCCAGTAAATTGCTCGATGGCCATATAACGGGGGCTGCCCAGTAATTCACCAGTATTCGTAAGCGAAGGGTTGATGGCATTACGTGCTAGTCCAAAGTCCATTAGTGAAATATTATGCTCTTCGTCGATCATGATATTTGCTGGTTTGACGTCTCGGTGAATAATCTCTTTTTGGTGAGCATATAAAAGCGCATCAATCAACTGACCCACAATATGTTTAATCGTCGTGATATCACTAATTGGATTTTGATCGAGCCATTTCCGTAGTGAGATGCCTTCACAGTATTCCATGACTAGGAACATGGTCGCCATTGCGGAAAAAGCTTCATAGGTCTTCCGTATAGCCGGGTGGTTTAGATGACCTAGAATATCGGCTTCTTGTTTGAATCTTTGACAAGCCTTGGGATTGCACAAGATGTCATGCCGCAACATTTTTAGTGCAAATAAATGACCATCTTTAACACGCTCAGCCAAATAAACGACACCCATGCTGCCTCGGCCAAGCCTTTCAATGATTCGATAGCCGTGCATTACTTTACTGCTAAATACATCCACGTCATGATTGCCGACACGTTCAGAGATTTGATTTGCTATGAGTCCACTGGTTGCTGGAAAATCGCGGTTCAATTGTTCATACAGGTTTAAGGACACCTCCAGCACGACAACTTGCCCCAAGGCGATGGCATCTGCACTGCGAGCACTATTGGTGAAAACACCAATTTCGCCAATGATACTATTAGCGCCACACCGGGCAACGATTTCGTTTGAATGTTCATCATGATGAAGGCGAATTTCTACTTCGCCGGATTTGATAATCAGCAAAGCATCAGAAGCATCACCCTGTCGAAACACGTAATCGCCGTCATCAATAACGCGGTAAATACATTGCGCACCTAAACTCTTGATAACCTCCACCGGAAGCTCTGAAAGCGGATAGGTTGAATAGATTAATTTGAATACATCCGTTACGGGATCCGGAATATCGGTACCTTCGATGAATGTTTGTAGTTCATCCGCAATCTCTAAATGACCGGTATCAACTAGATCGTGAACTTCCAACATGAGCATGATCTCTTCTCTCAGCTCTGGGAATCTGCTGGAAAAGTCTTCAATAAATATTTCTAGGTCATGAATTTCCCTGAGGTAAATCTCGTGGTAAATCAGGTCCAGCAATGCTGAACGATCGTTTGTTATTTCTGGATACCGCTCGATAAGCTCTTCTACCAATACATGGTCATCTTCCCCCCATCGTGTGCTTTGTTCAGCACAGAGATATGGTAGTAACTCCTGAATTGAATCCATCTGACTTACTCCCATTGCAATTCCGCAGCAATGCGCTGAGTCACTCTGGCTAAACGCTTTCTGAGTTGATCTGGTGTCGCATTTAGCTTTTCGGCTAGCTCCTTCCAGCTGCTGCCATTTGATCGCTCAGAGAGTAACCAACGTTCTTCTTCGCTGAGCTTGGCGTAGAACTGGTTTATTACCTCCTCGCGACTAATCATGAGACTAGGTGTTTCACGATTACGGTCTTCAGTTGGTGTTTCAGCGATAGAAATGTTCCTCCGCATATCTCGACGCTTTGAACGGTAGAATCGACTTTTATCTATCACACGATTTCGGATCATCGTGGAAATAAGGGCCAGCAACTGTTCCGGTGTCTCGAGATCAAATTGTCCAGTAGCTGCTCGCATGAAGAAATTAGCCATGACACTCTGATAAATATCCATAGTGTCTTCAACACGCCTAAGCACTGAATCGTTCAATCGGATACGGGCAATGCGACGGATATGGTCACCGTATTGCTCTAGTAAATCGTTGGCGGCGTGTTGATTGCCGTTTTCAAGTTCTCTAAATAGTTGTGTAAAGGTCATTTCCTGCTGATGTTTCCACTAGTCTCTTCTTAAAAGGCAAACGTTTTCAATTCTTTTCTAATAACATTTGTCCGTTTATGTGGTGCCTTGCGTTCTTAATTGTGATGGCAAACTAAATCTACAACTACATATTAAAAGAATAAAGGAGTTCAAACATGGGTCGCTCTCGAAATCCGCACAATAGGCTAAAAACTTTATTGGTTCTTGTAAGTATTCTCGCCTGTAATTTGGACTTGTGTGCACAGATTCCAAAACACACTTTAACAGTAGCTGTGCTTCCATCGCAGACGCGTTTTAACTCTCGTTTTCCCTATGCAGCAGATCGATTGGTGCACAGCTTGATGAGCTCTGGACAGTATGAGGTTGTCGATGGCCTTTCGCTGATTAATGGGCGTTTAAGTTCGCAAGTACTTGAGGAAGCCCAGAAAATGGGTGTCCATGCCATTTTCCAGATTAGTGTAACCATGGCCGATCAACGTACCGGTGCTGGTATCAATGCTGGCTTAGGGCAAATAAAGATCGGACAGATATACGATGTTGGATTAGCGGTATCAAAAACTACAGCTAGAGCCGAAGTGGTATTACGTGCTTTTGATCCCCAAACCGGACGGATTTTGGCGAGCGTAAATGGCCGTGGCACTAGTGTAGGGAATAATGTTGGTCTGAATCTGGACTATACACAATTCGCAGGATCGATTGATCGCTACCAACTTGGAATGCGGCAGTACTCAACCACTTCCATTGGGAAGGCAATACAGCGGGCAATCGACAGTGCTGTGAATAATATTCGCTTTCAGGCATCGAACGATCTGCCGAGTGCTGCACAAGCTCCAGCTGCCGGCCAATTAAATGCTCTGATTGCAGATGTTGACGGTGATGTCGTCTACTTGAACCGGGGTAGAAATGCTGGCTTGGCGCCGGGAATGAAGGTAGCCGTTACTGCTACTGTGAAGGTTATTCGAGACCCCGCTACAGGAGAGATTCTTGAAGAACTGACTGAGATAGTAGCTGTTCTATCGATCGAGTCTGTCCGTAACCGAATCGCAATAGCGAGTCGTCAAATGCCCGATGGCACGCTAGCAGACGTGAAAGTAGGAGATTTGGTTCAACTGGTGGACTAAATTAGTCTGCCGAATCGCTGACCTTTTCCAAAGTGACGAAATGGGCAACAAAAGAGCTTTAGGGGATGAATTTCATTCCTTAAAGCTCTTTTGGCATTAAGCACTGAATATGCGCATACGTGTAGAGTTGATGGGAGAGATGAACGTTTGTTCAACCTTTGTTAAGTCTTTTGTTTATTGCCACGTAGCATTAGGGATCAAAAAAGACCCGCAGGGGTGGTTAATTAACCTTCCCTGCGGGTGGTGACTCGAGCCTGCCCCAATGAAAGCAGTGCTTATGGCTTAGACGATGAGTTAACCAGTTCTTTTTACTAGCAAAGGAACGTAGTGATCTTCCTGGTCGCCTTAGTTATTCGATACAACTCGTTGCTTAAAACCCCCAGAACGAAGAGTTCGAACGGTAGGAGGAATTGAATCGTTGAAAGCTTCTCGAACGAATCCGTGTACTTGAATAACCCCTGTTTTGAAAATTGTAGAAGCCCGAGAAGGATTGCCGCGGTAGACAATAAGGGTTTGATTGCCTTACGACAGGAGCCCTGTAGAAACCATAAGATGGTGTTCTAAAGCGACTTGTATGGCCGTTCCAGAAGCTAAATTGACCGCCTCTTGGTCCTGTAAAGCTGATTCCAAAATCCTGTGCCTCTACATTGTCGGCCTGAATAAATGGCGTCATAAAAAGCATAATGGTGGCGTATTTCATTCGCATATAAATCTCTCCATTAGGTAATGGTCTGAATGTCCATGTTTGACACTTGACGATAATGCAAACCGTGCGCCATTAATTTAAAAAGAGGCATTTCACTAATCCCAGCTGAAAAAGTTAATGATTTAACACAAACCACAAGCTATTTGTGTCCTCATTTTGATGAGGAATGTTGCGGCTGGGATATCACCCTCAATAGTGGTTCTTTTGACAGAAATTTGAAATTAATCCCAAATAACTTGTCCGGTATATATCTCACCTACGTTTATACAGGTGTAAGGGGCATTTAAGAGAAAACACAAGGAGTCTTGCTGTTGTGTCCCACAACAACACTTTTGTCAGGAGAAAAGAAAATGAGAAAGGTAATGACGACTATGGTAGCAATCGTAGTGATTGCTTTTGGCTCAGGACAAACATCAGCTCAAGACTTCGGTTTTGCGTTCCCTTCCAACCAGGGGTCACAATGGCGTGGCCGTGGACCGGCAACTAACCCAATGTGGCAGGCAGCACAACCAAGAGTTCGTGCAAGCAATATGTCCAGAACAGCTGCTGGAAGTTCACAGTTTCAGGATCTACTTCAACGGATTGAAAACGTTTCTGGAATGCAAACCCGACAAGCTGGCCGACGGATGGTATACCATCGAGAGGTTGAGCGTCTGGAAGTTGAAGAATTTGTAAACGAGCAGAACGTCTTCAATATCGAAAATGTTCTTAACCAGTTTCGACAAGGATCATCGGACTTCTATCGCAACCGTAACCGGAATCGTTACATGCAGCGTTAGGCAAACCGAATGAATGAAACGAGGAGCGGAGGTAAGCCAAATAGCTTACCTCCGCGTTTTCGTTATTTCTCGCGCATCATGATGAAGCCGACATCATCCATTGATACGACCCGCCAACCACTTTTTTGAAGCTTTCCGAGTGTCTCAAAAAACACTCCTTCTTGCTTTGGTACGGCCGTTGCTTCGAAGTCGGTAAACAACTGCATCGTAAAATTTTCCGGGTCAACGTAAATGTGTTCGTATTCAGGAGTATTGCTGCGATTTGGAGCAACTGCACCACAAACGCATGCGGTTACGACGATGCAGATTACAGCTAATAATGTATTTTTCATGGTTTCTGAGCCTTAAAGATATTCACGGGAAAAATGATGAGGTGGTTCCTAATCCGGACATTGTATCCGTTTGACTCTTCAAGCCAATAACCAACGGCGGCGATAATTGGTTATGAAGCCGGTATTTGTGGTCTTCGTCCTGGTGAAAAGAAGAAGAATGCGAGAATGATAAGGCCGGCTATCGAGTAATCGAGTAACGGAATTCGCATGATTTCGTGTAATTGCTCCAGGCGACCCAAATAGCTGTAGGTACCGAAAGCGACCAATGCGAATGATATGGCGATGCTTATCTTGAGGATTGGAATCATCTTGAATGTATGCATTTGTGTAATAAGAAATACCATGCTGAATCCAAAAAGAAACATTGGCCATAACTGGTTTCCCTGATAGTAAGCGACAATGACCGCATGCGGGATAACCATGATTTCAAGCAGGATAATCCAATAACGATTTCGATGAAATTCATGAAAGATTAACGCAGATTGCCAGAGCAGGATTAGTAGGTAAAAGAATCCAATTAGATGCCCAGGCGAACTGGCAGTTGGATGGTACCAGAACGTATAAGTAAGTGCCCAAGTAAATAGGTAGCCATGGTATTTCTTAAGGGTAATCCACATTTGTTTGGGCAAGCGTTTGCCATGTCCCCAGAACAAACCTCGCCGTGGAGTTTCCAGCAGTAGTACGACGATCAGCATTAAAGCAACCGAGCCAAGGGCTGTAACCTCCGGAACGTCAGATGCAAGTCCGTCATACCATATATGAGTTTGAATGTAGTGCGCTATGAAAAATAGTATGTGGCCGGCAAGGAAGCACCAATTTAAGCCTCGCATTCGCGAACTGAAATGCTCGTAGCGACGCTTCGCAAGCCAGATCATTACCCAGCTGAAAAGATTGTGTAGGCAATAACCCAGCCACGCAGTAACCCGAGCCATAGTGCTTGGTTCTCGTAAACGCCAGGGATACGCAAAGGGCTTCGTCTTACCAACTAAGTCGAATCGGCTTAGGTGATCTGAAGTCAAATAGATTATCGCCACTGCACAAGCACTTAGCAGAATGCCGCTTAATATTGTGGCATATGAAGCATTTTGGCAGGAGTTCTCTGTGTGAGATCTCAAGTTCATGGGTTCATTACTCTAATGGTTCCCAAGCTGCTCCGGTCGTGAAGCTTGATTGGTGTCTGGCGACAGAGCCCGTGAATCGATTGATACGGTAAATGACAGAGCCTTCAGAACCTGAGGAACTTACCTCGTAGCTGTACAGGATGCTTCCCCCGCTAAGATATGTAATGGCCAGTAGGAAACCTACGCAGTAAAGACACAAGCGTTTCCTGGTTGTTTTGGGCTTAGATGATTCAGACATTTATTAATCCAGAGTATGACGGTGACGTTGGGAGTTAAACAAAAAAGTGTTAGTTAGAAGTCACGTTGTTTAGTTCTCGCACCAGTTTTTCTATCCGACGTTTGTTTACACCTAGATCAGAATAGCCTACACGTGATTCTGAACGAAAACAAATACGGGAATCCTGTTCATTATGAAGTAATTCGATATCGTCAATGAAGCCGAAATAAAAGCTTCGTGATTCACAATGGATATAGTGATCTTCTGCTGTAACGATGGTACTTCTTGGGAAACATTCAACGGCCTCCAATAACACCTTCCAGTGTTGGCTCGCTATGTCATGCAGTTTCTCTGTATCAGAAGCAGTATCGCCGTAGGAATAGTTGATGCAGTAACAGTTTGGACGAGCTGAGCACTTAGCTAAACTACCCTCTATAACCCCTTTTGCTTTTGAATGAGTAAATCGGGAGTTGGTATAGATTAATAACGGTTGAATGGCAATCAAAACAAATAAGATAATCAACACGATTTGGACCTGGTGCAAAATGCTAGGAATTAGCCGGTAAACGACCTCGTGTTTGAGCAGCCGCATTGGGAGTGTTCTGAAAAGAGTGGACGATTCGTAGCATCCTCAGAACTAACAATACGTAATAGGTGATATCAATTTGCCACCAACGCAGACCGCTACGAGCACTTGCAGGAAACTTGTGGTGATTGTTGTGCCAGCCTTCACCTAATGTGAACAAGGATAGCAGCCAGTTATTGCGGCTGTGATCGCGCACTTTAAAGTCCTGTGTCCCGAGTAGGTGTGCAAGCGAGTTTATTGCAAATGTCATGTGGTAAAGGCATACGGTAGAAATCACTCCACCCCAAACGACCAATTGCCAGCCATTGGTTGCAAATCCAGCGGATTGAAAATATTCACCTAGCAGAAATAAGGAACAAAATAAGCATAACGGTACGAACCAATCAAATTTATCGAGGAAACGCAATTCCGGAAATGCCGCAAAATCCTTTATCGCTTTGTGATCTGATCGATAATTCTTCTTGGTCATGAACCAACCAACATGACTCCACCAGAAACCATGCTGATGTGGAGAGTGGACATCTAAGTCTGAGTCCGAATGCATATGGTGCTTGCGGTGATGAGCGGCCCACCATAATGGCCCTCTCTGGATCGCTGAATTCCCAAGGCATGCGCCGAGAAATTGAACGACACGACTGGTTTTAAATGCTCGATGGGAGAAGTAACGATGGTAGAAAGCGGTAATTCCGAACATTCTTATTAAGTACAGCGCAATGGCAACGACCACAGCCGTTGTGCTAACGCCCGTAAGGAAGGCTGTAAACACAGCCAAATGCATTAACAGAAACGGGGTTACTCGCAGCCACTGTATTTTATCGGAATCCATATATCGTGACTTCAACCAGGTAAATTATAAAACCTAGCCTGAAGTGGCACGGATCGCAATCATCATCGCCAGTAGTTCCAACTCTATACGGGTTGAAGTATGGCAGTGTTTAACTGCAATATATGACCAATAAAATGCTTCTGACTAGTTTGCGGATGCTTCCCAAGACAAGCGGG
>JAKUOW010000085.1 GCA_022451045.1 Pirellulales bacterium | reverse complement strand
AACTAATCGTCACTTTCCTCTGCAGAGTCATCAGCGGCTTCACCGGCACCTTCGTCTGCTGCACCTTCATCTGCCGTGTCTTCAGCAGCAGGTGCTTCATCGTCACCGTCGTCTGCTTCGGATTCACCACCATCTGCCGGATTATCAGCAGGGGCTTCAGCAGCAGGTACTTCAGGTGCAGATTCGGTGATTCCGGTGGCTTCAGCACTGTCACCGCCAGCATCATCACCACTTCCATCGTCAGCAAGTGACAAAACCTTATAACCACCGATACTCTTATAGTACAGCAACAGTATTAGGAAGCCGACGGTCATGCCGGCAGGGACATAAGCGGTAAGCCGCAAGGCACGTCGTCCACCACTGTTATAAGAGGACTGCACGACTTTCCCATCCGCTGCAAGGTTATCAATCAGGATAGCTTTAGCAGCGTCATCGATTGCGGTCGATTCCGTAATGCTCGTTTGTTGCTTAGCAAGTGAATCAGCTTCGACCTGTCCTTCTTCATCATATTTCAGTTCAAGAGCAGCCTGTTGCTTGGCTGAGTCAAGTTGCTTATATGAGATAAGGCCATGAAAATCACCGTCTTCTTCACTTAAGTAACGCTCGTACACAGCAGCATCGGCGTTTTCGAGATGAGCACTGGTACTCTTAGCTTGTTTGACACCAATAGCGGGTCCTCCGATGAATCCGACAACAATCATACCGGAGGCACCCAGAGCACCCATTGCGACAGCACCTGAACGTGGATAGCGTTCACCAGCTACCGCAAGCATGGTCGGCCAGAGGAATGCCTTACCGAGGCTGTAAAGAGTGGCAGCTGCAAAAATGATCATCACTGAGTCGGTGTCAGCACCAAGTGCTAGCAGTCCGAGCGCAGCCAAAACCGAGCTAATAAGCAACAATCCAATCGGATTTATTTTATGTACGATCGGTCCGGCAAAGAATCTCAGGCCAAACATTAGGAAGGAAGTATAGATGAGAACGATGACTGAGTTCTCAACGAGATTTTCCATAAGGCGTGTTTGCCATGAATCAACCCCTAGTTCCATATAGCCAATCAAGCCATGAAGAACGATGAGAAGTAAGAATGGGGCTGATGCAAAACATACAAATGCTGCTCCCATTCCTTCATCAGACCCCTCAGAAACCGTTGCAGGAAACTCTTCCTTAAGCGTGAGCATTAGGAGGTAAATTAGTACCAGCGAGAATGATGCCAAAGCGATATGCCATGGAATTTCGGAAATAACAGCATCGCTGTTTTGGAAGAGGTAAGCAAAAATACCACCGACAATTAGTCCGCCCGGCCATCCAGCATGAAGTACGTTGAGATAGTGAGTTTGATCTTCCGGGTATATCTGTCCGACAAGAGGATTGATTACAGCTTCGTACAATCCAGCACAAATTGAGAACAGGAACACGCTGTATGTAAGGAAATTCACGGTGCTGTCAGTTGCCGTGTCAGGTGATGACTCAACCCAACCACTATAGAGTGATGGCGTGATTAAGAGCATGGCCGCACTTATAAGGTGCAAGACGATAGCAAGTATTAGCACTTTCTTATAGCCGAGTGCTTCGACGACAATCCCGCCGAAGAAGATAACAAATCCGAAACCAAGAAAGCCGGCACCCATGATGCCACCGAATTGACCGGAAGAAATACCGTATTCGTCAGCCCAAGCACCCCCGGCAGCTCCACGTGTTGCAAATCCGATGCCCGCCGCCACAAGCGTCAGAAAGCTTATCCAAAGTAGTTTTGACCGATTGTTTTCCATTTGAGAATCTCTCTTGCCGATTGCAATTACTCATTTAGTCTCGAGACAAGTGCTCGAATAAGCTTCTAGCCTACATAAACCGGCATTGAAGTGAAACAGCAAATGCGACGGGAGAAGCTTGAGTAGCCTCCCTTACGGGGAAACTCCCGTATACACTAGCATCGCCGTCTATTGGCTACTCGATATATGTTGCGGTTGGGACAAGTAGGTATCCTCCATGGTTACAAACCGCAGCATATCGCAGAAGCCACATTCACGTTGCCTTTTTTTGACTAAACACCTATGTTTTCCCTGTATTTCCACGGCGGAAGATGTGCGCGCCGAGAACGGCGCAATATATAACGAGCATGGATGCTCATGGCTGTCAGGGGCAGCAATGTACCAGGATGGTAAGTTCAAACGATCTGCATGGCTCGCAGTATTTATTACTGCGCTGGTGGTGCGTATCGGCGCTGCTGTCTACTGGCAGGACCGCTTACCCGATGCAAGTCCATACGCATTTGGGGATAGCCACTCGTATTGGACGCTAGGCCTCCTCATCCATCAGGGCGAGCCGTATCGCTACGGCGGCGATGATGCCCAAATGGTAAGAACTCCTGGTTATCCGCTCATCATTGCTGGACTGCACCGGCTAGCGGGTGGTTATCCGACAGTGTTATACGGCCGAATTCTCAACGCGATTCTCGGAGTTGTGACGATTGGCATCGTGGCATTGATCGCATCTCGATTATTTAACAGCACGGTTGGATGGGTGTCCGCAGCGATTCTGGCAATATATCCAGGTGCTGTTTCAATGAGCATTATGATTCTCAGTGAAGGACCGTTTTGCCTCTTTATGGCATTACAGTTCTATTGCCTACTGCGGGCCTATCGTGGTACGGCGATAAGTCGATCGATGTGGGCGACCGGTTCGGGCGTACTTGCTGCCGGCGCAACCTTGATTCGGCCAAGCTGGCTACTATTCACACCGTTCTTACTGGCAATGCTTTTGGTGTTCAGTTCACAGCGCAAACGTCACTTCTCTGTCGGAATGATGGCGATTATGGGATTGATCATGGGTATGTCGCCCTGGTGGATTAGGAATTACCAGGTATCGGATGAATTCGTACCCACCACTTCTCGTATGGGTGCCAGCCTTTACGACGGTTTAAGCCCCAAGGCGACTGGCGGCAGTGACATGAGCTTTATCACTGGCTTTTACGCTAAGTTGAACACTGAAGTGGCTGAAGGCGGCTTTTCCGGGAATTATGAACTTGAGTTAGACCGGCGAATGAAGAGTGCAGCACTTAATTGGGCTGTAGAAAACCCCGTGGCTACCGCGTCGCTTGCAATCAAAAAACTTGGTCGCATGTGGAACCCACTTCCCAATGATAATCGCCTTAACAGTGGCAAATTGAAGTGGCTACTTGCAATCGGTTACGTCGTTGTTGTGTGTGCAGCAATCCTAGGCATCTGGCGAATTCGTAAGGGTGGTTGGGAACGGCTGATCTTGGTGACGCCGGCAATCTACTTTTCTCTTTTACACATGGTGTTTGTTAGCTCTATTCGCTACAGGCAACCGGCGATGATCCTATTGGTCGTATTTGCGGCATCCTATCTTGCAGACTGCTGTTTTTCGAAATCGAGAACAACAGATTTGGTCGCTCAGGGGGTGTTAGATGCCTGATAAGCGACCAGAGTATATGACGGATCGAAAGCAGGAGCATACACGATGGCACCGGCAGGCACGCTGGATTGCCGTTACAACGGTATCGCTCGTGGCATTGCTGGTTATCGGCCAGTCATGGATTAGCTATAAGGTTGGCGAAGAGATACGGACCAATATCGAGCAGTACTTTACTCAGACTTTTGAACATCTGGACGTAGAAGTTGACTCTGCAACTCGCGCAGATGGGTACGGAATTATTGTGAATGGATTGCGATTGTTCGCACGAGAAGACCATCTGCAAGCCACCACTGATAACACCGCTAACTCGGACGCCCAGCAACTGAGCATTCACATTCAGCGTTTGGATCTCGTCGGAAATGTAGATTTGCATACCCTGCTGCAATCAACACCGGAATTTCAGCAGATCAAAATCCGCGGCGGGAAGATCGACGTTCAGGGGGATGGAACAGATTTTAGTTTCATACAGAAAGTTTTAACTCCCGCGCCGACCGAGACACCTGAGGTTCGAATGCCCGAGCTTACGGTTAGTGACTTGGTTGTGGCTGTCAAAACAGGTCAACACTCGACCCCTGCCGTACTCTACCCGGTAGAGGGGCGAGTCATACATCGTGTAAAGCCTGCAACAGGCGGAGGGATTCCACAACCTCAAATTCAGTTTGCATTTAATTGCAGCGGCGAACAAGTGAAGCACCTCGAGCTTACCGGTCGACTGTTGCTCGATGAGCAGCAATGGCATGTTACCGGTTTGGCAGAGAAGGCGGTTCTCGATAAAGCGATGATATCGATGCTGCCTGCCCAATGGGAAATGCAGCTTCGCAGTCAGTTTGCTGATGCGTTGGATTACCGGTGCGAACTTGATATTGCCGCTAAAGTTACCGGCACCCGATCCCACTCTCCGCAAATAACGATGATGGCTAACGTGAATCGTGGTTACGTGCGGCACAATATGCTCCCCTATCCACTCACGGACCTCCGAGCATCTATTCGGCTAGACGGCGGGCTTGCGCAAATTGAAGTGAACGACGGTCGATTCGGCGGTGCTACCTTGAGTGGTCAATGGGCCTCGACGGATCCGAATGATCTGACCCGGGGTGCACTAGAGTTAGTCGCAGATAATCTACGTATCGACGAGCATCTGATTTCAGGGATGCCCAACGACCTTGCCAAACAACTTCGTAAATATAATCCGGAAGGTAACACTCGATTAGAGTTGGAATTTAACACGATAAATGTAGAACCAGAGTATGAGCTGACAGCCCATTTGCTGGATGTGTCGGTAAAGTTAAGCGCGTTTCCATACCCGCTTGCCCATGGGCAGGGAATCGTGAAAGTCCGTCATGATTCGGTGGAGGTGAACCGGTTTAGAGCTAAATCACACGGCCGCACATTTACTATCAATGCCAACGTGAAGCATCCTGTTCTAAAGCCAACCGGTTGGGTTGAGTTCTCATCAGACGGGCCGATACCAATTGATGCTCAGTTGTTAAACGCACTTAAATCTAGAACTCGAGAGTTTGTTTCTAAGTTGAAACCAAACGGAATGCTGCAGCTTCAATCCGCTCGCTATGAATACCATGGTTCCAAGCAGAATATGAAACGATTTATCGCGTTGGAATTACAGCAGGCGTCAATCGTTTATGAGAAATTCCCTTACCCGCTTCATCGTGTACACGGCAAGCTTATCTGTGAGGACCACGTTTGGACCTTGCGAGATATGACAGGCTATAACGGTCGTGCTTTCATTCAGTGCAACGGTACATTTACACAGCTTCCCGATGGTGATGGCCAGATCGCTCTGCAATTGGCAGCCACTGATCTTGCAGTTGATGACGCATTGCGGCATGCCATGGTTGCTTCGAACCAATCTAATCGGCACTTGTTCGATTCGTTCAATATCGAGGGCTCACTTGATCATCTGAAGTTAGATGTGAGTAGTCGCGTAAACTCGGGTAAACAATCTCTTGTAATTCATGCAAGTAAATGGGTGCCGGGTCGAAGTGTTACGAGCAGCGAAATCAAAATGAAACCGAGTTGGTTTCCCTACGATCTAAATCAAGTGACAGGCGAGTTTATTTATCGTGACGGTACGATCCAAATGATTGATGTAAACGCTCGTCATAAGAACACTCGTTTTGCCTTTGATGGCCATGCGAAGCTGCTGCCCAACGGCAGTTGGAGTACGCGAATCGATACTCTAAATATCGATAAACTGGAACTCGATGCCCCGCTGCTCAGTGCTCTGCCAGCACCCTTAAGCGACGGGTTGCGGCAACTGGACGTCGATGGCCAGCTAATGCTCAGCGGCGAACTGGAATTGTCACAAGCAGCTGGTGTTGATCAGCAAGTTGTCGTTGGCTGGGACCTGTCATTGGACACGACAAATGCTTCGATTAATGGTGGTTCACGTATTGAACATCTATTTGGTGGAGTTCGACTTACAGGACGTCATGATTTATCCGGGACACATTGTTTTGGTCAAATCCAGGTGGATTCCATGATGTTACTTGGTGAGCAAATACGCGATGTACGGGGCCCGTTTGCACTTGAAAATAATAGGTTGCTCATTGGAAAGTGGTCACAGCGGTTTTTGCCAACTCAAGAGTCTGCATCTTCACTGTTTGGGCGATCCCTTGGTGGAGTCGTAAGTCTTGATGCGCAGGTTGATTTGGAAGATGAAGCAAAATTCATTCTCCAACTTAATCTGGCTAACGGAGATTTGGCTTACATCGCACGCCGCCAGGGTGTTAACAGTAAGACGGCTGGTAGAACATTTGCTTCGTTACAATTACATGGCGTTGCAGGGAAGCGATCGACTTGGCAGGGTGACGGCCAAATTGACTTACAAAAGGCGGATTTATACCAACTCCCATTACTCATGTCGGTGTTTAATATCGTCAGCCTAAACGACTCTGACGTAAGATCTTTTAATTCCAGTCATATCGATTTCTTCGTGCGTGATGAGACGATTCGCATGAATCGAATAATTTTCCGTGGTGGAAATGTAGCGTTATACGGTCAGGGACGGATGAAGTTTGATTCTTCGATTGATTTGGACTTTTACGCGGCCGTTGGTCAGGGACGTAGTAATCTCGAAATCCCGCTTTTGCGCAACGTGCTAACAGAAGCTAGTCGAAATCTGTTGAAGATTGAAGTCGTCGGTTCGCTTGAGAAACCGCGTATCGAGAGTACTCCGCTACCAGAATTAGATGAAACGATGGAACGGTTTTTCAGAGATCTGAATCAACGCATTGCACGACCGCCGAGCCCTGGTGGCATGCCAGCTATCAGATTGAGGTAGACCACGTCTGTATCCGTTATAGACGAATGACACGGCCGGCAAGATAATGAGTAACCCACGCGTTCCAAACAGCATTAAATGAGAGACCGACTTAACGGAAATTGAAACGATGCAATTCACAAAAATGCACGGCGCCGGAAATGACTATGTCTACATCGACTGCTTTGCACAGTCTGTACCGGAGGATGCTGCCCAGCTAGCAAGGGATATGTCACATCGACGCTTTGGTATTGGCGGAGATGGTTTGATTTTGATCCGTTCTTCGGATACTGCCGACGCGAGAATGCAAATGTTTAATTCTGATGGCAGCGAAGCTGAAATGTGCGGGAACGGAATTCGTTGTGTTGCCAAGTATGTCTATGACCATGGTATCTGCCGGCGTGACCACCTAAGCATTGAAACAGGATGCGGTGTGTTGGAAATCGACTTGGAAATTGAGAACGAAAAGGTAAGTCGTGTTCGCGTGGACATGGGTGAACCAATTTTAAATGGACCGGATATTCCAACAGCCATTGCTGGCAATCCTGTTGTTTTGCAATCGGTCACCGTTGATGGGTTTGACTTTGAAGCGACTTGCGTTTCCATGGGTAATCCGCACTGCATCATTTTTGTTGACGATGCGACTGATGATCTGGTATTAGGAATTGGACCCAAGATCGAGACGAGTGATTTATTCCCAGCAAAGGTGAATGTCGAATTTGTTGAAGTGGTTTCGACTAGCGAAGTGAAACAGCGAACCTGGGAACGCGGTTCCGGCGAAACGTGGGCATGTGGGACGGGGGCAAGTGCTGTTTGCGTTGCCGGAGTCCTTGCGGGAAAAACCGATCGCACCATTCTGAATCACCTGCTTGGTGGTGATCTGGAATTGCATTGGGACGAGCAAACAAATCACGTGTTTATGACAGGGCCGGCAACTGAGGTGTTTACCGGAACGTGGGAATCCTGATATATACCGGTCGAGTTGATTTGTACATAAAGGAATGATGATGAAAATTGGCGGCAAAGGACTTGCCCGTCTAGGTGGCTTCGGAATCAGTGTCATGGTTCGACACTGGATGAAGACACTTCGCTATCGTTCGTTTCTTGCGGACCCATCGATAGATCCGGCATTGCCTAGTTTTGACGGGCCCGTCATCTTCCTGTTTTGGCATGAATATATCCCTTTCCCGTTCTATCTGAGAGGGCGTTGTAATATTGCGATGCTTTTAAGCAGACACCGTGATGCAGAATTGTTATCACACGCTGCCAAGTACATGGGTTTTAAAACGGTACGCGGGTCAACCAAACGAGGTGGTGTCGCAAGCCTGCGTCAATTGATTGACAAAGGGCAGACAATGAATCTCACGATGACACCAGATGGCCCGCGAGGTCCACGACGGACGGTTGCACCTGGATGTGTCTACTTGTCCTCCAAACTACAGATTCCCCTCGTTTGTCTTGGATTTGGCTATAACAACCCGTGGCGAGTTTCCAGCGCCTGGGATAACTTTGCGATTCCGCGTCCTTTTAGTCGGGCGAGAATGGTGGCTAGTCCTCGCATTCAAGTACCCGAGAATCTTGATCGTGAGTGCATAGAGAGCTACCGGAAATACGTAGAAGCGTCTTTGAACCAGTACACGGACGTTGCTGAGAAATGGGCAACAGATGGCACAAACTGGCCGGGCCAACGGGTAATGCTGAGAGAACCATCACCGCTGGTCTACCGTCGAGCAGCTTAATATTCCCCTGCTACTGACAGCGGTGCCAATCTACAGGGTTCCTATGTTTTTTTCACGCGATACAATTGGGTGACGCGGAGGTTTCCTCGATCCATCGTTATGTTGCTTATGCGACAAGAAGAGTCAATGGGCGTCCTAAAATGAATAGCCAGAGTTTATTCGAATCGTCTCCCGAAGAGAATTCTGAATCACAAGATGATCAACAGCAGGTGCTTTCGGTATCCGAAGTCAATCATCTGGTGAAGCAGTTGGTGAATGAGGCGTTTCCCACGATGTGGGTGAGCGGTGAGATTTCGGACATTGCCCGGCCGCGAAGTGGTCATCTGTATTTCAATTTAAAAGACGCCGATGGGCAATTGCGCGGAGTGATTTGGCGAGGATCAGCCGAAAAGCTTGCGTTTACCCCGGAAGACGGGCAGGAAGTGCTCTGTCGTGGCAAGCTGGACGTGTATCCACCGCAGGGTAGTTACCAACTGATTGTTCGTCATATGCAGCCACTTGGTGAAGGTGCCATGCAGGTGGCGCTGCGGCAGCTTAAAGCGAAGCTTGAATCCGAAGGTCTGTTTGATCCGGTAAATAAGAAACCACTGCCGGGATTCCCCAAGCGAATCGGAATTGTGACGAGTCCTTCAGGTGCTGCAGTACGCGACTTTTTGGAAGTCGTCCGCGGCCGGATAGGTGGTATTCATGTTTTTGTGATTCCAGCGAAAGTGCAAGGTGCCGGTGCCGCCAATGAAATAGCAAACGCGATACGGTTGGCGAATTCACTGAGTGATCCTCTGGATGTTCTGGTCGTAGGCCGTGGCGGTGGATCGCTTGAGGACTTGTGGTGTTTTAACGAAGAAGCCGTTGTACGGGCGATATTTGAGTCACATGTACCGGTTGTGTCTGCTGTTGGCCATGAGATTGATGTGACTCTGGCCGATCATGTGGCCGATATACGTGCTTTAACGCCAACACATGCCGGTGAGCTTGTTGTGCCATCGCGAGATGCATTGATGACAGAAGTAGATCAACTTGCATTTCGCATGAGAAATCGAATTGAACGGATGGTACAGCAGGGGAAACAGCGTCTTGAGGCGTTAGCATCGCGTCCGGTATTACGAAGACCAGAAGAAATGTTTTCCGTCTTAGCACGTCGCGTAGACGAATTGGAATTGCGAAGTGAACGAGCTATCGATACTCAACTATCCAAGCGCAACGAACGACTTGGTCTGTTTGCAGCACAATTGCAGTCACTCAGTCCACTTGCTGTGCTTAGCCGTGGCTATAGTGTAACCAGTGACTCTGACAATAAAGTGATTTCCAGTATTCGTGATGTGTCGGCAGATCACCTGATAACAACCCGCATTTCTGATGGCCGAATTATCAGTCGCGTGGAGTCCACTCAGTCAGATTCTGACGAACCGAAAAGCTAACCACTTGAATGAGGAATTGATCAAAGATGGCTGATAAGCAGGAAAAAATCTCTTTTGAAGAAGCGCTTGGCCAATTGGAACAAGTCGTTCAGTCATTAGAAGATGGTGAACTTGGTCTGAATGAATCACTCGAAGAATACCAGCGTGGTGTGGATTTGTTGAAACAATGTCACGCAACCCTGGAAGATGCCCAACGTAAAGTTGAGTTGCTAACAGGAGTCACTGATGGCAACCCTGAGACACAACCGATTGATGACTCGGAAATGGATTTAGATGAGAAACAGGCATCCCGTAGCCAGCGCCGTACGGGTAACTCTGCCGATGAGACAGCCGAAGCCGAATCCGGCGATGTGGACGATTCAGATACTCTCTTTTAGAATGAGCTTTATACTCAATTTGCCTATCTAAACCCCACCGAAAGTACTGAATGCTAGCTGGCAACAGGTCCGAGTTGACCGAGATTCTAGAACAAGCGAGTACGCTGGTTGAGGCGAGACTGGTTGAGCTAACCAAGTTCAGTCAGGATTGCCCGGATGAGTTGCGTAATGCCATGCGACATATATTGCTAGCATCCGGTAAGCGATTGCGGCCGGCAATGGTGTTAATGGCAGCGGATGCCTGCGGTCAGAGAACTAACGCCAGTTTGGCGGCGGCCTGTGCCATCGAGATGGTGCATACGTATTCGTTGGTTCATGACGATTTGCCAGCTATGGACGATGATGAGCTGCGGCGCGGGGTTGCAGCGTGCCACATTAAGTTTGGTGAGGCCACCGCTATCCTGGCTGGCGATGCACTGCTTACGTGTGCTTTTGAAATCCTGTCAAACTGTAATGATGACCCGGACGTACTTATCCAGTGTGTTTCACAGTTGTCACATGCGGCAGGCGCGTCGAATATGGTTGGTGGACAGATTGATGATCTGGCTGCAGAGTTTTCCGCAGGAGACGTTGAACAATTGAAGCGAATTCACCGTCGCAAAACGGGCGCAATGTTTCGAGCGGCTGTAAAAATGGGGGCAATTTCTGCTCGGGCAACTGATCAGCAGGTTGAAGCACTTGACCAATATGCATGTGCATTAGGATTAGCATTTCAAATCGTTGACGATCTGCTTGACCTTCAGGGTGATACTAATCAACTTGGAAAGCAGGTTGGAAAAGACGCGGAACACGGAAAGCTAACCTACCCCGCACTACTTGGTGCTGAGGAAAGCAGTCGGTTAGCTGGAGAGTTGATTGAACAAGCAGTAGATTCACTTCGTATTTTTGAAGGCGAGGCTGAGCCGCTTGCACAACTCGCTCAATTTGTTGTTGATCGGCATAACTGACCTGCCGACTCAGCGAGCCACTGGAAAATGCTACTGAAGCGTCCAATAAATAGACCATGAGTGACATACACGATAACAAGAGCCATCCACTGCTTTCTCAATTAGAGGACGCGGTGGCATTGCAGTCGATGAGCAACCAGCAGCTTAACGATGTCGCTGATGAAGTGCGTGATGTGCTTTGTACACTTCTTGAAGAGAGGTCAGCACACTTTGCATCCAATCTTGGTGTCGTTGAGTTATGTCTGGCCCTGCACAGTACCTTTGACTTCAGGCATGATCGCTTGATTTGGGATACGGGACATCAAATCTATCCTCACAAACTTGTAACCGGTCGATATAACCAATTCATGTCGATACGAACCAAGAGCGGATTGATGGGATATCCTAATCCGGTTGAAAGGGACTATGACTTGTTCATGACGGGGCATGCCGGTGCAAGTGTGTCCACGGTTTTAGGGTTATCCAGCGGCGATGATATTCTCGGTCAGGATGATCGTAGAGCAGTGGCGGTCATCGGTGATGGGGCTTTTCCATCCGGTATGGTCTATGAGGCGCTAAATAACGCTGCCCATCTGGATATACCTGTAATCGTGATTCTTAACGACAACAAGATGTCGATTTGCCCGCGTGTTGGTGGCGTTGCATCCTACTTTGATCGATTACGCACCAATCCGATTTACACAGGATTGAAAACGGGCGTAAGCGAAGTACTAAACAAGGTCCCAGTATTTGGAGATCCTGCGGAACGATTCCTGCAGCAGGTGAAGGAAGGTGTGAAAGCCGGACTTCATGGTGGAATGATGTTTGAAGAGATGGGATTTAAGTATTTCGGTCCGATTGATGGTCATAAGATCGGATTGCTTAAGAAGTACTTGAAGATGGTTCGCGATATTGATGGACCAGTGATGTTGCACGTAATTACGGAAAAGGGACATGGATACGAGCCTGCTCAGTCGGACCCGGTTTACTTCCATTCCCCTCCTCAATTCAAAGACGAGACAAGTGATGTGACTTCTGCTGACGTTAAAGAAGACGATTCAGAGTCCGTTGAGTCGGTGCTAGTAACTCCACCCGTATTTTCAACAGCAGCAGCGAGAAACTACACACACTTTGCCACTGATGCAATTTATGATCAGCTGCAATCACGGTCTGATGCCGTTGTGTTGACAGCAGCAATGTGTCAGGGGAATAAGCTGGAGAAAGTGCGAGATGAGTTAGCTTCCCAGTTCTTTGATGTCGGTATTTGCGAGAGTCACGCAGTTGCCTTTGCTGCCGGACAGGCCAAAGCAGGTGTGCGACCAATCGTTGCCATATATAGCACGTTTTTGCAACGAAGTTTCGACCAGATATTCCAGGAAGTCGCGCTGCAGGACTTACCTGTGACCTTTATGCTTGACCGAGCCGGCCTGGCAGGGCCAGATGGCCCAACACATCACGGCGTGTTTGATCTTGGGTATTTGCGATTGTTTCCTAACATGGCAGTACTGGCTCCTGGCGACGGACTGGAATTAGCATCGATGCTCAGTTTTGCTTTAGAGCACGATGGCCCGGTTGCTATTCGTTATCCCAAGGCAGTTGCTCCTGAGATTCAACGAGAAATTCCTTCTGTGGAAATGGGTAAGGCAGAGGTCATCAGCAAAGGCACCGATGGTACGATCCTTTCATGTGGAGCTATGCTATCTGAGTCGATAGTGGCGGCAGCCAGACTGGCTGAAGAGGGCATAAGTGTCGGGGTTGTCAATACTCGCTTCATTAAGCCCCTGGATGAAGATGTGGTATCTAAAGCGTTACGGAACAGTTCGTTTGTGGTTACAGTTGAAGAAGCGGCACTTGTCGGTGGATTCGGAAGCGCGGTGATGGAGTTTGCGGAACAGCGTCGAATCAATACGAACCATGTAAGGCGTTTGGGAATCCCGGATATCTTCGTGGAACATGGTAACCGTGATGAATTACTCGCTGAGTTAGGTCTCGATGCGGATGGAATCTGTCGTGCCTGTCGTGAGATGATCGACGACAAGAACCGGTTTTCAGATGCAGTAGTTCAGTAACGCTGCATGAACCCAGAATGTGACCCGTATACGCTATGAACTCGTCAAACGTATCAGATGTGAGCTGGAGTGGCCAACGACCCAAGGTGGTTGTCCTTGCTCGCGACTCAGCAAGGCAATCCAGTGCCTTTGCTCCGCTTTTCGAGTTGATTTCAGCACAGTGTGATGTTGTCGTGGACGACGCGTCTTTTTCATCCCCTTTAATGGAGAGTGAAGCTCACCTGGCAATCGTACTTGGAGGTGACGGCTCGATACTGCATGCCGCACGTCAGATGGGTGAGCGACAATTGCCGGTATTAGGTGTGAACCTTGGCAAACTTGGATTTCTGGCGGCTACATCGCCTGGGGAGCTTGATAGCGTCTTAGGCAGTGTAGTGGCGGGAAACTGCCATATTCAGGATCACTTAATGTTCAAATGCACCGTCCAACGTAACGGTGAAGTCCGCGCAGAGTGTCTTGGTCTCAATGAAGCAGCAATTCTTGGTGGGACGCCATTTTCCATCCTGGATATCGATCTCTACGTTGACTCAAAATGGGCAACTTCGTATAGTTGCGACGGCTTAATCATAAGTACACCCGTTGGTTCGACAGCACATAGCTTGTCGGCAGGTGGCCCCATCGTTCAAAAGACGATGGATGCCTTTGTGATTTCTGCTATCAGTCCGCACACGTTAACCGTTCGGCCGGTGGTAGATTCAGCCCAGCGTGTTTATGAGATGGCTGTCCGGCAGTCAAACCAGTCAACGTCGATTACAGTAGACGGGCAAGTTATCGCGGATTTATCGGTTGATGACCGAGTGCGGGTAACGCGTGCCGAGCCTCGTTTTCGATTAATTGAAGTTGAGGGACACAACGACTACCAGACACTTCGAGAGAAGTTGGATTGGGGCGGAAGGATTCGCCACAAGAAATAAACTAAGACTCTCTGTATGCATGTTCATCATCCATACAGGTAATTCGTCAATGCAGGGAGGCAATGATGAAGGGTTTCAAGGCTTACCGAATCGCATCTCTGAGTGCGATCTTACTCATTGTCGCTACTGTCGTGCAGTTTGCATCTGCTGACGATGCAGTGGAATCCGCTGTGAAAGCGGCAACCAAGACTGCCACGACAGATAAGTACGAGCTGAAATACAAGTTTCGCGAAGGCGACGAAATTCGAATTAAAGTCGTACAGTTGGTGTCCATGAATACTCGGATTCAGGGTACCGAAGAATCCGTACGTTCTCGTAGTGAGGCAATCAAGTACTTAAAGGTTCGATCGGTAGATGGACAGGGAAATATCTCTCTTGATCATCAGGTAGAGCGAGCCAACATGTGGCAAAAGATTTCGGGTCAGGAGGAAGTGCGATATGACAGCACCTCTGACAACCCGGTGCCGGAGCAGTACGAGGCCTTGAATCAGCGCATCGGTAAACCGCTCACGACCGTCCGCATTACACCCAGCGGAGAGATGCTCGAGCGTAAGGATCACATTTTTACCTACAACCCTGGAATCGGCTTGCTATTACCCCCTCTGCCGGAAGGTGAAGTCTCAATTGGTCACAAATGGTACATGCCGGACCAAACCAAGGTACGTCTTCAGGATGGCAGAGTAAAGACGATCCAGTTACGTAAACATTACTCACTGGAAAAAGTCGAAAATGGATTAGCAACCATTAAGCAACGTACAGAGATTCTAACGCCAATTACCGATGCTAAGGTGAAGAGTCAGGTGATCCAGAGAATCCAGCATGGCTATCTTAAGTTTGATATTCAAGCCGGTCGCTTATTTAACTCGCGGCTCGAGTTAGATGAACGGGTAATCGGGTTTAACGGTCCGACCAGTCATATGCACTACCTCGGAAGGCTGACAGAGCAAAGTGAACTTGTTCGTGATGGTGTGCGGAAAATTTCAGTTAGGTAACACGATGTGTCGAGTATTTCTCTCGGTAATCACATGCATCGTTGTTGCTGAATCGTCGTCTGCCCAACAGTTGATCTTATTTCGACCATCGGGCGAGGTGCGCCCGTTAATCGCCAGATACTATGCGACCGACGCTGTTGGTGATTCAGTGGTTCAGTCAACCGATGGCCGCCTTCACAGTATCTCAAAAAGCAATGGCGAATTCCTTACCGGTGGTAACGCTCGATTCAAGCCACTAGATGCAGATCAAGTCGGGCGCGATGTGCAGCAACGACTGGGAACAGGATTCTCGATTTATCGCACTCAGAATTATGTCATCGTATATGAGTCATCTCGTGATTTCGCTAAGTGGTGCGGGATGTTTGTTGAACGATTGAATCGTACATACTATGCCTTCTGGAAGAATCAGAGACTGTCACTGCAGGATTCCGAGTTCCCATTGGTTGTTGTGGTTTATAAGAATCGGAATTCGTTTGAAACTCGATGCCGACACGAAGTAGGCAACGGTGTGAAGGGCATTCTCGGTTACTATAGCCAGCATTCAAATTTGGTTCACGTCTATGACATGACTCCAGCAATCAAAAAAGAAAATTTGCCGAGCAATTGGAGTGGTGCTGTGTTGAGGCACACCAACGGCGAACGACAGATAGCGACTCTGGTTCACGAAGCGGCTCATCAGTTGGCATGTAACACCGGGCTGCAACAGCGATTGGCGCCCTACCCTGTATGGTTAGGTGAAGGTATAGCAATGTTTTTTGAAACTCCAGATCTTACACACCAAAAAGGCTGGAACGGGATTGGATCGGTGCACCGTCAGAAACTCTCCGATTTTCTCGTCGCAGAACGCGATGGTCTCTGCCCCAAATGGCGCGACCTGATTCAAAACAACGAAACCTTTACAGACTCCGAATCGGCATTGGCTGTATATAGCCAGTCCTGGTTACTGACGTACTTTCTGTACAAAAAAAAGCGATCTGAATTCGTGCACTACGTGCAGCAGTTGGCGGAAACCAAGCCTTTTGATGATACTTCGATA
>JAKUOW010000084.1 GCA_022451045.1 Pirellulales bacterium | reverse complement strand
TGAAGACCCCGTTTTGACTTACCAACGATGTGGCCACTAGCACAACGAGAATAGCTAGTTTGAATCCCGATTTTTGCTGATGGGTTTTCATTTCTTAATCTTTCTGACAGCTCGATTCACGCTGCCGGGGAATCGTAGCAACGATGCAAGAACGTGGCAAGTGTAGTCAGCCGCCGATAATTTTCGCCGGCTAACCAAACTCAGAATACTAACGTACAATGGGGTATTCACACAGCTCACCGACTATTGGAATAACATTCGATGCTAGCGATCGTCGATTACCAAATGGGTAACTTGAGAAGTGTTCAAAAAGGCTTTGAACGCGTCGGGGCTGATGCGGTCATTACGAGTGACCCTTCTGAAATCGCTGCCGCAGATAAAGTTGTTCTTCCGGGCGTTGGAGCCTTTGAAGATGCAATTGGCGAGTTACATCGACGCGACTTGGTAAATCCAATTAAGGATGTCATTGCTCAGGGAAAGCCGTTTCTAGGGATTTGCCTGGGATTGCAGTTGTTGTTTGATATGAGCTACGAAGGTGGTGAGTTCGAAGGGCTTGGTGTTATTCCTGGGAAAGTGGTACGGTTTGATGTAGCCAGTCAGTACAAAGTGCCGCATATGGGCTGGAATCAGGCTGATATTATCAGGCGGGCGCCCATCCTCGATGGCATTGAAGACAAAACGTATTTCTACTTTGTTCACTCGTACTATGTTGCGCCGGATGATGATTCGGTAACAGCCATTAAGAGTGACTATGATGGTGAATTTTGTGCCATGATTTGGCGTGATAATCTGTTTGCGACGCAGTTTCATCCGGAAAAGAGCCAGGAACATGGCTTGGCCGTTTTACGCAATTTTGCATCTCTATAGTGTTAACCTTACTGCGTGCGTTAACGGAAAACATACGGCTTTTACTGCATTTTCCCTTGGGTTGAATCTCGACTGGAAGTGTGGCATATTGCGAGTTCACCTTTGTTTTGGGGGCCGTGAGATCGTGCTCGTAAGACAGGGATGAGGCACACTTATCGAATCCTTTCAGGAGCCAATTCTCAGCATGGAAATCTGGCCAGCAATTGATCTGCTTGGCGGCAAATGCGTACGTCTACAGCAGGGGGATTACGACCGAAAAACGGTATTTAGTGATATTCCGTCCGAGATGGCTCAGCAATGGGTGTCACAATCAGCAGATCGCCTTCACTTGGTGGATCTTGATGGTGCGCGTGACGGTGAGTGGATAAACGAGCAGGTGGTTCGAGATATCGTTTCAAGTGTTGCGGTACCATGCCAACTAGGCGGCGGGGTACGTGACGAACAAACGATTTCACGAATGCTGAATGCTGGTTTATCGAGATTGGTTGTGGGTACACAAGCAATTAAACGACCAGACTGGTTTCGCAGTATGTGTGAAAAATATCCACACAAACTTGCACTTGGAATTGATGCCAAGGGTGGTTTGGTCGCCACCGACGGGTGGCTGGAGGTGAGTGAAGTAACGGCTATTGATTTAGCCCGTCAGTTTGTCGATGTACCCATCGACGCTATTATTTATACAGATATCGCAAAAGATGGCATGCTACAAGGTCCTAATTTTGAGGCCATGCAGCAAATGTCAGATGCAGTGGATATCCCGGTGATTGCTTCCGGTGGTGTTACAACTGCAGATGATGTGAGCCAGCTAACCGATGCCGGATTGGCCGGATGTATTATTGGTCGCAGTCTGTATGAGGGGCAACATGAACTTGCGGAGGCGTTGGAAGCAGCCGCGCGTTAGACAACAAACCGACTTCGTAACGTGGTAAGCTAAATACTTCAGCTACACGATAGACACCTGATTGAGGGAACTTGTATGGCAATCCAAGATATTCGCAACATCGCTCTTTGTGGTCACGGTTCATCAGGAAAGACTACGCTCGTTGATCAAATGCTTGTGAACAGCGGTATCAACGCAAGTCCAAGTGTGGATGATGGTACGAGCATCTGTGACTTCGACCCGGAAGAGAAGTCTCATCAATACACCATCGAATCAACGGTTGTTGGCTTCAATCATGGTGGTAAACAATACAATGTCATCGATACTCCGGGTTACCCGGACTTCATCGGACAAACCATTGGTTCACTTGCTGGTGTCGATACGGCTGTCGTTGTGATTAATGCGCAATCTGGTATCGAAGTAAATACACGGCGTGTGTTTGACGAAGCGGGAAATCTTGGACTTGGACGCATCGTTTGTATCAACAAGATGGATGCGGATAACATCGATTTCGATGCTCTTGTAAACAGTATTCAGGAAATGTGGGGCAATAAGTGTGTTTTACTTAATGTGCCAGTTGGTCATGGTGCAGATTTCAGTGGCGTCATCAGCACGCTGGATGTTCCTGATGATACAAGCGGCGCACTGGTCGATCCAAATGAAATTAGCGAGCCGCTGATTGAGTCGATTATCGAAGTCGATGAAGACATGATGATGCGATATTTCGAAGGTGAGAAACCTTCCAAAGAAGAGCTGAGCAAATTGATTGTACAAGCTGTCGCAGAAGGTAGCCTTGTGCCGATCGTATGTAGCTCTGGTAAGGCAAATATAGGTGTCGACCAAATATTAGACGTGATCGGAGTCTGTGGTTTGTCACCTGCTGACCGGTCCATTTCTGCTACCAAGGGTGAAGATACGATTGAGGTTACTGCAAATGCATCTGGTGATCTCCTGGCACAGGTTTTCAAAACACGCATCGACCCGTTCGTTCAGAAGTTGAGTTTTATCCGCGTCTTTTCGGGAACACTCAGGAAGGATGCTACGGTCGAATGTTCGTCATCGCGTAAGCCGGTAAAGATGGGGCAACTGCTAAAGGTAAACGCAGATCAAACGGAAAATGTAGATTCTGCCGGACCCGGTGATATTGTGGCCGTTGCAAAAATGGATGATTTGAAAACATCCGCTGGAATTGGTGATGCAATTGTAACGCCAATTAAATTCCCAACTCCGATGGTCGGACTTGCCGTGTCTCCTAAGAGTCGTGGTGATGAAACAAAACTGTCCGGTGCCTTGGCAAAAGTTGTGGATGAAGATCCGACATTCGTCCTTGATCGCGACGGGCAAACTAAAGAACTCGTGATGACCGGTATGAGCGAACTTCATCTGAATATTATTCAGGAGAGGCTCAATCGACGTGACAAGCTTGAAGTAACCACCAAAGAACCAAAAATCCCATTTCGCGAGACGATCCAGGCAGATGCGGACGGGATGTATCGACACAAGAAGCAAAGTGGCGGTCGTGGCCAGTTTGGCGAAGTGCATATTCGCATGTTCCCATTACCACGTGGAACGAATATCGAAGAATATGCCACCAAGAGCCGTTTCGCATCACTTAAAGACTATCACTATGACGAAGAGAATAACTTTCTGTGGGTCGATTCAATCGTTGGTGGCGTGATTCCCGGTAACTTCATGCCAGCCGTTGAAAAAGGTTTTAAAGAGCGACTTGAGCGTGGTGTGATCGCAGGCTATCACGTGCAAGATGTTTGTGTAGAAGTACACTTTGGAAAACATCATCCGGTCGATAGTTCGGAGACGGCCTTTAAAATGGCTGCTTCCATGGCCTTTCGAAATGTTTTCCAGGATGCTCGCCCGTGCCTTTTAGAGCCAGTTGTTACTCTCGATGTCACTATTCCCGAAGATAACGTCGGAGATGTTTACAGTGATATGTCAGGCCGCGGTGGACGTGTGCTTGGCAGTGATTCAGCAGGTGGTAACTTCCAAACGGTACACGCTGAAGTCCCTCTTCGCGAAGTAATGACGTATGCCCGAACCTTGTCGAGTATGACAGGTGGACAAGGTAGCTACGTAATGGAGTTTAGCCATTACGATCCGATGCCCGGTAATGTGCAGCAGGATGTAATTGCCAAATCCCAGCTCGATGAAGAGGAAGAAGAAGAGTAGTCTGTTAATCAGCAGCGGATAACGAGTTCCCGCGTCCGTTGCTCAGTAACAACTTTTTTATCTTTAATCTTTAGTTCAAATAGTGAACTGTGAATCTTCGCTGACGGCTTGTCGAATATCGGCTCGCATTTTTAAATTCGGTGTTTCGATCGTAACCGTCGTATGTGGAGCCACGCTACGGGTTAACCATACACTCGAACCAATAACGCTGTTGTTTCCAATCACCGTATCACCGCCAAGTATGGTGGAACTGGCGTAGATAACGACATTGTCTTCTATTGTCGGATGACGCTTCATGTTTCTGATGATATTGCCATCTGCGTCTGTCGGAAAGCTCAGTGCACCGAGCGTTACACCTTGATAGATCTTGACATGTTTCCCAATCACGGTGGTTTCACCAATCACCACACCGGTTCCGTGATCGATGAAAAACGACTCATCGATTTGAGCGCCCGGATGGATGTCAATTCCCGTTTCTTTGTGTGACCACTCAGCCATCATGCGTGGAATGAACGGGACCCCGCGTTTGTACAATTCATGTGCTATCCGGTGGACGGTTATGGCATCAAGGCCCGGATAGCAGAAGATTACTTCGTCGAGGCTTTTGCAGGCCGGGTCACCATCAAATGCCGCCTGCACATCTGTGGCAAGTATCCGTCGAATTTCCGGGATCTGCTGGAGTAACTCGATAGTGATGTCAGCCGCATGCTGACTGTTATCAACGTCGGACTCTGCGTCGTCGACGACACGTTGCTCATGTTCAATCGCACGGGCTATCTGTACAGATAGCCGCTCATATACGCTGCCCATCAGGTCGCCGATGTAAAATCCAACGTTACTGAAGTCTAGCTGTTCACGCTTTCGATACCCTGGGAAAAGGATTTCTTTGAGATCTTCGAGCACCGAGATGATCTCTTCGTAGCGGGGTAGAGGGCTGTGCTCAAGATGATTAATCGTCCCGACATCACGATACGTTTTAACGATTGCGTCAGTGATTTCCGGTAAATGACGTTTGTTTTCTTCTTGTGGTGACATGGTTTGCTCTCTGAACGTTGAAGTGGAGTTTCGCTCTTATATGCTGAGCGATTGAATTGCGGCGAATAGTAATTCAGGCCGCAAGTAGAATCTGTCCGGCTATACCGGACAGATACAGAGGCAGTCGCAGATATTGTGGTAGGTGTTTATTCTCATGTCACACTTCCTATACCTATAGCCTACGTTGAGATCGAAAATGTGCAAGAGTGTGTTCCATGATGTCAGGAACCGCGTTTGCTTCCTTTATGCACGGTTAACACAAAGAACAGCAGTACAATGCTACATAACGAAATCCAACGGCCTAGCTCGAACGACTGTGGAGTGTACCGCATTGTGATTTCCCAGTTACCAGCTGGAACATGCATTGCCTGTACGATCCTATTGGCACGATGAATTGGTAGTTCAAAGCTCTCAGACTCTTGATTTGCATCCGATGTGGTCTCGTTGCTTTTAACATCGTCGGTAATATCAGGTGGAGCTGAGCCTGTCGCAGTTGCATGCCAACCGGAATTAAAGAGCTGATTCACCACCACATAGTGCGGGGCGTCGGATTCTACTGTCAGTCTAATCTCGCTATTGGTAACAGATTCAACCTGAACAACTGGCTCTTTTGCGGTTGCCAAAGCGTCAGCTGATTCAAAGTGAAGCGGTAACCGCTCATCGAGAGTTTCAATTACCACTTCTGTTGAAAAATCCCGTAACAGGCCTTCTGGGTAATATACGTCTTCACTACGAAGTAATAATTCATCCAGACGATGGACGTCTATCGAGGCGAGCAGCGTTGCCTTCGATACGTGATAGGCGAATTTCTGTGGATCTGGAAGTTGCCAAAGCCTTGAATAGTAAGGCATCGGAACGTTCTCAACGGCCTTCCCAATAGATGGGAGATGATTGGGCGAGATGAGCATAAACTCGATACCTAACTGTTGTAAGGCAGATGGATCAGGCTCAGCGATACCATCGGTCCGCCTGTCACCATGCCGTCGTAATACATGTAAAACAGATTGAACATGTGCATTTCTTATACTTGTTTCAGATTCCAGCACGCCAATATCGGATTGAAAATGGGTTCGTGGCTTCAGGACTTGCCTTTCCCAAATCGCACTATCGGTAAGACGCTCTAGGCTGCTCGTTTCTCGCCATGCGTCGGGCATCCAGCGACGCAATTGAGATCGCGAAATACGGTGTATTGGTTTGCCTTCATTAGTGCTCTGCCGCGTTAACAATTCCGGGGTGAATGGACTAACCGATTCCTGTGATTCGATGTCTGCAAATCTGAGTATCCATGAATTCGCAAACAGAAGATCTGCGGCAAGGATGAATATAAAGATTGTCGTGCGGTGTTTATAAAATCTGAGTGCAATAAGCATAGCAACTGAGATGATTGCAGCTTGCAATAGTCCCCAACGCATATCAGCAATGGCACCATCGACTGATAACGGTCCTAGAAATAGATCAACGGGGGAGCGAGCAAGCCATGCTTGGATCTTGTCTTGTACTGCAAATGTGGCGACTAATATTACGCTGCTCACTATCAACACGACTTTGGTGATAATTTGGAATCCTCTGGATTCCTTAACGCGGGTCCTTGTAAACGTGACCGCTGCTAAAAGTGCAATCAGCAGTGAGGCTATTACAAACCATTTGCCGGGATATCGAAATTCGCCGTAGCCAGGGATGAAGAGTGTAAGGAACCAATACAATCCGCCAACCTGAGACCCAATAGTTGGACCGCTGTTATCTGGATTCCCCATCGTAATCAGTTGGCGGACTTGATGAGTGATCCAGCCGATGCCAAAATAGCCAAGGCTTGCCAGTATGACGAAAATAAGTGCAAGGGTTAGTGTGCGCTGCAGAGGTTGCTTTCGTTTACGTCGAAACGATAGACCACAAACAGCTAGGACAAGCGGAATTAAGCCTGCGTAAATAGAGGGATACCAAATACGGGTATCATCCTGAATGCGCGATGTCCATCGTCTCGGGACAGGGTAGAGTTGCCCTGTGACGTTTGGCCAAATGAGTTCTGCAAATTGCCACGGTGCAATACTGAAGTCGTAAATCTTTTCACCATGTGTACCAGGACGCGGCTGCCCCAACAGTCCACTCGCACGTGTGCGCATATTGTCATTTTGTAGCAGTGAAACATCACTTTCCGGAAAATGGTGTAAATCCCACAGTGATACCGGTTCCACCCGGCTCTTTCTTTCAGCCTCCTGTGTCCATTCATACGATGGCAGCACCTGAATCGCTGAGAGACCTGCGGTCAATACGATTGCTGGAAGCACGTAAAGCAGGCTGATTAACCGTGGTCGCGTCTGCACGATTTCAGAGGAGGCGGTGACTTCAAATTTGATCAACGTATCTTTTGCAACTAGGCATATCAAGGAATAAATCATCAAGACATGCAAAGCAAGTTGTGGGTCTCCACCTAAAGTCATTAGAGATAACGGAACTGCAAATCTCGCTGAGGAGCGAATCGTAGGAAGCTGGTGTAATGTAAACGCCGCAGAAATGGCCCAAGGCAGCCAGGATGCCCCGACGAGGTAGATTAAGTTGCAATGCAGTGATAAAAGACATCCGCCGAGCGTGTAGCTGATACATGCAATTAGACCGCCGTGTGACGACCCTGAGATGCGTTTGCCACACCAGTAGCTTCCAAATGCTGCAATGACGAAGTGCAGCACTATGTAAAGCGTAAAGATGGAAACGTACTTCAGCGGTAGAAAGAGCAGAAGTTTTCCAGGGTAGAATACACTCGAACTTCCATCCGCAAGGTATGGGCGACCGAAATTTTCAAGCTGATTCCATAAAGGAACTTCACCAGATAACCACTGCTCCTTTTCCCACTTCATCGATGGATAATAAAAATGCCCCGTGTCTCGAAAGACCGGGGCTTCTGATTTAATCAAGGCCGGAGCAAATAGGAAACCAAGCGAAAGCGTCAGGATGAGTGGGCCGACGAGTTTTTCGCGGTATTGCATTGCTTCACGCCCGATCTATTCGCGATGATATCGCGACTCGATATGGTGAGCGGTTATTAGCTGTTTTGCCGTGCAAGGCGTCGCTGAACACGAAGGGATGAAACCTGCTGTGCACGTAACTCCTGCTCGTCACCAACAGCCGGCCCCTTGGAATTGAGTTCATCCAGTTGTGATTGGATTTCATCAACGTTTAGGGTTTCGGCTTCAACAGCCTGTCCGGTAAGTACGGTGACGGTATTATCAAGCACCTGTACGAATCCACCTTCAAGGAAGAAACGTTGGACACTTCCAGCAGCAGACAGCTTCAATTCGCCTGCTCCCAAACGTCCGATCATGGGTGCGTGGTTATGCTGAATGCCCTTGGAACCATCGAATAGCGGAACGACGATACTATCGACTTCCTGTTCGAGAGCCGTTTCTTCAGGGGTAACAACAACGCAGTTAATTCCAGCCATTAACTAGCTCTCCTGTTCCATCTTCCGGGCTTGCTCTTCAGCCTGATCAACAGAACCAACGTACATGAACGCTGACTCTGGCAGATGATCATACTTACCATCGCAAATGTCTTCAAAGCTGCGTAGCGTATCTTCAAGTGGTGTGATTTCACCAGGCTTACCGGTGAACACTTCAGCCACTAGGAATGGTTGCGAGAGGAATCGTTCGATACGACGTGCTCGATGTACTACTGTTTTGTCTTCTTCACTCAACTCATCAACACCGAGGATGGCGATGATGTCCTGCAGTTCACGATATCGCTGCAAGATCGTCTGAACACGACGTGCGATCGTGTAGTGGCGGTCTCCGACGTATTGTGGATCCAGAATACGACTTGAGGATGCCAGCGGATCTACAGCAGGGTAAATACCCTTGGAGGAAATCGATCGTTCCAGATATAGGAATGCGTCAAGATTACCAAACGCTGTTGCTGGTGCTGGATCTGTTGGATCGTCAGCAGGAACATACACAGCCTGGACGGACGTGATTGCACCGCTTTTGGTTGACGTAATTCTTTCCTGCAATCCACCCATTTCGGTTGCCAGCGTAGGCTGGTAACCCACAGCTGAAGGCATACGCCCGAGAAGTGCGGATACTTCACTACCAGCCTGTGAGAAACGGAAGATATTATCCACAAACAACAGCGTATCTTTACCAGTAGAATCACGGAAGAATTCAGCCATGGTTAGTGCTGACAGGGCAACACGAAGACGTGCTCCTGGCGGCTCGTTCATTTGACCGAAGACCATACAGGTTTGTTCAATAACGCTGCGTCCGGTGTCACCAATTTTGGCTTCCTGCATTTCAAGCCACAGGTCTGTCCCTTCACGTGTACGCTCGCCCACACCAGCAAACACGGAGTAACCACCATGAGCACTCGCGATACGAGCAATCAATTCGGTGAGGATCACGGTCTTACCAAGACCAGCACCACCGAACAGACCAGCTTTACCACCACGAACAAACGGTGTAAGCAGATCGATAACCTTAATTCCGGTTTCAAACAATTCCGTGCTAGTCGACAATTCAGTCACCAGTGGTGCATCGCGATGAATAGGTCGTCTTTCATCTGTATTCACATCACCACGGCCATCAACAGGTTCGCCCAGCAGGTTGAATACACGACCGAGAGTCTCTTCACCAACCGGGACTGATACCGGTGCACCGGTATCGACACATTCCAGTCCACGTAGCAAACCGTCTGTGGAACCTAGTGCAACACAACGCACGCGACCACCGCCGAGATGCTGTTGGATTTCACCAGTAAGGTCTATCTTGATGTCGCCATCATCGTTTTGGATTTTTACCGCGTTGTAAATAGCCGGCAGGCCGTCTTCTGGAAACTCCGCGTCGAACGTGGAGCCGATTACTTGCGTGATGCGACCAGTGTTCTGAGTAGCTGTTGCCATGATATTACTCTTAAAGGATTTACCTGTTTGTGATTTGTTTGAATACTAGTTATTAAGTGCCTCAACACCGCCGATGATTTCCATAATTTCGTTGGTAATCTGAGCCTGACGGGCACGGTTGTATGTCATTGAAAGGTTCTTGATCATATCTTCAGCATTTTCGGTTGCATTTTTCATCGCAACCATACGTGCAATCTGCTCGCTGACTGCCGCATCGAGAAAACACTTGAATAGCTTAACTCTGAAGCTTGCCGGAACGACCTCTTCGAGAATGCTTTCTGCAGATGGCATGAATTCATAATCGTTGTTCGCGCCGCCTGTATCTTCTGAATCATCATCATCCAGTGAACCGAGCGGCAAAAGTGTTTCTACAACAGCTTGCTGCTTCGCGCTGGAAATGAATTTTGTATAGGCTACGTCAAGCCGATCGAGTTTTCCGGAAATGAAGTCAGCAAGGAATTCGTTGGCGATGGGCTCGACTTCGTCAAATGCAGGTTTATCTTCAAAATGAAGGTAACCTTCATGTACTTCAATGCCGCGGAATTTAAAATTCGCTAATCCGCGTTTTCCGGAGACAACAAGCTTCACGTTCGCGTAGGTGTCCTTGAGTTCATCTAGGCGTTGTTGTCCTGTTCGCACAACATTTCCGTTGTAGCCACCGCAAAGCCCGCGATTTGCCGAGAGTACGACGAGTGCCGCATTCTCCGTGGAATCGCGACCTTCAAGCAGTGGATGTTTAACTTCCGTCCCGCTATTGGCCAGATCCGTTACGACCTGAGTGATACGGCGTGTGTACTCGGTAGAAGCCATAGCACGATCCATCGCTTTCTTGAAGCGTGCGGTGGCGATGAGTTCCATCGTGCGCGTAATCTTCTTGATATTGCGAACGGACTTGCGTCGTTTATCTAATGCCCTGGCGTTTGCCATAGCTTGGATTCCTGTTTACTGTTTATTCGTCGTCGGATTCTTCAGCGTTCGACTCATCATCGTCTGCGTCTGCTACCACGTCATCATCAGTGCCTTCATCAGCACCGTCATCGGCGTCAGCCCCGGAGGTATCACTTGCTTCATTAACCGCTTCTTCCACGGGCGCTTCGTCAGCTTCCGCTGCTTCATCGCTTGCCTCTTCAGCAGCTTCGATTCCGTCTTGTAGTCGGTTGAATTCGTCAATGGCACCAAGTAACTGTTGTTCTAAATCATCGCTGATATCACCAGATTCGGTAATTCCAGAGAGAATTTCGCTCTTTTGATCGCGAATGAATTCCAGGAAGTCAGCTTCCCATTGAGCGACGTCGTTGATCGGTACGCTGTCCAGATGTCCCTTGGTACCAGCGTAGATCATGACAACCTGCTCGGCGACGGGCATTGGACTGAATTGGTTTTGTTTCAGCAATTCAACCATGCGGTAACCACGGTCTAATTGCGCTTGCGTCGCAGGATCGAGATCCGTCCCTAGCTGTGCAAACGCTTCAAGTTCACGGAATGCTGCAAGGTCAAGTCGCAAACCACCGGCAACACCTTTCATTGCCTTGATCTGAGCTGCACCACCCACTCGCGAAACGGAAACACCAGCATTCATAGCTGGTCGAATTCCTGAGAAGAACAGGTCAGGTTGCAGGTAGATCTGGCCATCAGTGATGGAGATCACGTTGGTGGGGATATAAGCGGAAACTTCACCTTCGAGTGTCTCGATAATTGGAAGTGATGTGAGGGATCCGCCACCAAGTTCAGCACTCAGCTTGCTGGATCGCTCAAGCAAGCGACTGTGACAGAAGAACACGTCACCGGGAAATGCTTCACGACCTGGCGGGCGTCGCATGAGCAGTGAAAGTTCGCGGTATGCATTAGCCTGCTTGGATAGATCATCGTATACGATCAAGGTGTGCTCACCTCGATACATAAAGTACTCAGCCATCGATGTGCCTGAGTAAGGTGCAATGTACTGAAGTGGAGCAGGGGCACTTGAACCGGCGACGATGACCGTCGTGTAGTCCATTGCACCGTATTCTTCGAGCGTGCTAATGATACCTGCGACCGAGGAGTCTTTTTGACCAACGGCCACGTAGAAGCATTTTACACCCGAATCCTTTTGATTCAGAATCGTGTCAATGGCGATCGTAGTTTTACCGGTTTTTCGGTCACCGATGATCAATTCACGCTGGCCACGACCGATCGGAGTCATCGAGTCGACTGCTTTCAAGCCGGTTTGCAGAGGTTCATGAACAGGCTGTCGTGCAGCGATGCCAGGTGCGGTTGCTTCCACAACGCGAGTCTCAGTAGAGTTTACTGGTCCCTTGCCATCGATTGGATTACCAAGAGCATCAAGCACTCGGCCGATTACTGCGTCTCCAACCGGTACCGACAGAAGACGGTTAAGTGCGTGGACTTCGTCGCCTTCTTTAATCTGCAGGTAGTCACCAAGAATGATGACACCAACACTGTTTTCTTCCAGGTTAAATGCCAAACCATGAATTCCACCAGGGAATTCAACCATTTCGCCAGCTCGGACGCCCGAGAGTCCGTAGACCCGGGCGATACCATCACCGACTTCCAAAACTGTACCGACTTCACGAACGTCGACTTGGCTTTCGTACTGCGAGATTTCCTGCTGCAGGACTGATGCGATTTCGTCAGCGTTGAATTTCATGAACTTGTCCTTTAATCGTTAATAAATCACCGATCCACAACCGGTACAAATCGTTTAGTGAACAGCTTATTGAGCTGCTGTAAATCGTTCTGTTTCCAGGCGGATCTGACGAATGGTGTTTTCCTTTGCCGAGGAACGGATTTTCTTTAGCCGGTTTGCTACGCTTCCATCATAAAGCGTGTCACCGACACGAATAACCGTGCCTCCGATAAGTGTTGGGTCGACCTTCGCTTGGATGTCGACCTTTGAACCTAGTTTTTCTTCCAATTTGGATTGGATGTTTTCAAGGGCAGTGCCGTCCACTGCGTCTGCCGTTGTGACCGTCACAGCAATGCGACCGTGTTGGGCATTGAGCTGTTTGTGTGCCGCTGCACTGATGGATCGCAGGGTGTCCATGCGTTCATGTTTAGAGACAACTTTTAGGAAGTTTAGAGTCACTTTTGAAGCACTTGTGCCAATGGCTTTGTCAAGCAGTGACTCCTTTACTTCATGCGATACGCGACGTGAAGCAAGCGTGTTTTCAAGACCGTCGACCTTGTTAAGTACTTCACTCACGAAAGCCTGCAATTCCTCGACAACCGCTTGTGCTTCTGTTGTTGGATCTGCATCTGCAGCACCGATAAGTGCATTCGCGTAGACTTCACCCAACTGTTGGTGGCCAATGTCTAATACTGTTTCGTGTCGTTGTTCGTCTGACATGATCTGTTTTGAATGCGTTAAGGTATTTTATTGGTCGATTTTATCAAGCGATTAGCTATTCCAACTTAGCCATCCAGGTTGCTTAATGCCTGTTGGATCAACTGTTCGTGGTCATCGCGGTCAAGTTCTGATCCGATGATATCGCCTGCCAGTCCCACTGCCATATCGGTTGCCTGTTCTGCAACGGCTTGTAGTGCGGCATTCTTGGCAATCTCGATCTCATTGATCGCCCGTTCTTTTTCTCGTTGTGCTGCTTCTTCTGCTTCTGCCACGATGCGATCGCGTGTTGTTTCAGCATCCCGACGGCCTTCCGCCACGATTTCATTCGCTTCGTTTGCAGCGTTTGCCAGTTTAGCTTCGTAATCTGCAAGCATCGCCTCAGCTTTTCCAGCGGCTTCCTTTGCCGTTGCAATTTGAGATTGAATGTTCTGCTCGCGAGCATTCAGACCGCTGATAATCGGACCAAATGCGAATTTCCACAGTGCCAATACCAGCAAGGTAAACACGAGAAGTGAAAAAACAGCCAGATCAGGTTTAAATTCAAGTATGTCCTTCAGCCCAGTTGATGCATTACCGTGCACGAGATTCGACTCGTCGTGACCGTGACCGCCGCCATGGCTATCGCCATGACCGTCATCACCGTGGCTGTCTGCTGCATGCTCATCATCGTGTCCGTCGTGGCCATGTCCGTCCTCAGCGTGTGCTTCAGAGCCAGCATCTGCGTCGGCAGCATGAGTGGAGATTCCGCTTTGATGAATTGCAAATACTGTGACTGCAAGTATCAAAAATGAAAATGAAAGACGGTTGTTTTTCACTGTTTTCACCTCAAGGGATGCGAACAAGTTCGTTTAACTTAATCGTGTTGTTTAAATGTATTTGTAAGTCGTGTGGCCGTAGCTTAGTGGTGGTGCATAGCGGCGCCGATAAATAGTGCCGAAAGTAGTGTGAATACGTACGCTTGAAGGAATGCTACAAATAATTCCAGGCAACTAAGGGCAGTTGATCCGATTATCGAAACTCCGGCAATCGAGTAGTATCCGCCAGCACCAAGGTTTGCAGCCGCCATGCCTAGCCCCATAAGGGATAGTAACACCAAGTGGCCGGCAACAAGGTTTGCTAATAAACGAACGGCCAGCACGCCGTGCTTTATAAATAGTCCAGCAACTTCTATGACCCACAGCATCGGTTTGATGATCAGGGCAAGGACAAAACTGAGTTCCATAGACGGAATCTGATTTAACCAGAAGCCAATCGGCTTATGCATAATCGATCCGGCAATCACCGTCGTGACAAACGTGCCAGTTGCCAGGGCAGCTGTTACAGCTAATACGCCAGTCGGTGAACTAACCCATGGAATCATGCCAGTGAGGTTGCAGCCGAGAATGAATAGGAACAGTGTCCACAAAATCGGGGTAATTCTGTCGGCAATGTGATAGGTGGGAGGGCCATGATCGTGATGGCCATCGTCACCATGGTCATCGTGTCCATGGTGAAAATCAGCGTCGCTACCAATGGAAGGTCTTGCTACATCATCTCGGATAAAGAGCAGGAATGATTCACAAAAGTTTGCGAGCTTGCCTTTTACAGGCTCGCCGTTGCGAACCTTTTTGCTTAACCGACCGAATACAAATAGCAGTAATACAGCCAGAAACACCTCAATCACCATGAACTTGGAGATCGCAAAACCGGATTCCTGTTCGTGCAGGTTCCGCAGTGTACCAAAGGGTTGTGGAATTAAGATTTTGCCGGACAGGTGAAAATTGTAATCCTCAATCTTCTCGGCATTCCAGGTGGCGGACTCTTTATAGCTCTCGATGTATTCTGCTGAGGAGTGCTCGGCAACGACTGTTTTCCAAGCCTGATCTTCAGGGGGATGCTCCAGCGACTCTACGTACTGGTAATATGGTGCTGCAAAATTCGCATGGCTGTTGCCAGCATGCTGCCAATGGTGCCAGTCTTCTATAGAAGGTAGTTCCGCTGACCCAGTGTACTCTTCCTGAATTTCGCGAGCTTGCTGGTCTTGGAAGTCTTTGTCTAGCTTGACCCATACGTTTGGAAAATCCTTGGCGTTTTCCCGGCCTGATGGGTAGAGAAAACGCGGGACCTCGAAAAAGTATGCATCCTTGATATGAAATATCGGGTCGGCCATGTATCAGTTCGCCTCGGTTGTCTTGGAAGCTTGTTTAAGGATGTTAATGGCTACGTATGTTTCAGTTGCAAGCGAGATTAGGAACAACCCTACCCCGAAATATGCAATGTTGGCATCTCTAAGGTCGCGGGCATTGAAGTGCAAAAATGCGATTCCAATCAGCGGAATTCCTGTCCGCAGTGCCGAACCTACTAAAATACCTGATGAAGCGTTAGTTCCGCCTGCAAATCGACTTGTTATCATCAACGCCAGAATCGCTCCGAGCCAACATAACAAACCTGCAATTGCAGCTGCTTTCACGCCATCAGTGCCGGAAGCCCGATTGCCCCACCAGACGCATCCGAGTGTGGCAACCACTAGGATTAAGGTCAGCTTTAATGCTGACTTTCCCAGAGAGTCTCCAACAGTTATTGCCGCTTGATCTGCCTTTTCTTCTTCTTCAGTAGTCAAGGTTTGCCCTCCCGTTTGGATTGAGAACCACCTGTTCCAGCTTCCTTTACGGCAATCTGAATCAAATGATAAATCCCAACAATCGGACCAAGGATCCAACCGACAGTGCCCCATACATTCGTATCGTATCGCTTATCCAGCCACATGCCTCCTAGTCCAGGAGCCACCATCTCGATAGCAATTGTTGTAATACGGGTTGCCCACATGTAGCCTTCTGCTATTGCATGTCGACTACTCTTTGAGCCACCAGTGTTTGGGGGTGTGGTATTCATTTGTGAAAAAATTCACGATCAGTATTCAATGATATTCACTGCTGTTGAAACTTCCCGTCTTTTTGGACGTAACTCCTTAGCTAATAAGGAGTTTACCAATCTCGCAAAGTCCCGTGTTATTTGTTTGCAGAGTTTACCTGAATTACCGATTTTAAATACCGCTTGAAGCCGGTTAATTTATCCTTTCCGGAGCAGTAGGTCAACAAACCTAAGCTCAATAAAACAGTACTTTTATAGACCTTTTTTGACCTACCTCCATGATCGATGGCAGTTGGGAATTTAACTTTCCAGTGCTGTTATTGTCCTTTACATACTTGCGACCCTTTTGGGCGAGTGCTGTTTGCCATTGATGCTGAGTGCGGAGTCTATTTGCCGATCCAGACTTGCAAAATAAAAATGACTAATTCAGATCGGTAGATCAGTAATAAACACACTCGAGTGGGGGGTGTTCAACTTGAATGTGGTTCTGTTTTTGTTTAGTGTTAGCTCAGGCAATTAATTGCTGGGTTGGCCCTTGATGGCATTTTATGCTTCATATAGGGAAAACATGGCACTGAATTGCTGAACCTGCTGGATTCACGGATTGACGATTTCACATGTGATAGCCAATCTGAATGGCACGGCAAATTGGATGCTGTGTTTGATCTGACGGAGAATTCTACACGGAAGTAGCGGTATGGAAACCATAAACCGCCCACCAAGGCACGCAACAATTGGTCGGAATTAAAGCCGACACCCACCTCTGGTTGCAACTGAATTCCAGCACGAATCACACCAAATGATATATCCTGCCGCTAATCACGCTTAATACTGCAATTGCAGTTATTTAACTTTTATCGATTACTGGTCAGTTGATAGACCTTTTTGTTGCTTGATTCGACACGAATAAACGTCACTTCAAGGAGATCCGTTTTGATTTCAACGGTAGAACTAAAATCCAGCACT